>NZ_JBFAQU010000020.1:0-115023 GCF_040678915.1 Micromonospora sp. NPDC049257
GGATCGGCGGCCCGCCCGGGGTGAACGGCCTCGGGTAGGTGGTGACGTTGTCGTAGTGGAAGATCTCGCCGTGGTAGGAGAAGTTCTCCTGCGCCGGCGGGGCGGACGACGTGGCGGTCACTGGGACAGGTGGGCGACCTCGTCGGCGGTGAGCCGCAGCCCGGCCGGGGCGGCGCTGCGCGCCGCCGCCGCGACGGCCGGCGGGTCGGCCGGTCGGCGCAGGTGCCAGTCGGTCACCGCCTGGTAGGCGGCGACCACCGACAGCAGCCGGTCCTCGCCGTACGGCAGGCCACCGAGGATGGTGCCGATCGGCAGGCCCGCGCCGGTGAACCCGATCGGGAAGCCGATCTCCGGCAGGCCGAGGATGTCGAACGGCACCGGACCGGTCTGCACCACCACGTCGCACCCGGCGAAGAGTTGGTCGAGCACCCGTTCCATCAGCAGCAGCTTGGCCCGCTGGCCGGTGATGAACTCGCCGCCACCCAGCAGCGCCCCCTGCAACCAGCCGGTCACCGACACCCCGAAGCCGCGCAGGTCGGTACGCAGGTAGGGCAGGAACGGCTCGGTGCGCTCCGGCAGCCGTACGTTGTTGAACGCGGTGCCGGTGAGCAGCTCCCACTCGTCGGGCAGCGGCACGTCGACGATCGTCGCGCCGGTGATCGCGGCGAGCTTCGCCAGGTACGCCTGCCGGGCCAGCGCGGTCTCCGAGGTGCCGGCGGTGAAGCCGGGTAGCACCCCGATCCGGGTCTTCCACCGCAGCTTGAGCTTGCCGCCCTGGTGGGTCGGGGTGGCCGCGTCGATCAGCTTGGGCACCTCGGGCAGGCCCTGGCTGCGCGGGTCGGCCGGGTCCTCACCGGCCATCGCGGTGAGCATGATGGCGGCGTCCTTGGCGTCGCGGGCCAGCGGGCCGGGATGGTCGCGGGTGTAGCTGAGCGGGATGATCCCGTGCAGCGACACCCGACCCATCGTCGGCTTGAGACCGGTGAGGTTCTGCGCGTTGGACGGCGCGGTGATCGACCCGCCGGTCTGGGTGCCGGTGCCGGACGCGGCGAGCCGGCCCGCCACGGCGGTGGCGGTGCCGGTGGACGATCCGCCGGGGTCGGTGGCCGGGTTGGTGGGGGTCCAGGCGTTGACCGTGGTGACCACCCCGGCGGGGGTGGTGGCCCGGGTGGTGGCCAGCGGACCCATCTGGGTCTTGCCCAGCACGATCGCCCCGCCGCCGGTGACCAGCCGGGTCACCGCCGTGGCGTCGTACGGTGGTCGGAAGTCGGCGAACAGGTAGGAGCTGGCGGTGGTCGGCACCCCGGCGGTGTAGTAGTTGTCCTTGATGGCCAGCGGGATGCCGTGCAGCGCGCCCCGGTGCGGCTTGCGGGCCATCGCGCGGGCCGCCTTGACCGCCTGCTCGGCGAGCACCAGGTTGAACGCCTGGTAGGTCGGCTCGTAGCGGGAGATCCGGGCCAGGTACGCCTCGACCAGCTTCTCCGAGGTGAGCTTGCCGGCCCGGATCAGCCAGGCGGCCTCGGCGATGGTCAGCTCGGTCGGGTCGGCCACCGCCTCCGGGCGCGGCTTGACGTAGGCGTTCGGCACGGCCAGCGCCGGGTTGTAGCGGCCGGGCGGGGCGACCGCCGCGCGGGTGACGCCGGCCGCCGAGGCGACGGCGGGCAGCCCGACGACGCCGCCGACCGCCGAGGCGGTGGCCAGTGCGGCGGTCCGGGCGAGGAAGGCGCGACGGTCGACGCCGTGGTCGGCAGGGGCTGTGCTCATCACTTCCGCCATTCCGTGCTGATCGAGGGGTAGAGCATCGGCGCGGGCTGCTGGGACAGCGCCTTGGCCACGGCCGGGTCGGTGCCGGCCGGGGCGGGCGGCTGGTAGGCGGCGAGCGTGCCCACCGTGCTGCGGACGAACGAACGCAGCGAGGCCAGCACGGTGGCCTGGCCGGGGGAGCCGGTCTGTGGGTCGGCGGTGGTGCCGGGTGGGAGTTGGTCGAGGTCGATGCCGAGCGACGCGAGCCGGGCGCGGATGAGGACGTCCAGCTCGGCGTCGGTCGGTGGGGTGGGGGCCATGACGCTCCTTGAGGGGTGGGCGACGTTGACCCACTGTTGAGCCGGATCGTGTCGCGGACGTGACATGTTGATCTCGGCGTCGTGAAGCCACGCAGGTCAATGCCCCTGTACGTGGGCGCGACAGTGGACGGCCGGGCCAGCGCATCGGGGCCCCGCGATCGCCCAGCACGTCCCGGCCGACGGGTCTACTCGTACGACATGTTGGGCCCGTTCGTGGCCATTGCGCTGGGGCAGGTGGCGGTCGGGCCGGTCGCTGCGGTGGTCGGTACCCGCGACACCGTGCTGATCCTCGCTGCGCTGGTGGTGCTCTCCGTGCTCGGGATGGTGCCCAGCCGGGCGGTCCGCCGGCTGGCGGCGTCGACGCCGGGGCCTGAGCGTGCGGCGGCACGGCCGGCGTTGACGTCGGGCCCGTGCGGGAACCGGCCGGTGGACCGGCGCGTGGTCGGACGTTTCGCGGAGCCGGTGCCCGGCCGGCCCGCTCCCCGGTGGGGTGCCGCCTGCCCCCGTCGGACGACCGGCGGGGGCGGCGGCAGCCGGACGGCTGCCGGCAGCGGTCGGGCCGGCGCCGGTCGGGGTACGCCGGACCCGCGCACCACCATGCGGTGGACCGAGTCGCGCCGGCCCGACAGTTACCGCAGGGCATTCCCGTTCGACTATGGGGAAAGGGGGGAACGTCAGATCAATTGCCCGCCGTCGTCGCGAATCCCGCCACAATCGAACCGGTCCCGGCCGGCCCTGGGTGCCATGCGTTATGCCGGGTATTTCGGACCACGCCGGGTGGCCGTACCCCATTACCCGGTGGTCGTCCGCCGCCGGGAACGACTCAGTCGTGGAGCGTGACGTCGGGCAGTGGGCGGCCGGTGGCGTCGAACAGCGCGGTTCCGCAGTCGCAGTGCTCGTCGGCGAGGCTCCCGGTCGCGGGCAGTTGCCAGACCAGCATCTCCCCGCAGCCCGGGCAGTCGAGGCTGACCAGGGTCTCGGTGGGTGGCGAGGCCCAGTCCCGTACCGGCTGGCCCTGGTGGGTCAGCCCGGTCGGCGGCTGCCCGCCGGTCCGCAGGACCAGCACCGGGTAGCTGTCGGTGCCGTCGTCGTGCACCGCGAGAGTGAAGCCGAGCGGTGCCAGCACGCCGGACAGGTGGTGGAGTTGGCGGATCGGCAGGTCGCCCCGGCCCAGCGTCGGGTCGGCCTCGGCGGCCCGCTGGACGACGTCGGTGTCGACGCCGTCCGGCTGGGCCCCGAAGGCCCGGATCCGCCCGGCCACGAACGCCGCCAGGGCGCCGGGCTCCTCCTCGCCGGTCCAGTCCATCACGAACAGCACGCTGTCGACCCCGATGCCCCGGGCCCGCTCGTCGGGGGTGAGGACCAGGTCCGCCAACTCCGTCACGGCGGTCACGTTAGCAACCGTCGGATGGCGGGCCGTGCGCGCCGGTCGCCCCCTGTCGCCGCCCGCGTCGTGGCGGCGTGCGACGACCATCGGACGCGCGGGATCGGTGCGGACCCGGATGCGGCCGGCGTGCTTGACCCCTATGGAAGGGGAAACTAAACTCCGGCCGTTAACGTTCACAATTATCACAGTCGATATGTGCTGTCGAAACGCCGACGGTGACGTCCAGGTCATCCCCGTGGCGGCGCAGCAGATCGGTGCCGACCGGCTCGATGGAACCGGCAGGGCGCGTATCACCACCACCACCACCACCAGGAGGACGAAAGAAATGACGCAGGATCAGAATGGGCCGGCGGCCAGCGAGCGGAAAACACTGAGCCGTCGCGTAGTCCTGACGACGCTGGGCACGCTGCCCGTCGCGGCGGCCACGGCGGCCCTGGGAGCCACGGAGGCCTCCGCCGCCCCGGCGAGCATCAACCTGTCGGCGACCCGGCAGACGATCAAGGGCTACGGCGCGATGGCCCACGCCGGCTGGATCGGCGACCTGACCGCCGCCCAGCGGGAGACGGCGTTCGGCACCGGTGAGGGCCGGCTCGGCTTCTCCGTGCTGCGCATCCCGGTCGGCGAGAGCCAGGCGGACTGGAGCCGTGACCTGGCCACCGCCAAGCGCGCGGCCGAACTCGGGGTGACCGTCTTCGCCTCGCCGTGGAACCCCCCGGCCAGCATGATCGAGACGTTCACCCGGGGCAGCCAGACCAACGCCAAGCGCCTGCGGGCCAGCTCCTACGCCGCATATGCGCAGTACCTGAACGACTTCACCGTGTACATGCGCAACAACGGGGTGAACCTCTACGCCATCTCCGTGCAGAACGAGCCCGACTACGCCCACGACTGGACGTGGTGGACCTCCGGCGAGATCATCAAGTTCCTCAAGGAGAACTCCGGGGTGATCAGCACCCGGGTGATGGCGCCGGAGTCGTTCCAGTACGTCAAGTCGATGTCGGACCCGATCCTCAACGACGCCACCGCACTGGCCAACGTCGACATCATCGGGGCCCACCTCTACGGCACCTCGTACTCGAACTTCCCGTACCCGCTGTTCAAGCAGAAGGGGGCGGGCAAGGAACTGTGGATGACCGAGGTCTACTACCCGAACAGCAACGCGAACTCGGGTGACGCCTGGCCGGAGGCGCTCGACGTCGGCGAGCACATCCACCGGTCCATGGTCGACGCCGAGTTCCAGACGTACGTCTGGTGGTACCTGCGGCGCAGCTACGGCCCCATGCGCGAGGACGGCCAGATCAGTAAGCGGGGCGCGATGATGGCCCAGTTCGCCCGGTTCGTGCGGCCCGGATACGTCCGCGTCGACGCCACGGCCAACCCGGCGTCGAACGTCTACGTCTCGGCCTACCGGGGCGGCAACACCGTGGTCATCGTCGCGGTCAACAAGAACACCTCGGCGGTGAGCCAGCAGTTCACCCTCTCCGGCGCCACCGCGTCGGGCAGCGTGCAGAACTGGCTGACCGACGGCAGCCGCAACGTCGCCCCGCAGAGCGCGCTGACCATGTCCAACGGCTCGTTGACCGTCAACCTGCCCGCGCGCAGCGTGATGACGTTCGTGACCAGCGTCAACGGCACCACGCCGACCCCCACCCCGACCGTGACGCCCACGGGCACCCCGACGCCGACCCCGACCCCGACGCCCACCCCGACCCCCACCCCCACCCCCACGGCGGGCGGCAGCGGACCCCGGGTCGGCTACACGATGAACAGTTGGGACTCCGGCTTCACCGCCAGCATCAGCATCACCAACACCGGCACGTCGACGATCGACGGCTGGACGTTGGTGTTCACCCTGCCGTCGGGCCAGTCCATCACGTCGGCCTGGAGCGCCACCATCTCGCCCACCAGCGGTCAGGTGAGCGCCCGCAACGTCAGCTACAACGGCACGATCGCCCCCGGCGCCACCGTCGAGATCGGCTTCCAGGCCAACCACACCGGCAACACCGCCAAACCGACCGCGTTCACCCTCAACGGCATCCCCTGCACCGTGGCCTGACGGCCGACGGCGCGACCTCGACGACCGTGCGGGCCCGCCTCCTCCGGCACCGGAGGAGGCGGGCCCGCACCTTGTGCACGCGACGCTTGCTCCTCACGTGGCGTCATGGCGGATAGTCGGAGCCGTGGAGGAACACCTGACCGTGGGACGGGTGGCGGAGCTGGCCGGGGTCACCGTCCGCACCCTGCACCACTACGACGGGATCGGCCTGCTGACGCCGTCCGCCCGCACTCCGGCGGGGCACCGGGCGTACTCGGCGGGCGACGTGCGACGGCTGCGGGAGGTGCTCGGCTACCGGCGGCTCGGCTTCGGGCTGCGGGAGATCGCGGCACTGGTGGACGACCCGACGACCGACCCGGTCGCGCACCTGTGCCGGCTGCGCGGTCTGCTGGCGGACCAGCGCGACCGGGCCGCCGCCATGGTGACGGCCATCGACCGGGAACTGGAGGCGCGGGCGATGGGGATTGCGACGCCGCCGGAGGAGCAACTGCGGGTGTTCGGCGCGCGATTGTACGACACCATCGGCGCGGCCTACCCGGCGACCCGGCGTACCGAGCCCCGGATCGCCGCCCGGATCTGGGCGGCGCTGGGTGACGCCCGCACGGTGCTCAACGTCGGGGCCGGCACCGGTTCCTACGAGCCACCCGACCGCGAGGTCACGGCGGTGGAACCGTCGGCGGTGATGCGGGCGCAGCGCCCCCCGGGTGCGGCGCGGTGCGTGGCCGCCGCCGCCGAGAACCTGCCCTTCGCGGACCGGTCCTTCGACGCCGCGATGGCGGTCAGCACCGTCCATCACTGGCCGGACCCGGTCGCCGGGCTGCGGGAGATGCGACGGGTGGCCCGTCGGGTGGTGGTGTTCACCTACGACGCCGACGACACCGGCTGGCGGGAGCGGTTCTGGCTGACCCGCGACTACCTGCCGGAGTTTGCGGGACTGCTCGTCGGCTGGCCCGCGCTGGCCGACCTGGCCCGCGCGACCGGTGGCCGCGCCGAGCCGGTGGGTGTCCCGTGGGACTGCGCCGACGGTCTCTTCGAGGCGTACTGGCGGCGGCCCGAAGCCTACCTGGACGAGCCGGTGCGGCGGGCGACGTCGGTCTGGACCAGGGTCGGGCCGCAGGCCGAGCGCAGGGCCGTGCGGATGCTGCGGGCGGACCTCGCCTCCGGCCGGTGGACGCAGCGCAACCGCGACCTCATCAGCCGCGACACCGCCGAGCTCGGCCTACGCCTGCTGGTGTCCTGAGCACGCCGGCCGGGAAACCTGTCCGCCGGTCGCCGGGGTGGTGCCGACGGATGCCCGGGCCGGGACCGACCCGGGCGGGTCTGTCACCCGTGGCGGCTAACCTGCCGTCATGGTGAGCGCCGAACTGGATGAGTTGATCGTCGCCGACGCGGACGCGCTGCGTGCCTGGTTGTCGGCTCACCACGCCACCTCGCCGGGCGTCTGGCTCGCCCTGACCCGCAAGGGCGGCACGGTCACCACGCTGACCTGGCAGCAGGCGGTCGACGAGGGCCTGTGCTTCGGCTGGATCGACGGCCAGGCCCGGAAACGGGACCTGGAGACCTCGTGGATCAGGTTCACCCCCCGCCGGCCGCGCAGCATCTGGTCGCAACGCAACGTCGCCCATGTGGCGCGGCTGGAGGAGCAGGGGCGGATGCAGCCCTCGGGGCGGGCCGCGGTGGAGGCCGCGAAGGCCGACGGGCGGTGGGCGGCGGCCTACGCCCCGCCGTCGGAGGTCGAGGTGCCGGCCGACCTGCTCGCCGCCATCGCCGCCGTACCGGCCGCCCAGGCCATGTTCGACGTGCTCACCAGCGCCAACCGGTTCGCGCTCAGCCACCGCCTCAACGCGGTGAAGCGGGCGCAGACCCGCGAGCGGAAGATCGTCGAGTTCGTCGCCATGCTGGCCCGCCACGAGACGATCCACCCGCAGAAGGCCAGGCCACCGCAGTCGCCGTGATCCCTTTCTAGCGGGGCGTCCCGGGCCAGGCGTCGATGCACAGCGCGTAGGTGTAGCCGTCCACCCAGCCCCGTTCGGCGTGCCAGGAATCGCCGACGCCGTGCTGCTCCCGACGCATCCCGACCTTCTCCAGCACCCGTACCGAGGCGAGGTTGTCGGCGAAGCAGCCGGCGGTGATCCGGCGGACGCCCAGCCCGGCGAACGCGTGCGTCACCATCGCCGCGACCGCCTCGGTGGCGTAGCCGTGGCCGCCGTGGGCCGGGTCGAAGATGTAGCCGAGCTGCGCCTCCGTGCGTGCCGGCATGCCCGGCTGGCCCATCCCGTCCACCACGTCGAGCGAGACCGTGCCGATCACCAGGCCGGCCAGGGTCACCGCCATGCTGTGGTCGTCGGGGTCCGCCGCCGCGCGCCGCCACGCCGCCCGGAACGCCGCCGGCTCCACCTGGGTACGCAGCAGCCAGTAGGTGACCTCGGGCAGGTTGCGGTATTCGAGGATCCGGTCGACGTCCTCGTCCCGTACCGGGCGGAGTTCCAGGCGGGCGGTGCGCAGCGTGGTGCCTTCCATGCGGCCGGACTCTAACCCACAGTGGTCGGGCTCAGCCGGCCGGTCGCAGGTCGGCGAGGAGCTGCTCCACCCGGGCCCGGATCTCGTCGCGGATCGGGCGGACCGCCTCGACGCCCTGGCCGGCCGGGTCGGGCACCGGTTCCGGCGGCGGAAACCGCAGTTCCGGTACGCGCAGCAGCGAAGTGTCAGGTAGGCGACGCTGCCCGCGCGACCACTGTGCAGGGCCCGAACCGTGCCCTGGCAGAACACCTCTGAGCTGCGAAAACTGGTAGGAACGGAGCGAGATTCCACTACCCGCCGACGGCGGGGAGCGGGTCGATTTCCGCCGGTCACCGTCGCGGTACGGGGGCATCGGGCACGCGGTCCAGAGCCGAACCGCTGTCTCGTCCCTTCCTCCGTGGGTGGCCCACCGCCCCCCCGAAGAGGGAGAACACTTCATGTCCCTGGTGCACCGTCTCCACCCACGGGCGGCCTTCGTCGCCGCCCTGCTGCTGCTCGTCGGCCTGCTCACCGCACCCACCTCCGCCTCGGCGCGTGACCCCGGCCGGTCCGTCCCGCCCCCGGCGTCCACACTCCACCGCCCGCTTCCTGCCGCGCCGGCCACCACCGTGGCGGCCCGGCCGAAACCCCCGGCGGCCCCGGCCGCACCCACCGCCACCCGCTTCCGCACCACGGCCACGGTCACCTGGAAGGCACCGGCCTCGCCGGACACCGCCATCACCGGGTACGCGGTGACCGCCTACCGGGACGGAAAGAAGACCCGCTCGGTCTCCTTCGACGCCTCGACGACCAGCCGGAAGGTCTCCGGGCTGACGGCGAGGGGCAGCTACACCTTCACC
Organism: Micromonospora sp. NPDC049257; assembly: GCF_040678915.1. Taxonomy (NCBI): domain Bacteria; kingdom Bacillati; phylum Actinomycetota; class Actinomycetes; order Micromonosporales; family Micromonosporaceae; genus Micromonospora; species Micromonospora sp. NPDC049257. Next base: position 8,866 of record NZ_JBFAQU010000020.1, read on the forward strand.
GTGGCCGCGAAGAACGTCGCCGGGACCAGCCCGGCCAGCCCACGCTCGAAGGCGGCCAAGCTGCTCGCCCTGCCGGGCGCCCCGACCATCATCGCGGTCACCGCGGACACCGCCTCGGCGGTGCTGAGCTGGACCCCCGGCCCGGACGGCGGCTCGCCGATCACCGGCTACGAGGTCCACCCGTACGTCGGCGGGGTGCGCCAGGCCGCGCAGTCGTTCGGTCCGGCCACCACCAACACGGTGACCGGCCTGCTCCCGACCACCACGTACACCTTCACCGTGGCGGCCCGGACCGCCGCCGGCACCGGCCCGGAGTCCGCGCAGTCGGCGGTGGTGACCGCGAACGTGTCGCCGACGCTGCTGTTCGACGCCCCCACGGACGCCACCGTCGGGATCGCCTACGTCGCCACCCTGAACGTCACCCACGGCGTGCCCCCGTTCACCTGGTCGGTGGCCTCCGGTGCGCTGCCCCCCGGGTTGATCCTCAACCCGGTCACCAACGGCATCTCCGGGGTGCCGACCACCGCCGGTCAGTACCCGGTGGTGATCCGGGTGGTCGACGCGGCGGCCCGCTCCGGCACCCGGCTGATCGTGCTGACCGTCAACCAGGCACCCACCCTGGTCTTCCCGCCGCCGCCGCTGGCCGAGGTCGATGCGATCTACGCCGACCTGCTCACCGTCGTCGGCGGCACCGCGCCGTTCGTCTGGGGACTGGCCGACGGGTCGATGCCCCCCGGGTTGACCCTCGACCCGGCCACCGGCCTGATCTCCGGCCGGCCGACCTTCGCCGGGACCTACCCGGCGACCATCCGGGTCACCGACGCCAACGGCTTCAGCGCCACCAAGCCGATCCGGCTGGTGGTGCAGCCCCAGAGCGTGGTCACCCTGACCGCCTCCACCAACGCCACCACCTTCGGCACCCCGGTGCACTTCGAGGTGGTCATCGGGCCCGGTCAGGCCGACGGGGCGGTGACGTTGATCGACGCACTGCCCAACGGGATCGAGACCCGGCTCGGGACGTTCCCGGTGGCGCTCAACCGCGCCTCGTTCGACCTGCAGATGCCGGCCTTCGGCCTCAACCAGTTCCGGGTGCAGTACGACGGGGTCGATCCGAACGCCGAGGTGGTGTCGAACTCGGTCACGGTCGAGGTCTCCGCCCTGCGGGAGCAACTGGAGATCAACCAGTTCGCCCAGTCGGGTCTGACCGGCCTCGCCGACCAGTACGTCACGGTCACCAACACCACCGCGCTCGACCTGCCGATCGCCGGGTTCCGGATCGAGGCCCCCGGCGGGGTGGTCGTGGTCGTTCCGGGCAGCGCCCGACCGCTCCCACCGCGCCGCGGCTTCCTGGTGGTGGGCCCCACCTACTCGCTGCCCAACATTCAGCCCGACCTGGTCGTGTCGGGCCTTGGCCAGGGCGGCCTGCGGCTGGTGGCGCCGGACACGGCACACACCGTCACCGATGCGGCCGGCTCCACGCCGGGCTTCGTCGAGGGCACCCCGCTGCCGACCTTCGGCAGCCCACCGTTCGTGAACCACGCGTGGGTCCGGCTGAGCCTCGGCGGCAAGCCACAGGACACCAACGACAACGCGGCGGACTTCCGGCTGGTGGCGACCGTGCTCGGCCCGATCAACGGGGTGCCGTCGGCGTTGGGCACCCCGTCGCCGCAGAACAGCCTGGGCACCTACCAGCAGAACACCGCCATGCAGTCGACGCTGCTCGACCCGGGCGTCGCCCAGGGCGTCGCGCCCAACCGGGTCCGGGTCAACGGCAGCCCGGGAACGCTGATCATCCGGCGGACCATCACCAACCGGTCCAGCGCGCCGATCACCCAGGCCCGGGTCCGGATCACCGCCCTGAGCCAGGAGAACGGGGCACCGCTGCCCGGGGGGTCGTCCCCGGCCATCCACTCCAACATGCGGCTGGTCAACCCGGTCAACCCGACCAGCTCGATCACCATCAGCACCGGTCAGACCCTGCTGGTGCGGAACCTGTCGATGGATGCGCCGGCCACCAGCCCGCCCGGCGGCGGGCTGGCCAGCACCCTGACCGTCCCGTTCGACCTGGGCGGGCTGCGGCCGGGTGGGCAGGTGCACATCGCCCTCACCTTCGCCGTCGACACGCCGGGCACGTTCTGGATCGCGTACGACATCGACGCGCTCGGCACCGGTGACACCCCGACCATCGCGGGCGCCGGCAAGGCGGCGAAGAAGGCCAAGGCGGCCACCTCGGCCAGGCAGCGGGCGCTCGATGCCCGCCGGTTGGCCGAGTCGAAGAAGCTGAGCCTGATCACCGGCACCGTGCGCTGAGGCACTGTCGCAGCAGGGGTGCGGGTGGCGGGTCACCATGACCGCCACCCGCACCGCTGCGCCGACGACGGTCGTTGACCAGGACATGAACGGGGGAGCGATGGGGGCGACCGGGCGGTCCGTCTACGGGCTGTGCGTGCACGGGTTGGACGAGGTCGAGGAGCTTCCCCCGGCCGAGGCCCACCCGGATCGTCCGGCGGTACGCGTCCGGCAGACCACCGTCGTGCCGCCACCCCCGGTCCCCATCGACCTCGACGGCGGGGTACGGGTCCTCGTCGACGGGCGGACCCTCGCGGTGGACCGGCGGCGGGGCACCGCCACCTTCCACGGCCCGCCGCTCGCCCCCGACGTGCTCGCCCACCCCTACCTCGCCCCGGTGGCGACGGTCTTCAACCGGTGGGCCGGCCGGGAGACGTTCCACAGTGGCGCGTTCGTCCACGCCGGGCGGGCCTGGGCGGTGGTCGGGCCGCGTACCGCCGGCAAGAGCAGCCTGCTCGCCGCCCTGGCCGCCCGGGACGTCCCGGTGGTCGCCGACGACATCCTGGTGGTCGACCGGACCGAGGTCTACGCCGGCCCGCGCTGCATCGACCTGCGGGAACCCGTGCCGGGGCCGGCGCTGTCCACCCGGGCGGTCCGGGCCGGTGAGCGGCTGCGGGTGGCCCTGCCGCCGATCGCCGACCGGACCCCGCTGGGTGGCTGGCTCTTCCTCGGCTGGGGCCGGACGCCGACGACGACCCCGGTGCCCCCGGCCGAGCTGCTGGCCCGGCTCGCCGGCTGCCGGTCCTGGCACCGGTTGCCCACCGACCCGGCCGCCCTGCTGGGCCTCGCCGCCCTGCCGGCGTGGGACCTCACCCGGCCGCGTGACTGGGCCGCGTTCGGGCCGACCCTGCGGCTGGTCGAGCGGACCCTGACCGCCGCGCGGGCCGTGGCGGCGTCCCGATGACCGCATCGCAGGCCACCGGCGCGGCCGTCCGGCACCTCGCTCTCGACGCGACCGCCGTGGCGACCTGCGCCCGGCTGGCCGACCGGGGGATACCGGCCATCCTACTCAAGGGGGCCGGGCTGGCCCGCCGTCTCGGCACCGAGGGACGCCGGGTCTATTCCGACGTCGACCTGCTGGTCGCGCCGGACGACTTCGACCGCGCCGAAGCGCTTCTCGCCGGGTCGGGCTTCCGCAGCGCGTTGCCGCCGGGCCGCCCCGATCCCCGGCTGCTCTGGTATGAGCGCCCCTGGTACGCGCCCGGCCCGGCACCGCTCGTCGTCGACCTGCACCGGGGCTTTCACGGGGTGGCCGACCCGCAGGCGTTCTGGACCCTGCTGTCGGCGTCGGCGCAGCGGCTGCCGTTGGCCGGCGGCACGGTCGCCGTACCCGACGTGGCCGCCACCGCCCTGCTGGTCGCCGTGCACGCCGCGATGCCCGGTCGCTCCGACCGGCCGTACGCCGATCTGCGGCGTGCGTTGGTGGTCTTCCCGGTCGAGGTGTGGCGGGCGGCCACCGTGCTCGCCAGACAGACCGGCGCGGTGCCGGCGTTCGGCTTCGGGCTGCGCCTGGCTCCGGGCGGCGCGGAGCTGGCGGACCGCCTCGGCCTGCCCCGGCAGACGAGCCGGACGCAGTGGGCCGCCGTGCGTCGGGTCTCCGGCCCCGCGTACGTGCTGGCCCGGCTCGCCGAGCTGCCCACCGGACGGGACCGGTGGCGGCACCTGGTGCCGTACCTCCTGCCACCACCCACCGCGATGCGGCACGGCAGCCGGCTGGCCCGGCGCGGTCCGGTGGGCCTGTCGGCCGCCTACCTGCTGCGTTTCGCCCGGCACGTCGTCAGCCTGCCGACGGCGGTGCGGGAGCTGCGGACCGCCACCCGGCTGGCGCGGCGCTCCCGCCATGGCTGACCGGCACCGGTCGACCCTGCGTGCCATGGCGCGGGCGCTGCGCCGGGGTGGCCTGCCGGCGGCCCGGACGGCCCTCTGGACGGGCCGGGCGGTGCATCAGGCGCGTCGGCAGCTCGCCCGGCAGGGCATGACCGACCTGCGGCTGCCGGCCCCGCCGCCCGGCGCGGCCGCCCACCGCGCGGTGGTGCTCGGCGTGCTGCGCCGCACCGGGGCCAACTGCCTGGAACGCTCCCTGGTGCGGCAACGCTGGTACGGCGCTCAGCTGGTCGCCCGGACGGTCGTGATCGGGGTGACCGCCCCGAGCACCGGTTTCCACGCCCACGCCTGGCTCGACGGCGACACCGACGCCGAGCGGGAGGCCATGGTGGAGATCCTCCGCCGGCCCACCCCGCCGGCCTGGCTGGGCGAACGGCCCTGACGCCGGCCACCCGGGCCTGGCGGTCGGCCCTGACGTCGGGTCATCCGGGCCGGTCGGGCTGGCGGGCCGACAGCGGGTCACGGCCCCGGTAGCAGGCCGTGTCGGCGCAGGTCGTCGAGGAAGGCCGCGACATCGGCGCTCGCCCGGTCCGGATCCACGGCGATGTCGGCGACCAGCACGGTCACCAGTTCCTGCTGTGTCGCGCCGCCGACCAGGTGCTGCCACAGCATCGCCCCGCAGCGGTCCAGTCCGAAGTAGACCGAGCGGTCGGTGTCCAGCACGACCACCTCGTCGCCGGCCTGCCGCCAGGCCACCCGGGTCGGGTCCACCCGGTGTACGGTCTCCGGCCGGCTCATCCGCTCACCTCCGCGTCGGCTCCGGCGCGTCGCCCTCCGGCCGGTGGCAGCGCTCGGATCGGCGTGGCCCGCGTCGGGAACCGAGGGGCCGGGGATGGTGTGGTCGCCAGCCAGAGCTGCTGGACCAGGGCGGCGGTGCCGCCGGGGATCGGCCAGCGGGACCAGGTGTCGCGCAGGGCGGCCACGTCGACCAGCTCCGGGTCCGCGCCGGTGCCGTCCCAGGAGCGGACGAACTCCCGGGTCGGGGTACGCAGGAAGACGTCGCGGAAGTGGGCCTTGCGGCGGGGTGCGGTGACCTCGGGCGGCAGGGCGTCGCCGACGATCTCGGCGAGCAGACCGTCGCGGGAGGTGTGGTGCCGTCGTCCGGCCAGTGCGGTGAGCGCGTCCAGGAACCCGTGGTCGAGCAGCGGGTGGACCGGGGTGACGTCGTGGTCTTCGGCGACGGCGGTGAACGCCGACCGGGTGATCACCAGGTCGCGGCGGCGGAGGTGCCACGCGACGCGCGGGCCGAGCCGGCGCGGTTCGGCCCGCTGCTCCGCCCGCAGCGCGCGGTTGACCTGCCGGGCCGTCTCCGCCGGCAGCCACGGGAACAGCCGCCTCGGCCGGTGCCGGCGCGACAGCTCACGGGCGAGGACCTGGACCCGGCTCAGGCGGGCCCGGGCCGACCGGGGTGGCGGACGACGCCACCCCGACAGCACCTGGTCCCCGCCGAGGCCGGTGAGCACGCTTCCGCCACGGGTCAGCTCCAGCAGCGGCAGGTGCAGGTGCAGGTTCACCGGATGCCGTACCCCGTAACGGTGCAGGAAACGGCTGGCGACCGGGCCGACCAGGTCCAGGTCGTGGTCGGCCCGCAGGATCTCCCATGCGGACCCGAGGCCAAGCGCCGCGACGACCCGGTCCTGCCAGGGCGACTCGTCGGCCCGGGGTGCGCCGGTGAACCGCCAGGTGATCGGGACCGGGTCGGGCAGGCCCTCCCACCGGGCCATCCGGACGGCCACGGCGAGCACCAGCGACGAGTCCAACCCGCCGGAGAAGCTCACCACGCACGGCGGTCGGCGCAGCGCGGGCAGCACCGCCTGGCCCAGCGCGGCGAGCGGGTCCGGGGCGACCGGGGGGACGACCCGCAGGGTCGGCGGCCCCACGCCCAGCACGGTGCCGGACGCGATGTCGAGCGGAGTCGGACGGAGCATGGGCACCTCAATCACGGGTCAGGGTTCCCCGGGCGGTGGCGATCCGTAGCGCGCGCCCGAAGAACCAGGTCGACAGGGGTAACAGCAACACGGTGGCGGCCAACAGGGTGAGTGCGGAGCCGGCCCAGGCGTCGCCGGACAACGCGGCGCGCAGGCCGTCCAGCGCGATCCGGCTGGGCAGCACGGCGGTCAGGGTGGGTAGGCCACCGGGAAGCGCGGCCACCGGGAAGTACGTCCCGGACAGGAAGGACAATCCGACGATCATCAGGCGGGCGGCGCTCTCGCCGTACCCGACGGCAACGGCGAACGCGGTCAACCCGATGCCGATACCCATCATCGCCGCGCTGCCGGCCACCAGGACCGCGGCGACGCCCCACCAGTCGGCCCGCGCGGTGTGCAGGCCGAACAGCGCGTGCAGCAGGACCAGGTAGAACCCGGCGCGCAGCAACGCCAGCAGGAAAGGGTACGCGGCCGTGCCCACCGCGAGGGCGGACGCCGGCACCGGCTGCGCGGCCAGCAGCTCCAGCGTGCCGCTGCGTTGCTCCCGGGCCACCCGCGAGGTCAGCTGGGTGCTCGCGGCCTGGAGGACGAGCATGAAGGTGATGCCGACCGCGACGAAGTCGAAGTAGGTCGTCGCGCCCAGCAGGCGGTGCGCCCCCGGTGGCGTCAACACCCGGGAGATGAACAGGAAGACCAGCAGGTTCACCACCCCGAACACGAGGTCCAGCAGCAGTGGCAGCCGGATCAGCTGTCGCTCGCCCAGGTCCCGCCGGGCCAGGGCGAGCACGGCCCGACCGCCCGCCGACCCGGGCCGGGGAGCCGGGCCGGGGGCGGGCGGAGCCGGCCGGGGGTGCAGACGCGTGCCGGCCCGTGGCGTCATCCGACCGCCGCCAGGGTGAGCCGCTGCTGGCAACGGTTGCCGTCGTCGGCGTGGTGGGAGGCGACCACACAGGTCAGCTCCGTCCGCCGGTCGATGGTCTGCCAGAGCAACCGCCGGCCCTCCTCGTCGAGGGAGCGCCCCGGCTCGTCGAGCAGCAGGAGCGCGGGTGCGGCGACGAGCGACCGGGCGATGCTGATCCGGGCGCGCATGCCGGCCGAGCAGCGGGCGGCCGGCATGCTGGCGTAGCGGGCGATGCCCAACTCCTCCTCGATTGCGTCGACGGCGGCGCGGACGGCCCGCCGGGGGAGCCGGAGCCGGGCGACGAGCGTGATGTTCTGGTGTGCCGTGAGCTGCTCGTAGAGGCCCTGTTCCGGCGCCAGGCACACGCCGGTCGCGCGCCGGGCACCCGGCGAGCCGACCGGATGGCCGGCCACGGTGGCCTGCCCGGCACTCAGGGCCAGCGTGCCGGACAGGCACCGCAGCAGGGTGGTCTTGCCGGATCCGTTGGGCCCCGCCAGGAGCACCCGTTCGCCGGCCGCCGCCTCGAAGTCGAGGTCGGTGAAGACACTGCGGTGACCGAACCGTCGGGTGGCCCGCACGAGACGCAGCATCGGCGTCCGGCCCTCACCGTTGGTTCAGAGCAGCGAGGCGTCGCCGTTGCCGCCCAGCCCGTCGTCGGGCCCGACGGTGCCGCCCTGGGTGAGTTCGGCGAGGGTGCCGAGCCGGGTGACGGTCGGGGGCCGGTAGCCCGAGGCGTCGGGTGCGGTGGGAGTGCCGTCGAGGTCGCGGAGTGAATCCATGTCAGTTCCCTGCTTCGGTAGATGGACGCCCAGAAACCCCATTGCGGGTCATGAAAGGCGTTTGGGGCGATAGTAGCTGCTATGGAGTGTTTCCGGTATCGGACTCCTGCGGCGTTGCCGTTGTCGGAATTAACGCTTGGAGACCGTGGTGGTCACGCTGCTCGGCGGTCTCGTTCCGCGAATTGCGCCTTGTGCGCGTCGTGGCTGCCTATCCGGGGATCCCGCGCAAGTCGGCCGACGCGCGTCGACCGTCTGGTGACTGCCGGCGGCGGCCTGCGTCGGAGCGGTTCCCGGCTGTGGTTACTGTCCACGGTGCTCTGTCGAGGGGGTCATCTGCGCTGGCCAGAGCGGTATCCGGCGGGCGGGGGGCGATGGCTGGTGTGTGCCGGGGTGATTTCGACCTGACTTCTTCGTGTGCCGCAACCTTTTCTCGCGAGCGAGAAATTTGCTTTCGCGCTGCTTGGATCTGTTCTACCTTCGTCTTTCACCACCTTGGTGCGCGAATCGCGAATATGTAGCGTGATTAGAGTGTCCGATCCGGGGTAGGGCAGGTAGCAGATCGGTGATGTCGCCTATAGTGCGGCATTATTGGATTTCTGCTGCCCGGTGCGTTGCCAGGCGGCGTGGCCACGGGAGGGCACCGGATGGCTGGCTACCGGCCGCCCCTTTCCCGGCGATCGACGGCGCGACCAGCCGTGGAAGCCGATCCCGAGGCCGGGGTGCAGCCATTGCCCTGGCAGCGGTACACCATGACCGACGCCGACGAGGTGCGCGCGTTCCTGCGGGCCACGTTCGCCGACGTCACCGTCGCGGTGTCCGAGTTCGGGGCCGAGGGGGCGCAACTGCGGGGCATGAGAGCCATGCTCGGCGATGTAACGCTGCACGGACTGCGGTACTCGGCGCGCATCCGGGTGGAGGGTGTCGCGCACGGACTGGTCAACATCATGCACGTGCGCGACGGGCGGTTGTCGGTCAGCGACCGCCGGGACGTGCACCGGCTCGCGCCCGGCCAGGTGGCCCTCCTGCCGGCGGAGCAGATGCTGGAGCTGGAGTTCGACGCCGTTGAGTCGTTCGCCGTCGGGCTGCCGACGTCGCTGGTCGACGAGGTCGCCCACACCTGGTCCGGAGGTGGCGGTGGGCGGGTGCGTTTCGTGGGAACCCGTCCGGTCTCGGTCGGGCTGGAGCGGCACTGGTTGGGGACGCTGGCGTACGTGCGGCAGGTGGTGCTGGCCGACCTCGCCCTGGCCACCAACCCGCTGGTCATCGAGCAGGTCCGGCACATGCTGGCGGCGGCGGCGCTGGCGGTCTTCCCGAGCGCCGCCGTCGTACCCCAGCCGCGCGGCCCGGGTGACATCGCGCCCTCGGTGGTACGCCGGGCGATGGACCACGTGGAGGCGCACAGCGACCGGTACGTGTCGCTGGCGGAGCTGGCCGAGGCCTCCGGCGTCTCCGCCCGAGGGTTGCAGTACGCGTTCCGCCGTTACCAGGACACCACCCCCGCCCGGTACGCCCGCCGGGTTCGGCTGGGCCGCGCCCACGAGGACCTGCTCCGGGGGGACCCGGCGGCGGGCGACACGGTGGCCGCGATCGCCGCCCGCTGGGGGTTCACGGACGCGAAGCGCTTCGCCACCGACTACCGGGCCGCCTACGGCCAGCCGCCGAGCCGCACGCTGCGATCCTGACCCCGCCGTCGCGTGTTTGGATGGTCCGGTGGAGTTCACCGTGACAGACGCGCCGGACCGAGAGCGGTTCGAGGCGCGCGACGAGACCGGAACGCTGGCCGGGGTGGTCACCTACCAGTTGACCGGCACCATCATCGCCTACACGCACACCGAGGTCGATTCAGCCTTTGAGGGTCGGGGCGTCGGGTCGACGCTGGCCCGCGCGGTCATGGACGACGCCCGCTCCCGGGGCCGGACGGCGGTGCCGATCTGCCCGTTCCTCGGTGACTGGCTGGGTCGGCACCCGGAGTACGCGGACATCGTGGTCCGGTCCACTCGCAAGATCAAGTAGGTCGGCGGGGTGGTTTCGGGTCGCTCGACGGCGTCAAGGGCCCCCCGGGTCGCCCTGCGGTGAGCGGGCGTGAGCGCAGCGCATCGGCGGGGTCCACCTCCTTGACGGAGTCTGATTGTTGCGTTGACAATTCCAGCCTGTTAACGCTCACATGACACCGAGGAATCCCCCATGCGCTCAGCAGTTCCCCGGGACCACCACGCCGCCACCCCCCGCCGCACCCGTACCCTCGCCGCCGCCACGCTGCTCACCCTGGTCGCCGCGCTGACCCCCGCCGTGGCGACCCCGGCCGACGCGGCTGCCGCCGACGTCACCGACGGGCTGCTGCTGCGCTACGACCTCGACCAGCGCACCGGCACCACCATCACCGACACCTCCGGCCACGGCAACGACGGCACCCTGGTCGGCGGCGGCACCTGGACCGGCCCGGACGGGCTGCTGCTCGACGGCGTCGACGACCACGTCAAGCTGCCGAACGACATCCTGGCCGGCCGGTCGTCGCTCACCGTCGCGGTCGACGTCCTCGTCGACCCGACCCAGCAGACCCCGTACTTCCTCTGGGGTCTGGGCAACCCGGCCACCTCTGCCGCCGGCACCGGCTACCTGTTCGCCAGCGGCGACGCGTTCCGCGCCGGCATCACCACCACCAACTGGGCCGGCGAGCAGGTCACCGGCGCCGGCGGCAACCTGACCCGGGGGGTCTGGAAGTCGGTCACCTACACCCAGACCGGCACCACCGGCACCCTCTACGCCGACGGTGTGCAGGTGGCCCGCAACACCGCCGTCACCGTGCCGCCCAGCGCCGTCGGCAACGGCGTCACCACCAGCAACCACCTAGGCCGGTCCACCTACGCCACCGACCGGTTCCTCAAGGGACGGGTGGCGAACTTCCGGATCTACGACCGGGCGCTCACCCCCGCCGAGGTCGCCGCGATCGTGCGACCCGAGGAGTCCGACCAGACCCGGGCCGAGTCGGCCGCCGCCGCGCTGTCCCTGGTGCACGCCGACGACGTCCGTGGCAACCTGACCATGCCCGGCACCGGCCGGCACGGCGCGACGGTCGCCTGGCGCTCGGCCCGGCCCGAGGTGGTCACCCCCGACGGCGTGGTCCGTCGCCCGGCGCACGGCGCGGGCGACGTCACGGTCCCGGTGACCGCCACCGTCACCGTCGGCAGCGCCACCGCCGAACGGACCATCCCGCTGACCGTTCGGGAGCTGCCGGCCCCCGCGCCGTACGCCGGCTACGCGTTCAGCTACTTCACCGGCAACTCGATCGCCGGGGAGAAGATCTACTTCGCCGCCAGCCGGGGCAACAACGCCCTGCAGTGGACCGAGGTCAACGGCGGCCAGCCGAAACTGGAGTCGACGTACGGCACCCGGGGCCTGCGCGACCCGTTCCTGATCCGCAGCCCGGAGGGGGACCGGTTCTTCCTGATCGCCACCGACCTGTCGATCGGCCGCAACGGCGACTGGGACGCCGCCCAGCGCCGGGGCAGCCGTTACCTGGAGGTGTGGGAGTCCACCGACCTGGTCAACTGGTCGGCGCAGCGGCACGTCGAGGTCTCCCCGCCGACCGCCGGCAACACCTGGGCGCCCGAGGCGTACTGGGACGCCGAGCGCGGCGAGTACCTGGTCTTCTGGGCCTCGAAGCTGTTCGCCGAGAACGACCCGAACCACACGGGCAACACGTACAACCGGATGCTGGCCGCCACCACCCGCGACTTCGTCACGTTCAGCCCGGCGACGATCTGGCAGGACCGGGGCGAGTCGCGGATCGACTCCACGATGATCCGCGAGGGCGACACCTACTACCGGTTCACCAAGGACGAGGGCGGCGGCGGCACCGGCTGCTCCGACATCATCCAGGAGAGGTCGACCTCGCTGACCGCCGTCGACCTGCCCGGCCGACCGTCGTGGACGATGCTCGACTCGTGCATCGGCCGTGACGCCGGCACCTCCGCCGTGGAGGGACCCACCGTCTTCAAGGCCAACCCCGGCGACACCTCCGGCTCGCGCTACTACCTCTTCGTCGACGAGTACGGCGGCCGGGGCTACATCCCGCTGGGCACCGACGACCTGGCGAAGCCGAACTGGAAGGTGCCGGCCTCCTACCGGCTGCCGGCCAGCCCCCGCCACGGCACCGTCATCCCGGTGACCCGTGCCGAACTCGACGCGCTCAACGACGCGCCGCCGCCGGTCAGCGCCAACGCCGACGGGGTGGTGGCCCACTACCGGCTCGACCAGGCAGGCGGCGGCACGGTCACCGACGACTCCGGCAACGGCCACCACGCCACGCTGGCCGGTGACGCCCGGTGGGACGCAGGCAGCCTCACCCTCGGCGGCACCAACGGCCACGTCGACCTGCCCGACAACATCATGGCCGGGTTGGACGAGATCACCGTGTCGATGGACGTGAACATCGCCGCCGACCAGGCCACCCCGTACTTCGTCTGGGGGCTCGGCAACACCGACTCCGCAGGCGTCGGCAACGGCTACCTGTTCACCACCGGCAACGACTACCGCACCTCGATCAGCCTGGGCAACTGGACCGGCGAACAGACCGTCACCGGTGGTCGGGCGGTCCCCCGGGGAGCGTGGAAGACGCTGACGTACACCCTGAACCGGGCCGGCACCGCGCGGATCTACCTGGACGGGGTGCGGGTGGCCGAGAAGACCGGGCTGACCGTCGCCCCCGGTGACATCGGCGGCGGTCGGACCACCGCGAACTACCTGGGCCGCTCCCAGTACGCCAGCGACCGCTACCTCAAGGGCCGGATCCGCGACTTCTCCCTCTACAACCGGGCGCTCACCGACGCCGAGGTCGCCGCGCTCGGCAGCAACGGCACCAGCGTGGTCTCCGTCGAACTCGACAGCCTGAAGGTGCCGGCCATCGTGGACGCCGCCACCGGCACCATCACCCTGCCGGTCCGGCCGGGCACCGACCTGACCAGCCTCGCCCCGCGCTACCTGGTCGCGCCGACCTCCACCGTCAAGCCCGCCGGGCCGCGCAACTACACCCGGCCGGTGGCGGTCACCGTCACCAGCGCAGCCGGGGCCAGCCGGGTGTGGACGGTGCGGGCGGTGCCGATGAACACCCCGGTGCTGCCCGGCTTCAACGCCGACCCGAACATCGTCCGGTTCGGCGACACCTACTACATCTACGCCACCACCGACGGCTTCCCCGGCTGGGGCAGCTCGACGTTCACCGTGTGGTCCAGCCGCAACCTGGTCGACTGGACCGGCCACGACACCATCCTCGACCTCGGGCCGGACATCAGCTGGGCGGACACCAACGCCTGGGCGCCGGCCGCGATCGAGAAGAACGGGAAGTACTACCTGTACTTCTCGGCGCAGCAGAACATCGGCGTCGCGGTGGCCGACTCGCCCCTCGGGCCGTTCGTGGACCCGCGGGGCCGGCCCCTGGTGAGCAAGGCCGACTACGGCAACGCCCAGCAGATCGACCCGGCGGTGTTCACCGACGACGACGGGAAGAGCTACCTGTACTGGGGCAACGGCACCCCGTACGTGGTGCCGCTGAACGACGACATGGTCTCGTACGACGTCGGCAGGCGGGTCCGGCTGACCGGGCTCACCGGCTTCCGCGAGGGCCTGTTCATGCACAAGCGCAACGGCGTCTACTACCTGTCCTGGTCGATCGACGACACCGGCAGCGAGAACTACCGGGTCGGTTACGGCATCGGCAGCAGCCCGCTCGGGCCGTTCACCAGCAAGGGGGAGATCCTCACCAAGGACCCGAGCCAGGGCATCCTGGGCACCGGGCACCACTCGATCATCCAGGTGCCCGGTACCGACGACTGGTACGTGGCGTACCACCGGTTCGCCATCCCGGGCGGTGACGGCACCCACCGGGAGACCACCATCGACCGGTTGTACTTCGCCGACGACGGCACCATCAGGCCGGTGGTGCCCACGCTCAGCGGCGTCGAGCCGCTGCGCTATCGGGGCGGGCAGCCCCGGCTGCGGATCACCGACCCGGGCGCCGACGGCTGGTACGGCGCGAACGCCGCCCTCACCCTGGCCCACGGCGAGCTGATCCGGTTGGTGGAGTACCAGATCGACGGGGGAGGCTGGTTCCCGTACCGGGAGCCGGTGGCCCTGCCGGCGGGCCGGCACACGGTGCAGTACCGGGCGCAGGGGGTCAACCTGTTCTGGAGCGAGCCGTGGTCGGTGTCGGTGCAGGTGGACCGGGTGGCACCGACCGCCGAGGCGACGCTGGCGGGCCGCACGCTGGTCGTCACCGGTCGCGACGGCGACTCCGGGGTGGCCCGGGTGGAGTACCGCCTCGACGGTGGGGAGTGGACCACCTGGACCGGGCCGGTGCCGCTGGACGACCTGGCGCACGGGGTCCGTTACCGCGCGGTCGACGTGGCCGGCAACGTCGGTGAGGTGGGTGTCCTGCGGGTCCCCGCAGTCAGGTAACCGCCGCCCTCCCGCGTCGCCCCGACGCGTCAGCCGCCCCGCGCCGCCCGACCGGAGCACGGTCGGGCGGCGCGGGCCGCTGCCCGGGGCAGGCCGGTCCCCGAGGGGTGTCGCGGCCCCGGGAGCGTGGGTGCGGGGTCGGCCCCGACCGGTTCGGGCGTACGACGCGGTGCCGGGTCCGGCCGACGCCTGGTCCGAGCCGGAGCACGATGCGACTCCGACATCTCACATGCCGGTAGCCGCAGCGGGCGGGCCCGGCGCATGCCGTCGGTCGGCGGACGTCGATGCGTCCGAAGTCCGTTGACGATGTCGGGCGAGCGCCTGCCGTACCCCGTCCGCGGTGCTGATCCAGCGGGTCGGCCCCTCCCCGACGCCGGTGGTCCCGACCGCCCCGTCCGGGGCCGGCCCGACCGTGTCGGGGCGGACCGGGCCGGCGTCGTCCGGGTGTCGGGCGGCGAGCAGGGCCGACCAGCGTCGGACCTGGTCGGCCCAGGCCCCGCCGGTCGGGGTCAGGTGCAGGTGGAAGCGGGGGTGCCGGGCCAGCCAACCCCGGACCGCCGCAGCCCCGTGTGACGCCGGGTCGTCGGCGATCACGTGCACCAGCAGCCCGGCGGGCACCGCCCGGTCCACCGCCACCAGGAACCGCCGGTACGCGGCCGCGCGTCGCCGCCGCTGCGGGCCGTCCTCCCCGACGGGTGCGGGCGACCCCGGCCGGTACGGATCGGACCCGGTCGGGGGCGGGCTGCCGCTGGTCGGGGAGCGGTCGTCCCGGGGCGTGGCGCAGAGCACCAGAACCTGCTCCGGCGGATGACGGTAGAGCCCGACCAGGGCCACCACCGAGGCGACGAACCCCGGGTCGGCCGCCAGGGTCGGGCCGTCCTGCAGGTGCGGGCGCAGGTCGAACTGTCGCCAGATCCGGCCGACCGTGGACGCCGACAGCCCGGTGTGGGCGGCCATCGACGCCCGGGACCACCGCCGGGCCGGCGCGGGCGTGCCGCCGAGGGTGGCCGCCACCACCCGGTCCACCTGCTCGGGACGCACCGAGGTGGGCCGGCCGGTACGCAGGTCGTCGGCGAGCCCCGACAGCCGGGCGGCGGCGAACCGGGAACGCCATTTCCCGACCGTCGCGGGTGAAACGTTCAACCGGGTCGCGACCTCGATATTCGTGGCCCCGTCGGCGCATGCCAAAACGATGCGGCAGCGAATGGCGAACGCCTGCGTCGAGTGGGCCGCGCGGGCCCCCCTCGCCAGTTGTTCCCGTTCCTCGTCGGTGAGCACCAGCCTGGCCTTCGGTCGCCCCTTCCCCATGCCCGGATCCTATCCGGATATGGCACGGACTAATGACGCATGACGATGTAGGGGGCGGGTGCCGACGATTGCCCCGACGGTTGCCCTGGACGGTTCACGACGGGACTGAGTATGGTCCCGACGAGTCCCGAGAGTTGGGGGAAGGGACCGCTGCCGCAACGTTGCCGTGGCCCGTGTGGTGATCTGACATGGGGGGACCGCTTCAGTGACCGCGACCGATCTGCACGAGAACATGACCTCGATCTGCGCCGACGTGCTCAACCGAGTCACCGTCGGCCCCGACGACGATCTCGTCGAGCTCGGCATGGACTCGGTGGGCGCGGTGGAGATCGTGACCCGGGTCGAGGCGGCGTACGGGGTGGACGTGGTCGACGTCATCTTCGACACACCCACGGTCAACCGGCTCTGCGCCGTCGTCGAGGAGTCCGCCGTCCGCGACGAGTCGCATGCCTAGTCCGCTGGTCGAGCCGGATCTCACCGTCACGGCGAACCTGCTGGACCTCGTCTCCCAGGCCGCCGCGGCCTACGGCGACGACCCGTACCTGCTCCCGGCGGAGCCCGGCGGGCGGGTGGTCAGCTTCACCGACGTGCTGACCTTCACCCGGGGCTGTGCGGCGCTGCTCGACGAGCACCGGGTGCCACCGGGCGGCCGGGTGGCCGTGGTCCTGCACAACTCCTCGCTGGCCGCGCTGCTCTTCCTCGGGATCATCGCCGCCGGGCGGATGCTGGTGCCGCTGAACCCGAAGTCCGGCCCGGCCGAGCTGGACACCCTGCTCGCCCACGCCGACGTCAGGCTGGTGCTCGGTCCGTCAGCGACCGCCGCGAAGGCGTCGCCCGGCCGGCGCTGGCTGCCTGTCGACGACGCGGAGGTGTTCCTCACCGAGGTCCTCGACCGGGGCGTCGCGCGCCCGGGGGACCTGCCCGCACCTCCGGGCGGCGCGGCGGGGGACGCCGAGATCGTCTACACCTCCGGTTCGACCGGCGCGGCCAAGGGGGTGGTGCTGTCGCACCGCGCCCTGCTGGCCAACTCGCTGGCGATGGTGAAGTGGGCCGACGCGGGCCGCGACGACGTCTTCCTCAACGTCATCCCCATGCTGCACGTCGGCGGGCAGGGCCTGCCCACGCTGACGCCGTTGTGGTCCGGGGGGCGCTCGGTCTGCGTCCGCTCGGAGGTGGCGCTGGCCCGGTTCTGGACCTACGTGGACCGGTTCCGGCCCACCTGGACCCTGGTGGTCAACGCCTACCTCGCGCACCTGGTCGAACGACCGCAACGACCGGCCGCCAGCCGGCTCAAGGGGGTCCTCGCCGGTGGCTCGGCGCTCAGCCCAGAGCTGATCCACCGGTTCGAGGCCACCTTCGACATCCCGGTGTTCCAGGTCTACGGCATGACCGAGATGACCTCCCTGACGGTGGTGGAGCCCCGGGACCGCCGGCCGGCCGACCGCCGTACGGCCGGGCTGCCGGTGCCGTTCGCCCAGGTGCGGGTCGTCGACGAGGCCGGCCGGGACGTCCCGCCGGGGGAGAGCGGCGAGGTGCTGATGCGCGGGCCGAGCATCTTCACCCGGTACGAGCAGGCGCCGGAACTCACCGCCGGGCGGCTGGTCGACGGCTGGGTCCGCAGCGGCGATCTCGGCCACCTCGACGAACGCGGTGAGCTGACCATCGTCGACCGGATGGACAGCATGGTCATCGTCAGCGGGGAGAACGTCTATCCCGCCGAGATCGAGAACGTCGTGCCGCAGCTCGACGGGATCGAAGATGCGGTGGTCGCCGCGCTGCCGCACCCGGTGACGGGGGTGGAGCTGGTGCTGGTGTACACCCTGCTGCCCGGCGCGGAGGCCCGGGACGACGAATGGCGTGGGCTGTTGCTGAAACAGCTCAGCGCCTTCAAGGTGCCGCGCCGGTTCGTGCCGCTCAAGGAGATCGGGGTCGACAGTTTTCCGCGTACTCCGCTCGGCAAGATCCAACGGTCGGACGTGCGCAGGCTGGCGATCGAGAACCTGACCTGACGTCACCGTCGGTGGCGGGCGAGGAGGAACGGGGGGATTTTCGCAGGGGATCGGGTCACCGGGAGTCGTCCCGGGTCCGTCGTGGCGGCGCGGCAGCGCCGGTGTCCCCTTTTCCGTAATTTGCGGGTGTGAATGGCGACAGGAGGCGGTCTGCGTTATGTCGGTGGAGATCCTTGACGACGAAGAAGTGGTGGTCCGTACCCCCGAAGAGCTGAAGCGGATGCCTCGGGCCTACCAGAAGGCACTGATCAGTCAAATCATGATCAATACGGAGGGTGAGCTCTCCGGTGGCGACGACTACACGATGATGTTCCTGCCGCTGGCGCCCAACGCCGAGGAGCGTCAGGTCTGCGCCGAGCGGGCCGCCGAGGAGTACGACCACTACAAGATCGGCAAGCGGGTGCTGGCCGAGATCGGCATCGACACCTCCCACATGGAGAGCCAGACCATCGAGGAGCGTCGGCTCTTCGCCGACAAGCGGCTGCACCAGTGCACCACCTGGGCCGAGCGGGGCATCTACTCCTACATCGGCGAGGAGAGCGCCCTGATCATGATCAAGGAGTTCGCCCAGGGCAGCTACAAACCGTGGGCGGACGCGGTCCGGACGATCATCCTGGACGAGAAGATCCACATCGCGCACGGTGCCCGGGTCTGCCGCAACCTCGCCACCACCGACGAGGGGCGCGAGCAGTTGCAGGCCGCGCTGGACCGGCTCTGGCCGGTGTTCCGCGACCTGTTCGGCACGCCCGAATCCGAGCGCTCCAAGCGGGCGGTCCGGTACGGCCTGCGCCGCACCACCAACGGCGAGGCGTTGCAGCAGTGGGAGGACACCGTCGTTCCCCGGATCCACGCACTGGGGCTCGTCGTCCCGTCCGCAGGCACCTGAGAGGACGGTCATGCCCACTCCCATCGCGATCAATCCCCGTCCGCTGTCCCGGCGGGAGGCCAAGACCCGTCTGGCGTCCCTGCTGGCCGACCGCCCCGACCTGGCCGCGCGGTTGCAGGTCGTGCGGGACATGGGCCGCCGGGTCAGCGCGACCGAGGTGCACCTCACCACCACCTGCAACATCCGGTGCAAGGGGTGCTGGTACTTCGAGGGCGGCTTCGACGCGGCCGTCCCCGAGACCTCCGACCCGGAGCTGATCTCCCGGTTCGTGGACTCGCTCGTGGCCAAGGGCGTCACCCAGGCGACCCTGATCGGCGGCGAGCCGACCCTGGTCCTGCCCCGGGTGGTGCCGTTCGTCGAGCGGCTGCCGTACGTGACCATCTCCACCAACGGCATCCGGCCGCTGCCCATGGTCGGCTTCGAGCAGGTCGCGGTCGCCATCAGCCTGTTCGGTGGCGGCCCGCTCGACGACGCGCTGCGCGGCTACCGGGTCAACGGCTCGTCGTTCTCCGGGCTGTTCGAGACCGCCCTCGGGCACTACCGTAACGACCCCCGGGTGATCTTCGTGTACGCGCTGTCGGAGGAGGGTCTGCAGTACGTCGAGCCGACCGTCCGGGCCATCCAGGACAACGGCAACCAGGTCACCTTCAACTTCTACTCCGCCCACGGCAGCGACCACGCCCTGCGCATCGAGAACGAGCAGCGCACCCTCGCCGAGGCGCTCCGGGTCAAGCAGGCGTACCCCGAGACGGTGGTCTGCCACCCGTACTTCATCGAGGCGCTGATCACCGGTCGCACCCACTGGGACGGCCAGTTCGGCTACGACGTCTGCCCCAGCATCAGCGTGGACCACCCGGACCACGCCGAGCGGATCCGCAACGGCAACCCGGTCCTGGACGGCTTCGCCGTCTACGGCGCCGACTACCAGACCCTCCAGTTCTGCTGCACCTCCGGCAACTGCGCGGACTGCCGGGACAGCCAGGGCGTCTACAGCTGGCTGCTGGTCAGCATGAACCGCTTCCTCGACGACACCGGCCGGCTGGAGACCTGGCTGGAGCTGGCCGAGAGCTACTGGCGGCAGTGGTACTGGGCGCAACGGCACCACACCAACCTCGCCCGCCAGGCCCCGCTCGCCGCCTAGGCGACCCGCACCGAGAAAAGCCTAGGCGACCCGCACCGAGAAAAGGAGCATCCGGATGTCTTCCCCATCGACCGAGATCACCGCCCCCGCCGTCGAGGAGCGCCTGCGCGCCGAACTGATCGACCTCGGCGTCGAGGAGGACGCGATCAGCGCCGACGCCAAGTTCGACGCGCTCGACATCGACTCGCTCGACGTGGCCGACCTGATGGCCATGGTCGTCAAGGAGTACGGGGTGGAGATCCCGCGCAGCGAACTCGCGGACGTCACCGTCGGTCAACTCGTCGAGCGGATCGTGGCGGGCGCGTCGCGTTGAGCTCGTTGCTGAGCCTGGACAAGCGCACCTACCTGGTCACCGGGGTCCTCAACAACGAGTCCATCGCCTGGCACGTGGCGGCGGCCCTGCAACGGGAGGGCTGCGAGGTCATCCTGACCTCGTACGGGCGGGTCGGCCGGATCACCCGACGGGTGGCCGAGCTGCTGCCGTCCCGCCCCGAGGTGCTCGAACTGGACGTGATGTCCGACGCGAGCGTCGACGAGCTGGCCGAGGCGATCGGCAGCCGCTGGGGGCAGCTCGACGGGGTGCTGCACAGCATCGCCGCCGCCCCGCCCGACGCGTTGGGGGCCGGGTTCGTCACCGCCGCAGCCGGTGGGGTGCTCGACGGGTTCCGCGCGTCGGCGTACTCGTTCCAGCAGCTCACCACCGCGCTGTCGCCGCTGCTGAGTCAGGCCCCCGGCGGCGGCGCGGTGGTCGGGCTGACCGTCGACTCGACCCGGGCGCTGCCCGGATACGGGTGGATGGGGGTCTACAAGTCGGCGCTGGAGGCGGTCTGCCGCTACCTGGCGATGCACCTCGGCCCGACCGGGATCAGGGTCAACCTCGTCGCCGCCGGGCCGGTCGAGACCGTGTCGGCGCGCGGGGTGCGCACCTTCTCCGCCCTGGCCGACCAGTACGAGCGGTGGGCGCCGCTGGGCTGGGACCGCGCCGACCCGGCCCGGGTGGTCGGGGCGGTGCTTTTCCTGCTGTCGGACCTGTCCCGGTACACCACCGGGCAGGTGGTGCACGCCGACGGCGGCATGCACGCCGTCTTCGGCGGCGTCCCGGCCCCCGGACCGGCTGCGGCCCCGGGGCCAGCCCCGGCTCCGGCGGCACCGTCGCCACCAGACACCGCCGGCTGACACACACTGCGGGGAGGGACTGTGCGTCTCGTCATCAAAGGCACGGCCGAGCCACTCGTGGGGGAGTTCGACGTCCCGGCGTCGAAGTACCACGCGCACCGGGCGCTGATGCTCGCGTCGCTGGCCGACGGGACCAGTCGCATCCACGGTGCCTGCCACGCCGGTCACGTGCAGCACACCATCCGGGCGCTGCGTGACCTCGGCACGGCCGTCACCGTCGAGGACGACGCCTTCGTGGTGCACGGCGGCCGGTACCGTCCGGTGCGGCCGGAGATCTCGGTCGGCAGCTCCGGCACCACGCTCTACTTCCTCACCGGGCTGGCCGCCCTGGCCGACACCCCGGTCGGCATCACCGGGCAGAAGTACTTCCGGCGGCGGCCGATCCGCCCGCTGCTCGACGCCCTCGCCGGCATCGGCGTGGAGATCAGCTCGACCGGCGGGCTGCTGCCGATCCGGGTCGCCGCCCGCCCGCCGACCGGGGGCCGGGTGCGGATCCCCGGCACCCTCTCCCAGTGGATCTCCAGCCTGCTGCTGGTCAGCCCGTTCGCCACCGGGCCCACCACGATCGAGGTGGTCGGTGAGTTCAACGAGCGGTCCTACGTCGACCTGACGGTCGCGATGATGCGCCAGTTCGGCCTGCACGTGCAGGTCAGTGGCGACGGCCGCCGGTACGACGTCGAGCCCGGCCAGCGGCCCACCCCGGCGGTGGTACGGCTGCCCCCGGACGTCGGCGCCGCCGCGTTCGGCCTGGCCGCGACCGCCCTGCACCCGTCCGACGTGCTGTTCCGGGGCCTGCCGGCGGTCCCCGCCGGGGAGCTGGACCATCCGGAGGCGCACCTGCTGGACAGCCTCACCACCATGGGCGTGCCGTTGACCCGTGACCCGGCGACCGGCTGGATCAGGGTGCGCCACGACGGGCTGCGGCTGGCCCCGGTGCGGGTGGACTGCCGTGCGGTGCCCGACATGCTGCCGGTGCTCAGCGTCCTCGGCTCCCACGCGCACGGCACCACCGTGCTGGACAACGTGGCCCACGTACGGCTCAAGGAGTCCGACCGGGTGACGGCGATGTTGCAACTCAACCGGATGGGCGGCCGGCTGCGGCTCGACGGCGACCGGCTCGTCTGCGAGGGGGTCGGCCAGTTGCGGGAGGCCGACCTGTCCTCGTTCAACGACCACCGGGTGTTGATGGCGCTGGCGGTGGCCGCTTCCCGGGCCACCGGCGAGACCCGGCTGACCTACCCGAACGCCCACCGGATCTCCTTCCCGCAGTTCCTCGAACAGATGAACGCCGTCGGCCTCAACATGTCGGTCGACCGGGCCCGCGCCCGCCGCCTGCCCCGACCCGCCGCCGGCGAGCCGGCCGGTCGGTTACGCCCCGACAACCCGCCGCCGGCCCGCCCGTCCCCGGTGTCGCCGGCCGGGACACCACCGGGTGTGACGCCGGCACCGACGCCGACGTCGTCGGTCGGGTTGCCGGCACCGACCCCGCCGGTGGTGACGCCGACGCCGTCGGGCGGGGTGTCGGCACGGGGGCGGTCCGTGGCGCTGCCGTCACCGGCGCGGTTGGCCGAGACACCCGTCGCCGAGCTGGTCCGTCGGCACGCCGGTGCGCGCCCCGACGCCGAGGCCGTGATCGAGGCGGCCTCGCCGGGGCGGCCCGGCACCACGCTGAGCTGGGGCGAGTTGGACCGCCGGGCCGACCAGGCCGCGTCGTTGCTGCGGGAGCTGGGGGTGGGCCCCGGCGAGGTGGTCGCCTGGCAGCTGCCGAACTGGACCGAGTTCGTGGTGCTCACGCTGGCCACCACCCGGATCGGCGCGGTCTGCTGCCCGCTGATGCCGTTCTTCCGGGAACGCGAGATGGGCCGGCTGCTGCGCCGCTCCCGGGCCCGGGTGCTGGTGGTCCCCGACCGGTTCCGGGGTCGCGCGCACCTCGCCGAGACCGCGGCGATGCTGGCCGGCCCGGACGCCCCGGGCGTGGCACACGTCCTCGTCGTCGCCGGCCACACCACCCCGGACGGCCACACCACCGCCGACGGCACCGTCATCCCGGCCGGCACCGCCGCACCGGCCGACGCCGCCGGACTGCCGGCGGACACCACGGACCTGCGCTGGCAGTGGTTCGGCCCGGCGCTGGCCCGGCAACGTCCCGACGGCGCGGCACCGGCCGCCCACCGGCCCCACCCGGCGGCGCTGGCCCAGTTGATGTTCACCTCCGGCACGTCCGGGGAGCCGAAGGGCGTGCTGCACCGCGTCGACACGCTGACCCGGGCCGCCGCGATGCAGGCCCGGCACCTCGGCCTGACCGCCGCCGACCGGTTGTTCATCCCGTCGCCGTTGGCCCACCAGACCGGCTTCCTCTACGGCATGTGGCTGGGGTTCACCATCGGCGCACCCGTGGTGCTGCAACCGATCTGGGACGGCCGGACCGCGCTGGAGACGCTGCACCACACCCGATCCACCTTCGTCCAGGCGGCCACCCCCTTCCTCGCCGACCTCGTCGAGGCCGTGGAGACGGGCGGGCAGCCACCACCGGTGCTGCGGGTCTTCGTCGCCACCGGCGCGGCGGTGCCCCGCAACCTCGCCGAGCACGCCACCCGGACCCTCGGCGCGGCGGTCTGCGGGGCCTGGGGCTCCACCGAATCGTGCCTCGGCACGCTCAGCGCGCCGACCGACGCGCCGGCACACGCCTGGGGCACGGACGGGCGGGCGCTGGAGGGGATCCGGATCAGGGTGACCGACGACGCCGGCACCGTGCTCGGCCCCGGCGTGGAGGGCAACTTCGAGGTCGCCGGGGACTGCCTGTTCGCCGGCTACCTCGACCGCCCCGACCTGACCGCGGCGGCGCTCACCCCGGACGGCTGGTACCGCAGCGGCGACCTGGCCACCATCGACGACGCCGGCTACCTGCGGATCACCGGTCGGGTGACCGACGTGGTCAACCGGGGGGGCGAGAAGATCCCGGTGGCGGAGGTGGAGCAACTGCTGCACACCCACCCCGCCGTGCGCGAGGTGGCGATCGTGGCGATGCCCGACCCGCGCCTCGGCGAGCGGGCCTGCGCGTTCGTGGTGACCCGCGGGGCATTCGGCTTCGCCGAGATGCAGCGGTTCCTCGACGCCCACAAGGTCGCCAAACAGTACTGGCCCGAGCGGCTGGAGACCGTCACCGCGCTGCCCCGCAACGTGGTCGGCAAGGTGCAGAAGTTCGTGTTGCGTGACCAGATCAGCGCAACGATCGGCGAGGAGGCAGAGTGACCCAGGCCGATGGCACGTCGTTCGAGACGTTGGCCCGTGAGGTCGAGGCGTTCGTCCGGGGCCCCGGCGAGGCGTACGCGACGGTGATCGAACGCGACCGCAGTGTCCCCGCGCAGCTCTGGACCGACCTGCGCGACCGGGGCTACCTGCGCCTCGCCGCGCCGGTCGACTACGGCGGGGCCGGCCTGTCCTTCACCCAGTACCTGCACCTGCTCGAACTGTTCTCGATGTCGCACGCCTCGCTGCGGATGATCGTGCACGTGTCCAACGGGGTGTGGCGCTCCATCGACCAGTTCGCCTCCGACGAGCAACGCAAGAAGTTCGTGCTGCCGCAGGTCGCCGGGGACCTGCGGGTCGCGTTCACGCTCACCGAACCGACCGCCGGCACCGGGGCCGACCTGCGCGCCAGCGTGACCCGCGACGGCGACAGCTACCTGCTCAGCGGGGAGAAGCACCTGATCACCTTCGGGGTGAGCTGCGACTACTGGCTGCTGTTCGCCCGGTGCGCGGGCAGCACCGGCAAGGACGGCACGGTGGCGCTGATGGTGGACCGGAACGTCGAGGGCGTCCGGGTCCAACCGATGCCCGACACCATGGGCGTACGCGGCACCGACCACGCGCACCTGACCTTCGACCGGGCGCCCGTGCCGGTCGCCAACCGGCTCGGCGAGGAGGGCGACGGGTTGGCCGTCGCGCTCGGCGGCTTCCTCACCCCGAGCCGGATCGGCGTGGCGATGACCTGCGTGGGGCTGGCCCGTCGGGCGCAGGAGCTGGCCGTCGAGCACGCCGGCAACCGGGTCACCTTCGGCAAACCGCTGGCGGCCCGGCAGGCGGTCGCGTTCGCGCTCGCCGAGAACGCCGCCGACATCGAGGCCGCCCGGCAGCTCACCCTGCACGCCGCCCGCCGCTGGGAAGCGGGTCAGAGCGACGCCGGGGCGCTGTCCTCGATGGCCAAGCTGGTCGCGGTGGACATGCTGACCCGGGTCACCGACAAGGCGTTGCAGGCGCACGGCGGCATCGGCTACTGGGAGGGCAGCACCATCGAACGGGTCTACCGCGACGCCCGCGCGCAGCGCTTCGAGGAGGGCACCAACGAGATCCAGAAGACCGTGATCGCCCGGGAGATCCTGGCGGCCGGACGATGACCGGCTACCAGGGGCGTACCGCCCTGATCACCGGCAGCTC
Organism: Micromonospora sp. NPDC049257; assembly: GCF_040678915.1. Taxonomy (NCBI): domain Bacteria; kingdom Bacillati; phylum Actinomycetota; class Actinomycetes; order Micromonosporales; family Micromonosporaceae; genus Micromonospora; species Micromonospora sp. NPDC049257. Next base: position 34,117 of record NZ_JBFAQU010000020.1, read on the forward strand.
CCGGGGCATCGGCCGGGCGCTGGCGCTCACCCTGGCCCGGGGCGGCGCCTCGGTGGTGGTCAACTACAAGAAGAACGCCGAACTCGCCGAGCAGGTCCGCAAGGAGATCGAGCAGCTCGGGGGGCGGGCCGTCGCGGTCGCCGCCGACGTGGAGCAACCCGAGGAGATCGAACGGCTCTTCGCGGTGGTCGAGCGGGAGTTCGGCACCCTCGACTACTTCGTGTGCAACGCGGCGGCCAGCTCCTTCAAGAACATCATGGACCTCAAGCCGCACCACCTGGACCGGTCGTACGCGATGAACATGCGCTCGTTCGTGCTGGGCGCGCAGCAGGCGGTGCGGCTGATGCCCGACGGCGGCCGGATCGTCGCGCTGTCCAGCTACGGCAGCATCCGCGCCTACCCGACGTACGCGAACCTGGGTGCGGCCAAGGCCGCGATCGAGGCGTGGGTGCGGTACATGGCCGTGGAGTTCGCCGGCCGGGGCATCAACGTCAACGCGGTCAACGGCGGCATCATCGAGACCGAGTCGTCGGGCTACTTCTATGACGTGCCCGGCATGGCCCCGCTGTCGGGGGTGCTGCCGCTGATCCCCAAGCAGCGGATGGGCACCGCCCAGGAGGTCGCCGACGTGATCGCCTTCCTGCTCTCCCCGGCCGCCGAGTACGTCACCGGGCAGACCCTGGTGGTGGACGGCGGGCTGTCGATCGTCGCGCCGCCGTTCACCCGGGACCTGAGCGGTCCGCTGGCATGACGACCGGGCTGGAGCGGGTATTGCGTCCCGGCCGCATCGGTCGGCTGGCGCTGCCGCACCGGATCGTGATGGGGGCGATGCACCTGGGTTGGGAGAACCGGGACGACGACGGTCGGGCGTTGGCGGCGTTCTATCTGGCCCGGGTCGCCGGGGGTGCCGGGCTGATGGTCACCGGGGGTGCTGCGGTCAGCGCCGCCGGTGCCGACGTGCCCGGCTTCGGGGTGCTCGACGACGCCGCCTTCCGGGACCGGCTGCGTCGGGTCGCCGGTGAGGTCGGCGCGGCCGGTGGCCTGCTCGCCCTCCAGCTGTTCCACGCCGGTCGCTACGCCCGGCCGGCGGCCGACGGTCCCCGCCCGGTCGCCCCGTCGGCGGTGCCCAGCCCGATCTCCCGGCTCACCCCGGACGCGCTGCCCGCCGCCGGGGTCGCCCGGATCGTCGAGGACTTCGCCCGGGGCGCACACCATGCCCGGGACCTCGGCTTCAGCGCCGTGGAGATCATGGGCTCGGAGGGCTATCTGATCGACCAGTTCCTCTCCCCGTTGACCAACCGGCGCGACGACGAGTGGGGCGGCGATCCGCAGCGCCGGATGCGGTTCGGGGTGGCCGTGGTGCGGGCGGTCCGCGCCGCGGTGGGCGCCGACTTCCCGGTGGTGATGCGGATGACCGGCGACGACCTGCTGCCCGGCGGCACGGACCGGGACACGGTGGCGCAGTACGCGCGGGCGCTCGCCGCCGCCGGTGCCGACGCGTTGAACGTCGGCGTCGGCTGGCACGAGTCACCCGTCCCGACGGTGCAGGCGGTGGTGCCGCCGGGGCACTGGGTGCCGGTGGCGTCGGTGGTCAAGGCCGCCGTGGGTGGGCTGCCCGTACTGGCCAGCAACCGGATCAACCGGCTGACGCAGGCCGAGGCGATCCTGGCCGGCACCACGCTGGACCTGGTGTCGATGGCCCGGCCGTTCCTGGCGGACCCGGCGCTGGTCGAGCGCAGCCGTGCGGGCCGCCCGGTGAACATCTGTGTGGCCTGCAACCAGGCCTGCATAGACCGTTCGCTGGTCGGTGCGGTGGTGTCCTGCATGGTCAACCCGCTCGTCGGCCGGGAGGCCGACCCCGGGTCCGGTGCCGCGCCGGCCGGGACCGACCCGACGGCCTCGGCCGAACTGCCGGCCTCGGTCGACCCGCCGATGCCGGCCGACCCGACCGGCTCGGCCGACCTGCCGATGCCGGCCGAGCCGGCGATCCACGTCGAGCCGATGCCGCCCGAGCCGGCGATCCACGTCGAGCCGGTGACCCGCGCCGGGCCGGTGGTGCGGGTCGGGGCGGTGGCCGGGTCCCGGGCGGTGGCGGTGGTCGGTGCGGGTCCCGCCGGGCTGCGCGCCGCCCACGACCTGGCCCTGGCCGGGCACCGGGTCACCGTCTACGAGGCGGACCGCGAACCCGGCGGGCAGTTCCGGCTGGCCTGCCGGGTGCCCGGCAAGGCCGACTACGCCGAGACGATCCGGTTCCTCACCGCCGAGCTGACCCGGCTGGGCGTGGTGCTGCACACCGGCTGGCCGGTCGCCGGGGCCGACGAGGACCTGCTGCGCCGCTACGACGGGGTGATCGTCGCCACCGGGGTGGTGCCGAGGCGGCCGGACCTGCCCGGCGGGGCCCTGCCGCACGTGCGCGACTACGGCACGGCCTTCACCGACGACGCGCTCGGCCGGCGGGTCGCCGTGATCGGCGGCGGTGGCATCGCCGTGGACCTGGCCCACCTGGCCAGCGAGCCGGGTGCCGGCCCGCCCCGGCAGGTCACCATCCTGCTGCGCGGTGACCGGCTCGCCCCCCGGATGGGACGCTCCACCCGGTGGGCGGTGCTCGCCGAGTTGCGCCGCCGGCAGGTGACGGTGGTGACGGGCGTCCGGGGCCTGCGTGTCGACCCCGACGCCGTGCACCTGGTCGACGGCACCGGCGCGGCCCGGTCCGTACCCGCCGACACGGTGGTGGTCGCCGCCGGTCAGCTGCCCGCCGACGCCCTGGTGCGGACGGTACGCCGGGTCGGGGTCTGGCACCGGGTGGTGGGCGGAGCCCGCGACACCGTCGGCTTGGACGCGGTCCGGGCGATCGCCGAGGGGCACGCTGCGGCGTTGGCGTTCCAGCGGGCCGCCCGTGGCACCGGCCGGGCCCTGCGGGTCGGGGAGCCGGCATGACCGCCGACGCGACGCACCCCGACACCGTGGCCGGGGTGCTGCGGCGGACCGCCGAGGACCGGTGGCGCATCGTCAGGTTGCTGCCCCGGGCGGGTGGCCCGGCGGTGTGTGCCGCCGTGGTGGTCAACCTGCTGCTCGCCGCCGCGCCCGTGCTGTTCGTCGTCGCGACGAGCCGGATGATCGGGTGGCTGCCGCAGGCGGTCCGCGACGGCGTCGACGCGCCGGCCTTCGGTCACCTGGTGACCGCGTTCGTGGTGGCGGCGGGCGCGCTCAGCGCCCAGCAGTTGCTGGCCCAGCTGCAGGTCGCCACGGGTCTGCTGGTGCAGCGGCGGATCGACGGGTGGGTGGCCGACGAGCTGATGACGGCGGCGTTGAGCAGCGTCAGCACGACCCCGCTGGAGGACCAGGCGCTGCTCGAACAGCTCACCGAGGCGTCCCGTGAGGTCGAGCACGGCATCCAGAGTCCGGGGGCGGCGGGTGCCGGGATGCTGGCCCTGCTCGCCCGCTACGGACAACTCCTCGGGTACGCGGTGATCGTCGGAGCGGCCTTCGCCTGGTCGGCGGGGCTGGGCCTGCTGGTGGCCGTGCTGGCGTTCCGGCACGGGCAACGCGGTGGCCTGCGCCGGTACGCGGCGATCTACGGGTCGGTGGTGGCCCGGATCCGCCGGCTGACCTACTTCCGGGGTGTGGCGATGGGCCGGCCGGCGGCCAAGGAGATCCGTATCTTCGGCCTGCTGCCATGGTTGCGTGAGCAGTACCGGGAGGCGTACCTGGACTGGATGCGTCCGGTGTGGGCGCAGCGGCGACGGGTCTACCTCAAGCCCTACTTCCTCTACACGGCGGTCGGCCTGACGGTGCTCGTCGCCGTGCTCGCCGCGCTGGGCCTGGCCGGTGGCGACGGGCAGCTCGGGCTGACCCGGCTGGCGCTGGTGATCCAGGCCGTGCTGGCGGCGGTCCAGCTCGGGGAGTTCTATCCCGAGGCCGACGTGCAGACCCAGTTCGGCATGAACGCCTACCGGGCGGTGGGCGAGTTCCGGGCCGGGATGCGCGACCGGACGGCCACCGGGGACGTGGCCGCCGGCCCCGCCGTCGAGCCTGCGTCGGGTCGGGCCGGCGACCGGCCGGCGGGCCCGGTGGACATCCGCTTCGAGGCGGTGTCGTTCCGTTACCCGCACCGCACCACACCGGTCTTCACCGACCTGGACCTCACCCTGCCGGCCGGGGCGTGCACCGCGATCGTCGGGCTCAACGGTGCCGGCAAGACCACCCTGGTCAAGCTGCTGTCCCGGCTGGCGCTGCCCGACGCGGGCCGGATCACCGTCGGCGCGACACCGGTCGACGACCTCCCGCCGGCACACTGGCGACGCCACCTGGCGGTCATCTTCCAGGACTTTCTGCGCTACGAGACCAGCGCCGCCGACAACATCGCGTTGGGTGCGATCGCCCACGCCGACGACCGGGAGGGCATCCGTGCCGCCGCCGACGCCGCCGGCATCCTCGACACCCTCGACGCGTTGCCGCTGGGGCTGGACACCCCGCTGACCGGTCAGCTCCGCGACGGGGTGGACCTGTCCGGCGGTCAGTGGCAGCGGGTGGCCATCGCGCGGGCGTTGTTCGCCGTCCGGCACGGCGCGTCGGTGCTGGTCCTCGACGAGCCGACGGCGAGCCTGGACGTCCGGGCCGAGGCACGGTTCTTCGACGAGATCATCGCCGCCACCACGGGGGTCACCACGGTGCTGATCTCGCACCGGTTCGCCACCGTACGCCGGGCGGACCACATCGTCGTGCTGGAGCAGGGGCGGGTGGTGGAGCAGGGTTCGCACGAGGAACTGCTCAGCCGGGACGGCCGGTACGCCCGGCTGTTCAGCCTCCAGGCGCAGCGCTTCGCCGCCCACCCCGACCCCGTGACGTCCGACGTCACCGACGCCGGCCCGCCAACGGCCGGCCCGCCAACGGCCGGCCCGGTGGACGGCGGCGCGGTGGACGGCGATCTCGACGGTGACCCGTTGGATGCCGGTGGCGCGGCGGCGGACGTCGGGTCGCCGGGGAGCAGCCGATGAGCCGCGGGCTGCTCTCCGCCGGGTGGTCGCTGTGGCGGACGTCGCTGCACCAGGACCGGCGTAAGGCGCTCACCGCGCTGGCCCTGGTCGTCGCCGGGGCGGTGGCGTGGCCCCTGGTGGCGGTGTTGCTGCGGGTGCTCTTCGATGCGGTCACCGCCGGCCGGCCGGTCACCGCGAGCGTCGCCGGCGTCGGCGTGGCGGTCCTGCTGATCGCCGGCCTGACCCTCGGCCACTTCGCCCACATCGCCTACTTCGAACTCGCCGAACTCGACGTCCTGCACGTGCACCAGCAGCTGATGGACGTCACCAACGGGTCGTCCGGGATGGCGCACGTCGAGCGGCCCGACTTCGCCGACAAGATCACCGTGTTGGAGCAGGACGTCCAACAGCTCCGGGTCGGTCTCCAGGCCGTACTCACCGGTGTCGGGCTGGCCGTGGCGATGACGCTGACGACGGTGGTGCTGGCCGTACTGCATCCGTTGCTGTTGCTGCTGCCGTTGGCCGCCGTGCCGCCGCTGCTGGCCGGGCGGCGGGCCGAGCGGATGGTGAACCGGGCCCGGGAGGGGGGTGCCGAATCCACCCGCCGCGCCCTCGGGCTGTTCCGGCTCAGCACCGATGCCGCCGCCGGCAAGGAGTTGCGGATCTTCGGCCTGACCGGCGAGGTGCGGCGGCGGCACCGCGGGCACTGGCAGGACGCCACCCGACGGTTGTGGCGGGCCCAGCTGGTGGCGAGCCTGGTGCGGATGACCGGGCAGTTGGCGTTCACGGCCGGTTACATCGGGGCGGTCCTGGTGATCCTGCGCGACGCCGTCGCCGGCCGGCGCGGGGTGGGTGACGTCATCCTGGTCGTCACCATCGCGGCGCAGGTCAATCAGCAGGTCGCGGCGGCGGTCGGGGTGTTGCAGGACCTCCAGCGGCTGCGCAGCGTCTACCGTCGGCTCGACGAGGTGCACGACCTGGTGCGTACCGCCGACCGCCCCGCGCCGCCCGGTCATGCCGCCGCGCCCGGTCATCCCGCGTCGGTCGACCACCCCGCGTCGGTCGACCTGCCCACCCCGGTCGACGAACCGTCTCCGGTCGACCACCCCGGGTCGGTCGACGCGTGGTCGGTGGGCGGCGACCCGACGTCCGGCGGCGACACCGCCCGGGACCCCGGGGGTGCGGGTCTGCCGCCGGCCCGGCTGCGGGAGGGCATCCGGCTGGCCGGGGTGACGCTGCGCTACCCCGGTGGGTCGCAGCCGGTGGTCACGGGCATCGACCTGCACCTGCCGGCGGGCGCCACCGTCGCCGTCGTCGGCGAGAACGGCGCCGGCAAGACCACAGTGGTCAAACTGCTCTGCGGCCTGCTGTCACCGACGTCCGGCCGGATTCTCGTCGACGGTGTCGAGCTGGGGGAGCTGTCGGTGCCGCGCTGGCGTGAGCGGATCGCCGCCGGTTTCCAGGACTTCGTCCGGTTCGAGCTGCCGGCCCGGCACACCGTCGGCGTCGGTGACCTGCCGCGCCGCGACGACGACCCGGCGGTACGGGCGGCGCTGGGCCGGGCCGGCGCCGAGGATCTGATCGGGCAGCTCGACGCCGGCCTGGACACCCCGCTCGGCCGTAGCCACACCGACGGCGCCGAGCTGTCCGGCGGGCAGTGGCAGAAACTCGCCCTCGGCCGGGCGTTCATGCGCGACGACCCACTGCTGGTGGTGCTGGACGAGCCGACCGCCGCGCTCGACGCGGAGGCCGAGCACGCGTTGTTCGCCCGCTACCGCGACCAGGCGCGGGAGGTGGCCGGCCGCACCGGCGCGGTCAGCGTGTTCGTGTCCCACCGGTTCTCCACCGTGCAACTGGCCGACGTGATCGTGGTGCTCGCCGACGGTGGCGTCGCCGAGGTCGGCAGCCACGCCGACCTGCTCGCCGCCGGCGGCCACTACGCCGAGATGTTCGAACTCCAGGCCAGGGCGTACCGGTGACCGGCCCCCATCGATTCCGGAGGACAAGGCAGTGACCAGCGCGACGCGTACCGACGAGTTCGACCCCTTCTCGCCCGAGTCCATGGACGACCCGTACCCCGCGTACGCCGAGCTGCTGCGCGCCGAGGAGCCGCTCTACCTGGCACAGCGCGACATGTGGTTGGTGATCCGTTACGAGCACGTCCGGTTGGCGGCGAAGAACCACGCCGCACTGTCCTCGGCCGACGGGATCGCCTACCACCGTTCGACGTTGCCGGTGCTCTTCGGGCTCGACCAGCCGGACCACACCCGGCTGCGGGCCCTGATCCGGCACGACTTCTCCCCGCGCGGGGTGCAGTTCTGGCGGCCGTTCATCGAGCAGGTCTGCGGCGAGCTGCTCGACGAGGCCGTGGCCACCGGCGACATCGACCTCGTCCAGCAGGCGATCATCCTGCAACCGGTGAAGGTCATCACCACCATCGTCGGGGTGCCCGACGACAACCTCGCCAAGCTCAAGCTCACCGCCGGCGTATTGGAGAGCTTCATCGCCAACGCCAAGGTCGGCGAGGACGCACCCGACGACCCGACCGAGAACGCGTTGCGGTTGCAGGCGGCCAAGGCCGCCCTGTCGTCGGTCGCCGGCCTCTCCGGGTACCTGGGCAACCTGCTCACCCGGCGGCGCGACGAGCCGGCCCGCGACGACGTGGTGTCGAAGCTGTTCGCCGCCGCGGCCTCCGGCGGGGTGACCGAGAACGAGATCCTCTGGCTGTGCCTCACCCTGCTGGTGGGCGGGCAGGAGACGATGACCCACTTCCTGGGCAACATGCTCGACGCGCTGCTCAACCACCCCGACCAGTTCCGGCTGGTGCGCGAGCGGCCGGAGCTGATCGGGCCGACGATCGAGGAGACCGCCCGGTTCTACCCACCGGTGCAGAACGTCTTCCGCACCGCCACCACCGACGTGGTGGTCGGCAACACCACCATCCCGCAGGGGGCCCGGGTGGAGCTGTCGTTCGCCGCCGGCAACCGGGACCCGCGCAAGTTCCCCGACCCCGACGACTACCGGATCGACCGGGTGACCGACGGTCACCTCGGTTTCGGTGCGGGCATCCACACCTGCGTCGGCGCGCATCTCGCCCGCCTGCAGGCCACCACGTTCCTGCGGATGCTCATCGAACGCACCGACGACATCGCACTCATCGGTGAGCTGGTCAAGGTCAAGAGTCCGGCGTTCCGGGGGCTCGACCACCTGCCGCTGCGGTTGACCCCGCGCTCGTCCGGTCCGTACGCGTCGGTGGGGCGGGCGTAGTGGGCACCGACGACCGTGCGCAGGGGGACCGGGTGCGTGACACGACCACCGGCGTCGCCACGATCAGCGTGCCGTTCGCCACGGGCGAGAACGCGACCGCGCCGCTGACCTGGGCGCAGAGCGTGATGTGGGGGCCGATGCAGTGGTTCGGCAAGGAGGCGAACCAGTTCAACATCGGCCGGTCCCTGGTGCTGCCCGCGCCGGTCGCGCCGGCCCGGCTGCACGCCACCCTGCGGGCCCTGGTCGAGGCGCACCAGACCCTGCGCACCCGGTACGTCGAGCGGGGTGACCAGCCGCAGCAGCAGGTCGCCGCGGCCGGGGCGTACGACGTCGTGGTGGTCGACGACCACGGTGACCCGGCCCGGGTCGGCGACGAACTCGTCGCCGACCTGACCGCGACGGCGTTCGACCACGAGGCCGAATGGCCGCTGCGGGTCGGCTGTGCCCGGGACCGGACCGACCGGATCAGCGCGGTCGCGCTCGTCGGCTCCCACCTGGCGTTCGACGGCTGGGCCTTCAACACCCTCACCGCGCTGCTGCTCGCCCGACTCGCCGACCCGCCAGCACCGCCGGCACCGGCGACCGGCAGCGGGGCGCAGCCGCTGGCGCAGGCCGCCCACCAGCAGTCGGCGGCCGGCCGGCAGCAGAGCCGGCTGGGGCTGCGACACTGGGAGCAGGGCCTGTCGACCGCACCGGCCTCGATGTTCGACCTGCCCCGCGCGGCGACCGGCGACCAGCCCATCGAACGGCACCTGCTGGATTCCACCGCGGTCACCGCGGCGGCGACGGCGTTGGCCGCCCGGACCCGTACCTCGTTCTCGACCGTGCTGCTGTGCCTGACCACGCTGGTCCTGACCGCCTACAACGGGCACCGCACCGCCGTGTTCAAGTTGATCGCCGGCAACCGCCTGGACCGCGACAGCCGCGACCTGATCGCCCTGAACACGTTGGACGCCCTGCTGGTGCACCCGGTCGACGGGGACGTCGACCTGCTCACCGCGATCCGGCAACTGCACCGGCCGGCGTTCGAGGCGTACCGGCGGGCCCCGTGCGACCCGGCGGGGGTGCGGACGGTGGTCGACGAGGTGGGCCGGCGGCGTGGCCTGACGTTCGACCTGTCGGCCTATTTCAACAACGGGCACCGGGGCAGCGACTGGGCGACGGTCGACCCGGACCCGGGGCCGGACCGCCTCGCCGAGCTGCGCCGGGACTCCCGTTACTCGCGGCTGGAGCCGCTGTCCAAGAGCGACATGCGGTTCTATGTCGCGGCCAGCAACCAGGGGGACGGCCGGTGCCGGCTCGGGCTGCTGGTCGACACGGCCTTCTTCCCCGGAGGGCTCGGCGAGACCGTCATCCGGGGCATCGAGACCCTGCTCTGCGCGGCGGTCACCGGTGTGGTCCGGGTCGCCGAGATCGCCGACCGGATCGGCCTGACCCCGGCCCGGCGGGGTCCCGACTGGGTGTCCACCCCGGCCGGCTGGGTCCGCCCGCAGGCGGTGGCGGAGCTGGTCGGCGAGGTGGCCGGGACGACGGCCTTCGCCGAACCGGCGGCCGACGGCGCAATCACCGCCTACGTGTCCGGTCCGGGTTCGCCCGCGGAACTGCACCGGCGCGTCCTCGACGCGCTGGCGGGCCGCCCGGGGCTCGTCGCGCCGACCGGGTACGTGATCTGCGGGTCGACGCCGCCCCCCGGTGCGGGGCCCGACGCGTGGCGTGCCCTGCCCGTGCTCGCCCGGGGCTCGGGGCGTGATGGGTAGGGCGTGGCGGCCCGGGGGTCGGCCCGACCGGGGTGGCCGTCCGGGTGCGCCGGGCGGTGCGGTGGACGGCTGCCGGACGTCGATGGTGACTGATAGTGTTCTATCGGTCGTTCGGTGGCGGGAGAGCGGAGCCGGAGCGGGATGCTGGGGGGCGACGGCGAGATGGTGACCGACGACGTCGTGATCACCGGCATCGGTGCCGTCACGCCACTGGGTCTCGACCGGGACAGCACCTGGCAGGGCCTGTTGGCCGGCAAGTCCGGCGTCGGCCCGGTCACCGCGTTCGACGCCGCCGCGTTGCCCACCCGGATCGCCGCCGAGGTGCGCGGCTTCGAGCCGGCCGAGCACTTCTCCGGCAAACAGCTGCGACGGATGGCCCGGTTCAGCCAGTTCGCGGTGGTCGCCACCCGCGAGGCGGTCGCTGACGCCGGGCTCACCGTCGACGCCGACAACGCCGCCCGGGTCGGTGTGGTCGTCAACGCCGCCGTCGCCGGCTTCGACACCGTCGAGGCGACGGTACGCGGGCTGCTCGCCCCCGATCCGACCGCGCCCCTGTCGCACTTCGTGCCGTCCTCGTTGACCAACATGCCGGCCTGTGAGGTGGCCATCGAGGTGGGCGCGCACGGGCCGGTCAACGCCAGCGCGCTGGCCTGTGCCAGTGGCGCGTACGCGCTGCTCGACGCCCGCCGGCTGATCCTGGCCGGGGAGGCCGACGTGGTCATCTGCGGTGGCACCGACGCGGCGATCACCCCGGCCATGTTCGCCGGTCTGGTCAGCATGGGGGCGATGTCCCAGCGCAACGATGACCCGACCGGCGCGAGCCGGCCCTTCTCCGCCGACCGGGACGGCTTCGTCTTCGGTGAGGGCGCGGTGATCCTGGTGCTGGAGTCCGCCGCGCACGCCCGCCGCCGGGGTGCCACCCCGTATGCGACGGTCGCCGGTGGAGCGCTGACCAGCGACGCGTTCCACGTCAGCGCTCCCCGCCCCGGCGGGGTGTACGCCGCCGAGGCGATCCGGCAGGCGCTCGACCGGTCCGGGGTGCGCCCCGACCAGGTCGACTACGTCTGCGCCCACGGCACCTCGACGAAGGCCAACGACCTGACCGAGACGGTGGCGATCCGGGCGGCCCTCGGCGCGGCGGCCGACCGGGTCGCGGTCAGCGCCCCGAAGTCGATGCTCGGTCACCTGATCGGCGCGGCGGGTGCCCTCGGCGCGATGGTGTGTGCGCTGGCGATCCGCGAGGGCATCGTCCCGCCGACGGTCAACCTGCACCAGCCCGATCCGGCCTGCGACCTGGACTACGTGCCCCACCAGGCCCGGGAGACGCCGGTGCGGGCGGCCCTCACCAACGCGTTCGGCTTCGGTGGGCAGAACTGCGTCGTCGTGTTCACCGAAACCCCGTCGCGAGGAGAGCCCGGATGACCGCGCAGTTCCCGTTGGTCCCCACCGACCACCCCACTCCGCCGCAGACCCGGGAGGAGATCCTCGCCGACCCGGGGTTCGGCCGGTACTTCACCGACCACATGGCGACCGCCGTGTGGTCGCCGGACGCCGGCTGGCACGACCACCGGGTGGGTGCGCTGGAGCCGTTCACCATGCATCCCGGCGCGGCGGTCCTGCACTACGCGCAGGAGATCCTCGAAGGGCTCAAGGCGTTCCGGCACGCCGACGGCAGCGTCTGGCTGTTCCGCCCGGAGCTCAACGCCCGCCGGTTCGCCGCGTCCGCCCGCCGGATGGTCCTGCCGGAGCTGGACGAGGAGACCTTCGTCGAGAGCGTGGCCGCGCTGGTCCGCGCCGACGAGGCGTGGGTCCCGCCGTACGGCGGTGAGCAGAGCCTCTACCTGCGTCCGTTCATGTTCGCCTCGGAGGCGTTCCTCGGGGTGCGTCCCGCCCAGCAGGTCACCTACTGCGTGCTGGCCTGCCCGGCCGGGTCGTACTTCCCCAACGGGGTCACCGGCGTCACGCTCTGGGTCAGCACCACCTACAGCCGGGCGTCGATCGGTGGCACCGGCGCGGCGAAGTGCGGCGGCAACTACGCGGCCAGCCTCGCCCCGCAGCGGGAGGCCCTCGGTCACGGCTGCGAGCAGGTGCTCTACCTGGGTGGTGAGGGGCGGCGCAGCATCGACGAGTCGGGCACCATGAACGTCTTCTTCGTCACCCGCGACCACCAGCTGCTCACCCCCGGGCTGGGCACCATCCTCGACGGGGTGACCCGCGACAGCGTGCTGACCCTCGCCGCCGAGCACGGGTTGGAGCCGGTGCAGCGCACCATCGACCTGGACGAGATGCGGGCCGGGTTCGCCGACGGGTCGATGACGGAGGCGTTCGCCGCCGGTACGGCAGCGGTGATCACCCCGATCATCGGGCTCAAGAGCGACGACTTCGCCCTCACCATCGGCGACGGGGCACCGGGCAAGTACACCCAGCAGTTCCGGGAGCGGCTGCTCGACATCCAGTCCGGCCGGGCTGCCGACACCCACGGCTGGATGCGTCGGGTGCTGTAGTGCCCACCCCGATCGCGGTCGTCGGGATGGCGGTCCGCGCGCCCGGCGGGGTGTCGAGCCTCGACGCGTACTGGTCGGCGATCCTGGCCGGCCGGGACCTCACCGGCGAGCTGCCCGACGACCGCCGGGCCGGGTTCGGCACGCAGTGGGACGGGATGGTCACCCGGGGCGGCTACTGCGACGCCGTGTTCGACTTCGACGCGAAGTTCTTCGGCATCTCGCCCCGGGAGGCCCGGGTCCTCGACCCGCAGCACCGGCTGCTGCTCGAGGTGGTGTGGGAGGCGTTCGAGGACGCCGCGATCCCGGTCGCCACCGTCGCCGGGGGCACCGGGGTCTTCGTCGGGGTGACCGGCCGGGACTACCGGCAGTGGCTGACCGGGGACCCCAACTCGTACTGGACGATCGGCAACGGGCACAGCTTCACCGCCGGGCGGGTCGCGTACACCCTGGGGTTGCGGGGGCCGGTGTTCGCGCTGGACACGGCCTGTTCGTCGTCGCTGGTGGCGGTGCACACGGCGGCGCGGGCGCTGGCGGCGGGTGACTGTGACGCGGCGGTCGCGGGCGGGGTCAACCTGATCCTCGCGCCGAGCACCACCCGGTCGGTGGCGCAGACCGGCGCGTTGTCGCCGGACGGCCGGTCGCGCCCGTTCGACGCCGACGCCAACGGGTTCGTCCGGGGCGAGGGCTGCGCGATGCTGGTGTTGAAGCGGCTGGCCGACGCGCAGCGCGACGGCGACCGGGTGCTCGCGGTGCTGCGCGGCACCGGCATCAACCACGACGGCCGGACGGCGACGTTCACCACGCCGAACGTGTCCGCCCAGTCGGGGCTGATCGACACGGTGCTGGCCGCCGCCGGGATCACCCCGTCGGAGGTCGGTTACCACGAGGCGCACGGCACCGGGACCCCGCTGGGTGACCCGGCGGAGATGTCGGCGATCATGGCGGCGCTCGGTCGTGCCGACGGCCCGCCGCTGTACGTGGGTTCGGTGAAGGGCAACATCGGGCACACCGAGTCCGCCGCCGGGGTGCTCGGGCTGGTGAAGGCGGTGCTCTGCCTGCGGCGTCGGACGATCGCCCCGCAGGCGAACTTCCGCACCCTCAACCCCCGCATCGACCTCACCGGCACCGGCATCGAGATCCCGGTCGCCCCGGTCGCCTGGGACGACGGGTTCGGGGCCTGCGCGTCGACCAGCTCGTACGGGATGAGCGGCACGAACGCCTTCGCGGTGCTGTCGCCGGCCCCGCCGGTGCCGTCGACCGCGCCGTCGTCGGTGGACGGGTTCCCGGTGTCGGCGGCCACCGGGCCGGCGCTGAGTGAGTTGGCCCGCCGCTACGCCGACCGGTTGGCCGCACTGCCGGCGGTGGACTATCCGGCGTTCGCCGGCACCGCCGCCGGGGGGCGGACCCGGCTGGCGCACGCCGTGTGGGTGCGGGCGTCCGGGCCGGTGGAGGCGGTGGCGGCGCTGACGGCGGTGGCGGCCGGCACCGCCCATCCGGATGTGCGGGTGCTCGGCGCGGACGATCCGGTGCCGATGCCGAAGGGCCGGGCGGTGACCGCGCTGCCGACCTACCCCTGGCAGCGGCGCACCCACGTCGTGGACCGCCCGGACTGAGTCACCCGGTGACCCGGCCGTGCGCTGTCGACGTGTGGGCGCACCGGTGCCCCCGCCGTGGGCTGGATCGACCGGCGGCCCGGCCGGACGGTGCACGCGCCGGTGTCCCGGCCGGGGCAGGGGCGGACGGGTCAGCCGCCGGCCCGGACGGCGTGCTCGGCGCGCAGGGCCGCCCGGGTGGCCCGGGACGGCAGGGCGAAGTGCAGGGTGGAGGCGGCGACCAGGACGCCCCGGCGGTCGTTGGCGCGGGCGTCGACCACCGCCGACCGGCTGGCCAGTTTGATCACCTCGGCGGTGACCCGCAGCTGGCCGGGCTCGGCGGGTTCGAGGAAGCTGATGCTGCTGTGCGCCAGGACCATCGCGGGTGTCGGGCCGATCAGCACGGTGACCGCGACGAAGCCGGTCAGGTCCATCGCCCAGAACGTGGCCGGCCCGGAGATGGTGCCGTCGAGGCGGAGTTCGAGGCAGTCGGGGCCGGTCACCGAGACGACCCGCCCGTCGTCGACCGACTCCAGGTGCAGGCGCTCGGCCCCGGAGATGACCTCGGCGAGCCAGGCCCGCGCTTCATCGACCGACATCACCGCTGGACTAGCCATGGACGCCACTATAGGCGATGACCGGGTAGCGCTCCGTCCCCGAACGGTCACCCCGACGTGGCGGGTTGCCCATCCGGACGGCCCCGTCCGCCCGGCCCGACGGCCCACCGGCCCGGCAGGCCGGCCACCTCGGACGACACCCGCCGGGCCACCCCTGTGTCAGGGCGGCCCGGCGGGCGGCGGTCACTCCAGCACGAACGTGGCGTCGGCGTTGCCGGTGGCGTCGGTGACGGTCCGCAGATAGAGCAGGCCGTTGCTGTGCCGCAGGTACTGGCCGGGGTAGTTGACCGCCTCGAACGACACCCCGGCGGCGTTGGACAGGCCGGGCCGCTGCACGAAGCTGGCGTCGGCGCGGTACGTCGACGACGCGTCGTCCCGCTCGACCCACACCTCCCAGTTGCGGTGCCGCAGGTGGTAGCCGGGGAAGTTGGTGGACTCCAGGGAGACCGTGTTGCCGCCGGCCAGGCCGGGCACCAGGCGGAACTGCGAGTCGGCGAGGTTGGTCACGTTCGCCTCCAACCGGGCCCGGTACTCCCAGTGGCGGACGAACCGGTCGGGCTGGTTGTCCGACCGCAGCCGGACCGGGGTGACCCCGTCGGGCACCGGGATGCCGAAGTTCGGGGTGCCGTCGGCGTTCCAGTAGACCTTCTGGACGCGGGTGCGCCGGTTGGGGTCGCGCAGCGGGTCACCGCTGATGTCCCGGTAGTTGCGGTCGTGGTAGACGAGGATGTCGCTCTGCCCGTCCTCGGAGACGGTGAACGAGTTGTGCCCCGGCCCCCACTGGCCGGTCGCGGCGTTGCTGGTGAAGACCGGTTGCGGCGACTTCACCCAGGACGACGCCCGGAGCAGGTCACTGCCGGCCGACGCGGTCAGCAGCCCGAGGCAGTAGTTGGCGTCGGTGGCGCTGGCCGAGTAGGTGAGGAAGATCCGGCCGTTGCGTTGCAGCACGGTCGGCCCCTCGTTGACCTTCACCCCGCCGCGCATCTCCCACTCCAGGGTCGGCACGGCGATCCGGGTGGGGGTGCCGCTGAGCGTCCACGGGTTCGCCATCCGGGCGATGTAGAGGTTGGAGTTGGTGGCGATGCCCGGTTCGGCCTGCGCCCAGATCAGGTAGCGCACACCGTTGGTGACGAACGTCGACGCGTCCAGGGCGAAGGTCTCCCAGGGGGTACGGATCTGCCCCTTCTCCGCCCAACTGGCGGTCAGCGGGTTCGCCCCGGTGCCCTCCAGGACGTACATCCGGATCGCCCAGACGTTGTCGGTGGCGCCGGCGGCGAAGTAGACGTACCACCGGCCGTCGATGAAGTGGATCTCCGGGGCCCAGATGTGCGCGCCCATGATCCCGCTGGTGTGCCGCCGCCAGATGACGGTCTCCGGTGCGGTGGACAGGCCTTGGAGGGTGGTGGCCCGGCGCAGCACGATCCGGTCGTACTCGGGGGCGGTGGCGGTCATGTAGTAGTAGCCGTCGGTGTGCCGCACGATGTGCGGGTCGGCGCGCTGCGCGACCAGCGGGTTGGTGACCCGGACGGCGGGGGCCGCCCCGGCCGGGGCGGCGGCGGTCAGCAGGGTGGCCAGCAGGGTCAGCACGATCAGCGCCGCCGCCCGGGCCCGGCCGGGGTGGCGGGCGGGCGGCAGGTCGGTGCGGGGTGCGGTGGCGGGCGGGTGCGGGTACGGCGGGACGGCCGAGCGGGGGTGGTGTGAGGCGGACATGGGGGTGCTCCTGTCGGAGGTGGGGGATGCGCCTCGCCGGCCGACCACGGGGGTGGTCGGCCGGCGAGGAGGGACGGGTCCTACGACTTGGCCAGGTCGAACTTCCGGACGGTCACCGCGCCACCGAGGGAACTGGTGGCGTAGTTGAACATGGCGAACCGGTAGCCCATGAAGAACTGCCAGGCGTTGTTGAGGGTGAAGGCGGGACCGAGCGAGGTGAAGTTCACCCCGTCGGTGCTGTACGAGAAGCGGGCCTGCCGACCCGAGCCGGGACTGATGTCGGCGTTGACCCGCAGCCAGATCTTACCGCCGGAGATACCGGCCCCGGCGACCTCGGTGCCGGTGTTGGTGGTGTTCCAGTTGCTGTCCATGGTCAGGTTGTTGACCACGGCCACCCGGGTCGCGCCGTTGTCCCGGCGTACGCCGATCCAGGCCGACTGGTCGCGCAGCATCGCCAGGCCGCTGCGGTCACCGTCGCGCATGGTGGAGTAGTCGAGTTCGATGGTCGCGGTGGACCGGGGACCCTGGATCCGGTGGGTCAGCGTGTTGCGGGCGTTGTAGAGGTCGTTGGTCACCGTGGCGGTCTGCAACCGCAGGCCGTCGTTGACCGACCACTTGGTGTTGTCCGGGTTGTGGTTCCACTCGTACTGCGGGCCGAGGGTGGTGCCGGCGAACGTGTCGGTCCCGATCATGGGTTTGACCTGGCGTGGTGGTCGGGGCACGTTCGGGTACGGGTAGGAGGCACCCCAGGTGTTGTTGACCAGCTGGAGGACGGGCCAGCCGCTGGCGTTCCAGGTGACCGGGGCGAGCACGGGCACCCGGCCGCCGGGGTAGGCGTCCACGAACCCCATGTAGTACCAGTCACCGTTCTGCGTCTGCACCATGCCACCCTGGTGCGGCACGCCACCGCCGGCGATGGGTCCGGGCAGGTTCAGCAGCACCTGTTGCATGGTGTACGGCCCGAACGGGCTGGACGCCTTGAGGATGTACTGCCCGTTGGCCGGTCGGGTGAGGAAGATGTAGTAGCTGCCGTTGCGCTTGTAGAACCGGGCCCCCTCCAGGGTGCCCACGTTCGACGGGGTGGTGAACACCTGCTGCGAGCGGACCTGGGTCTTCCCGTCGGCGGAGAGCTGGGCGACACTGATGTTCGTGTTGCCGTACGCCACGTACATGGTGTCGTTGTCGTCGACCAGCAGGCCGGCGTCGTAGTAGCACTGGTCGAGGGTGGTGTGCCTGGTCCAGGGTCCCTCGGCCGACGGCGCGGTGTAGATGTAGGTCTTGTTGAAGTCGATGCAGCCGCCCCAGTAGAACGTCTTGTTGCTCTTGCGGTAGCCCAGGAACGACGCCCAGATGCCCCGGACGTATCCGCGCCCGGCGGTCATGTCGTACTTCTGGCCGAAGTCCAGCTTGGGCACCGAGTGCCCGGCGAACTCCCAGTTGACCAGGTCGTAGGAGCGCAGCACCGGAGCGCCGGGGGAGTAGTGCATGGTCGACGCGGAGTAGTAGTAGGTGTCGTCCACCCGCAGGATGTCGATGTCCGCGAAGTCCTGCCAGAGCACCGGGTTGGCGAAGGTCGACGAGGGCGGCCACTGCCCCGGCGGCGGGGTGGTGGGGGGCGGCGTGGTCGGCGGCGGGGTGGTCGGTGGTGGCGTGGTGGGCGGGGGTGTGGTCGGCGGCGGGGTGGTCGGCGGGGGTGTGGTCGGCGGCGGGGTGGTGGGGTTCGGGCCGCCGTTGCACACGGTGCCGTTGAGGGTGAAGCTCGTCGGCTTCGGGTTGCTGCCGTTCCACGAGCCGTTGAACCCGAACGACACGTTGGCACCGGTGGCGATGGTGCCGTTGTAGCTGACGTTGCGGGCGGTCACCTCCGCCCCCGACTGCGTGACGGTGGCGTTCCACGCCTGGGTGACCTGCTGCCCGGCCGCGTACGACCAGGTCAGGGTCCAGCCGTTGATCGGGTCACCCAGGTTGGTGATGGCCACGTTCGCGCCGAAGCCACCACCCCACTCGGACGAGACGGTGTAGTCGACCGTGCAGCCGGCCGCGGCGGCCTCGGCTGGTAGGGCGACGGCTGTCCCGGCGGCGATCAGGCCGATGGCCAGAGCCAGCCGGGCCGGCAACTTTCTGTTCAATGGCATGCGGTACTCCTACTGGGGTGGTGGGAGTCGGAGGGTCGGGAGCAGTCCGGCACCGGGGTGCGGTCACCCCGGTGCCGGACGGCGGTCAGGCGACCGTGCAGGCGGTGCCGTTGAGCGTGAACGAGGACGGTCGGGCCGTGCTGCCGGTGTGGGTGGCCTGGAAGCCGACGTCGACCGAGGTGTTCGGCGCGATGGTGCCGTTGTAGGACACGTTGCGGGCGGTCACCGCCCCGCTAGTGGGCGTGTAGGTGGCGTTCCAGCCGCTGGTGATGGTCTGCCCACCGGGCAGGGTGAACTCCAGCGCCCAGCCGTTGACCGCCGTACTGCTGGTGTTGGTGACGCTGATGGAGGCGGTGAGACCGGAGTTCCAGGCGTTGACCGTGTACCCGACCCGGCAACCTGCCGACGGCGGGGGCGTGGTGGGCGGGGGCGTCGTCGGCGGGGGCGTGGTGGGCGGCGGAGTGGTCGGCGGGGGCGTGGTCGGCGGCGGGGTGGTCGGCGTGTTACCGCCGAGGCTGCCGGGCACGGCGCGCAGGGCGTTGTACCAGGTGGTGGCCATCTTGCGGTAGCCGGTGGCGTTGGGGTGGATGCCGTCGGCCAGGTCGGCCGTGCCCACCGCGCTGAACATGTCCACCAGGTGCACCCGCTTGCCGGCGGTGACCTTGCTCTGCACGATCCCGGGGATCGCCGCGTTGAAGGTGCGCACCGCCGACTCGGTGCCGTTGCGCGGGATGATGGTGGCGACGAAGACGTCCGCGTTCGGCGCGGTGTTGGTGATCTTGTCGATCAGGGTGGAGAGCCGGGCCGGGGCGCCGGAGGCGTTGTACATGTCGTTGGTGCCGATGTGCAGCAGCACCGTGCGCGGGGTGGTGTTACGCAGCCAGTTCACCACGTTGGCGTCGATCTGGGCGATGGTCCAGCCGGAGTGGCCCTCGTGGTCGTGGTCGCCCAGGTTGGACGGACCGTTGAACATCGACCCGACGAAGTCGACCCGGTAGCCGTCGGCGACCAGCCGCTGCCACAGCTCGATGCGGTAGCCGCCGGGGACGTTGAACCCGTCGGTGATCGAGTCGCCGAGGGGCATCACCCGTACCCCGCCGTTGGACTCGGCGGCGGCGGGTGCGGTCACCACGGACCCGGTGGCGACCGCGGCCACCAGGGCCGCGGTGGCCAGGCCGAGCAGGCGCAGGCCCCGACGCATGGTGGGCAGGCGTCGGCCGGCGGGGGCGGCGTCGACGAGGTGGGATCGGTCGGACGGGGGTGGCCCGGCGTTCGGGCAGCTCGTGCCGCTCATGAAAACTCCCTGGGGTGGCGGTGCGGACGGTGCAGCACGGCGACCGTCCCGGGGGTCGCCGTCTCGTCCGGCTGGTGGACGAAGGAGTGCGTCGGCACCACCCGGACGCCGGCTCGCGGGGCGGACCGACCACCGCTTCCCGGCGGATCTGCATGGGGTGATGGGCGGACGGTGCGCCGCGCGCAACGGCCAGGATCCCGGACTCGTCACTGGTCGTGGACGCCGTGAGGTGCCGCTGGCCGCCGGTCGCGACGTGGACGAACCGGTGACCCGCAGCCGGAGCGTGCCCTGCGCTCCCGCCGGGATGCACCATATCGTGTTATCGCTAACATCAGCAACATCGGTGAGTGACGATGCCCGGGTGGGCTGCCGACCGGACGAACCACCCTCCGGGTGCCGGGGGCGGGACGCGGCGACCGGGCTCGGGCGGGCCGACCGCCGGTCACCGCGCCGCGTGCTCCGTGCCCCCCACCAGCAGCGCGTCGAGCCAGCGCAGTTGCCGTTCGACCTGCCACGCCTCGCCACCCTCGTGGCCGTTGAACGGGTAGGTGTGCAGCTGCCGCGCCGGTGTCCCCTCCCGACCGTTCGCCGCGCCGTACTGGTTGTAGGCGGCGAAGCCGGTGCTCGGTGGGCAGACGTTGTCGCGCAGGCCGATGCCGAAGTGCGCGGGCGCGGTGGCCCGTCGGGCGAAGGTCACCCCGTCGACGTAGGACAGCGTGTGCCGGACAGCCTCCTCGACCTGCCGGTGCACCGCCAGGTACCTGGCGATCTCGCCGTACGGGGCGGCGTCGGTCAGTTCGATCCCGCGCTGGACGTCGCAGAGGAACGGCGCGGTGGTCAGCAGCGCCGCGAGGTCGTCGCGCAGGCCGGCGACCGCCAGGGCCAGCCCGCCGCCCTGGCTGTTGCCGACGGCGGCGACCCGGGCCGGGTCCACCCCGGGCAGCGCGCGCAGGGCATCGACCGCCCGGACCGCGTCGGTGATCAGCCGACGGTAGTGGTAGTCGTACGGGTCGAGGATGCCCCAGGTGGCGGGCCACGGGCCACCGGACGCCCCGTGCGGGTCCGGGGTGTCGCCCGCGCCGTGCAGCCCGGACTGGCCCCGGTTGTCCATCAGCAGGTGCGCGTACCCGGCCACCGGCCAGGTCAGCCGCTCGTGCGGCAGGCCCCGGCCGCGCCCGTAACCGGCGTACTCGACCACGGCGGGCAGCGCGGCGTCGATTCCGGCCGGGCGGGTGTACCAGGCCCGCACCGGGTCACCGGCGAAACCGGCGAAGGTGACGTCCCAGGTGTCGACCAGGCGCAGGTCGGTCCGGTGTGGGCGGACGTCGACGAGCACCGGCCGGACGGTCGCCTCGGCGAGCGTGGTACGCCAGAACGCGTCGAAGTCGGCGGGCTCGACGACAGCCGGCGTGTACCGCCGCAGGTCTTCGGTGGCAGACATGGGTTCCTCGGGTGGTCAGGGGCGGGTGGTGGCGGGTGGTGCGGTGCTCTCCCGGACGACCAGCTCGGTCACCAGGTCGATCCGGCTGGTCGCGACGGAGCCACCCCGGGCCAGCTCCAGCAGCATCTGGGTGGCGGTGCCGGCCATGTCCCGCAGCGGTTGGTGCACGGTGGTCAGCGGCGGGTCGGTCCAACCGGCCACCGGCAGGTCGTCGTACCCGATCACCGAGAGGTCGTCGGGCACCCGCAGGCCGAGCTGGCGGGCGGCCCGGAGCACGCCGATGGCCTGCAGGTCGGAGCCGGCGAAGATCGCGGTGGGCCGGTCGGGCCCGGCCAGCAGCTCCAACCCGTGGGCGTGCCCGCCGTCGACGTAGAAGCTGCCGTAGCGCACCAGGTCGACGTCCACGGCCAGCCCCAACTGGTCGTGCGCGGAGCGGAAGCCGGCGGCGCGGGCCTGGCTGCACAGCACGTCCCGGGGGCCGGAGATGACGGCGATCCGCCGGTGTCCCAACTCCATCAGGTGCCGGGTGGCCAACAGGCCGCCGTTCCAGTTGTTCGACCCGACGGTCGGCACCGACGCCGAGGTCGCGCTGTCGGTGTCGACCACCACGAACGGGATGCGGTGCTCGGCCAGCAGGAGTTGTTGGGACGGGGTCGGGTGGCAGAGCACGAAGAGCAGGCCCAGCGGCCGGCGGGCGATCAGGGCGTCCAGCCGGCGGGGCGCGGGCCGGTGCTCCCCGTCGAGCTGGGAGATGGCGATGCCGAGCCCGGCGGCGCTGGCCACCGCCTCCACCCCGCTCATGATCTCCATCGCCCAGCCGGAGTTGAACTCGTGGAAGACGAGGTCGATCTGGTCGATGCCGGGCGACTGCCGGCGGATGCGACGGCGGTACCGGTGGCGCTCCAGGCTCTCCTCGACCCGCGCCCGGGTCTCTGCGGCGACGTCCGCACGCCCGTTGAGCACCTTCGAGACGGTCGCCACGGAGACGCCGACCTCCTCGGCGATGGTGGCGATGGTGGCCGAGGACTGTGGGGTGGGCGGGCGGGACGCGGTCATCGAAGCCTCACCAGGCACTTCCGAAAGTTTCGGAGGACTCTAGCACGTCGGCTGCGAAAGCGGGATCGGCGTCGATGGAAGATTTTGACGGGGGTGAATGCCCTTTGCGGGAAGAGCGCTCCCGGATGTCGCATTTGAGACCCTTGACAGTCTCCGGGATGCCTCCTAAGTTGCCCGAAAAAGGTAACGCGCTGTTTACGAAATTTTCGAACCCTCCGCCGGCACACCGCGTCGGTCAGTTCGGCGCGGGCGGGGGAGCGGTCGATGGTGAGAGGTGTGGCATGAGAAGTCAGGTGCCCGTCGACGACGGCCCGACGCCCCAGGACACCCAGCCGTGGCGGGATCCGCGACGCTCACCCGCGCAACGGGCCG
Source organism: Micromonospora sp. NPDC049257 (assembly GCF_040678915.1). Classification (NCBI taxonomy): domain Bacteria; kingdom Bacillati; phylum Actinomycetota; class Actinomycetes; order Micromonosporales; family Micromonosporaceae; genus Micromonospora; species Micromonospora sp. NPDC049257. The sequence goes on from NZ_JBFAQU010000020.1 coordinate 56,838, forward strand.
ACGCGCTGGTCCCGGTCATGTCGCTGGAGGAGAAGATCGCCCAGCTCGTCGGGGTCTGGGTCGGCGCGGAGGCCTCCGGCGAGGGGGTCGCCCCGCACCAGGCCGACATGATCGACGGGGCCCCGCCGTGGAGTGACATCATCCGGTACGGGCTCGGGCAACTGACCCGACCGTTCGGCACCGCGCCGGTCGACCCCGTCGTGGGCGCCCGCTCGCTGGCCGCCTCCCAGGCGCAGATCGCCGCGGCGAGCCGGTTCGGCATCCCGGCCCAGGTGCACGAGGAGTGCCTCACCGGGTTCGCCGCCTGGCGGGCCACGGTCTATCCGACCCCGCTGGGCTGGGGCGCGTCCTTCGACCCCGCGCTGGTCGAGGAGATGGCCGGTCGGATCGGCCGGTCGATGCGGGCCGCCGGCGTCCACCAGGGACTCGCCCCGGTACTCGACGTCACCCGGGACTACCGGTGGGGACGCACCGAGGAGACCATCGGCGAGGATCCCTACCTGGTCGGGACGACCGGTGCGGCGTACGTGCGGGGCCTGGAACGGGCCGGTGTCGTCGCCACCCTCAAGCACTTCGCCGGCTACTCCGCCTCCCGGGGCGGCCGGAACCTCGCCCCGGTGTCGATGGGCCACCGGGAGCTGGCCGACGTCATCCTGCCGCCGTTCGAGATGGCGCTGCGCCTCGGTGGGGCCCGCTCGGTGATGCACTCGTACGCCGAGATCGACGGCCTGCCCGTCGCCGCCGACGAAGGGCTGCTCACCCGGCTGCTGCGTGACGAGTGGGGGTTCACCGGCACCCTCGTCGCCGACTACTTCGCGGTGCGGTTCCTGGAGACCCTGCACGGGGTGGCCGCCGACGCCGCCGACGCCGCCCGACTCGCCCTGCGCGCCGGCATCGACGTGGAACTGCCCACCGTGGACGCCTTCGGCGAACCGCTGGTGGCGGCGGTGCGGGCCGGCGAGGTCGACGAGGCGCTGATCGACCGCGCGCTGCGCCGGGTGCTGATCCAGAAGATCGAGCTGGGGCTGCTCGACGCGGACTGGCAGGAACTGCCCGAGGACGTGGAAAACCTACGCCTCGACGACGAGACCAGCCGGGACGTCGCCGTCCGGCTGGCCCGCGAGTCGGTGGTGCTGCTGCGCAACGACGGCGTGCTGCCGCTCGCCCCCGACCGGCGGGTCGCCCTGGTCGGCCCGGTCGCCGACGACCCGATGGCCCTGCTCGGCTGCTACTCCTTCCCCAACCACGTCGGCGTCCGGCACCCGGAGCACGGGTTGGGCCTGGAGATCCCCTCGCTGCGCGACGAACTCACCCGGTTGGTTCCCGGCCTCGTGCACGAGCCGGGCTGCGCCATCACCGACGGGGACACCTCCGGCATCCCGGCGGCGGTCGCCGCGGCGGCGGCGGCCGACGTGTGCGTGCTCGCCGTCGGCGACCGCGCCGGCATGTTCGGCCGGGGCACCTCCGGCGAGGGCTGCGACGCCGACGACCTGCGGCTGCCCGGCGTCCAGGCCGACCTGGTCCGGGCCGTGCTCGACACCGGCACGCCGGTGGTCCTGGTGCTGATGACCGGCCGGCCCTACGCGCTCGGCCCCGACCACGACCGGGCCGCCGCCGTCGTCCAGGCGTTCTTCCTCGGCCAGCGCGGCGGGCAGGCGCTCGCCGAGGTGCTCACCGGCGCGGTGAACCCGTCCGGGCGGCTGCCGGTCAGCGTCCCCCGCGACGCGGGTGGCCTGCCGGGCACCTACCTGACGCCGCCGCTGGGCCGACGCTCCGAGGTCTCCTCGATCGACCCCACCCCGGCGTACCCGTTCGGCCACGGGTTGAGCTACACCACCTTCGCGTGGACCGACCCGGTGGTGCCGGGCGTCGGGCCGGCCGACGGGCCGCCGGCCTGGCCGGTCGACGGCGAGACGACGGTACGGATCACCGTGCGCAACACCGGGCACCGGGCCGGCACCGAGGTGGTCCAGCTCTACCTGCACGACCCGGTGGCGCAGACCACCCGGCCCGTGGTCCGGCTGGTCGGCTTCGCCCGGGTGCCGCTGGACCCCGGCGCGGCGGCGCACGTCAGCTTCACCGTGCCGGCCGACCTCACCTCGTTCACCGGGCGCGACGGCCGGCGCATCGTCGAACCCGGCGACGTCGAGCTGCGGTTCGGCCGCTCCAGCGGCGACACCGCAGCGGCCCTGCCGCTGCGCCTGACCGGCGACGAACGTCAGGTCGGCGTCCAGCGGCACCTGCTCACGTCGGTACGGGTCGAGCCCGTCGCGACCGGCCCGCACGCCGGATAGGAGGCCGAGGATGACATCCGAGACGTTACGGCCGCCCCCGGCGGCCCCGGGACAGGCAGCGGCGAACCCGGCCCCGCGACGCCGTCGCCGACGCTCCTGGCGGCGGTCCCTGCGTCGGGACTGGCAGCTCTACTCGCTGGCCGTCGTGCCGCTGCTGTTCTTCCTGGTGTTCCGCTACCTGCCGATGATCGGCAACGTGATCGCGTTCCGCCGGTTCAGCCCCGGCGGCAGCGTCTTCGGCGAATACTGGGTGGGCCTGCGGTACTTCCGGCTGTTCCTCGCCGACCCCACCTTCTGGCAGGTGTTCACCAACACCCTGGTCCTGGGCACGCTGACCCTGCTGTTCTGCTTCCCACTGCCGATCGTGCTGGCGCTGCTGCTCAACGAGGTCCGGGCCCGCCGGCTCAAGCGGTTCGTCCAGTCGGTGTCCTACCTGCCGCACTTCCTGTCCATCGTGATCGTCGCGGCGATGGTGATGCAGTTGCTGTCGATGGACGGCTCGGTCAACCAGCTGGTCCGGGGTCTCGGCGGGGAGGGCGTGCCGTTCCTGCAGCAGCCGGGCTGGTTCCGGGCCATCTACGTCTCCTCGGAGGTCTGGCAGACCGTCGGCTGGGGGACGATCCTCTACCTGGCGGCACTCACCACCATCGACGAGAACCTCTACGAGGCGGCCCGCATCGACGGGGCCAACCGGTGGCGGCAGACCTGGCACGTCACGCTGCCCGGGATCCGGCCGACGATGGTGACCCTGCTGATCCTCAACATCGGCACCTTCATGGCCGTCGGGTTCGAGAAGATCCTGCTGCTGTACAACCCGTTGACGTACCCGACCGCCGACGTGATCTCCACGTACCTGTTCCGGTTGGGCTTCGAGTCGAGCAACTTCAGCTACGCCGCCGCCATCGGCCTGTTCGAGGCGGTGATCGGGCTGATCCTGGTCCTCGGGGCGAACACCATCTCCCGGCGTACGGTCGGGACGAGCCTGTGGTGACCGTGGCCCCCGGCACGGCCGGCCCGAAGACGACACCACCCGCGCGGGCCCGCCGGTCGCGGGGCATCCGGCCCACCCGGGGTTACCGGGTGTTCCAGGCGGTCAACGGGGTCGTGCTGACCCTCGTGGTGATCGTGACGCTCTACCCGTTCGTCAACATCGTGGCCCGGTCGCTCAGCGACGAGGCGCCGATCATCGCGGGCCGGGTCAACCTCGTCCCGCAGGGCTTCAACCTCACCGCCTACCGGTTGGTGATGTCCGACCCGATGTTCTGGACCAACTACCGCAACACCGTGGTCTACACCGTCGTGGCCACCGCCATCTCGATCGTGCTGACCACCTGCTACGCGTACGTGTTGTCCAAGCACCAGCTCCGAGGGCGTGGGGTGCTCGTCGGGATCGCCGTGTTCACCATGTTCTTCTCCGGCGGGCTGATCCCCAACTATGTGCTCATCACCAGCCTGGGGATGAAGAACAGCATCTGGGCGGTGGTGCTGCCCAACGCGATCAACGTGTTCAACCTGCTGGTGATGAAGGCGTTCTTCGAGAGCCTGCCGGTCGAGTTGGAGGAGGCCGCCGCCGTCGACGGGCTCAGTACGTACGGCACCCTGCTGCGGATCGTGTTGCCGCTGTCCAAGGCGATCATCGCCACGATGCTGCTGTTCTACGCGGTGTCCTTCTGGAACTCCTGGTTCACCGCGTTCCTCTACCTGGACCAGCAGGACCTGCTCCCGGTCACGGTCTACCTGCGCAACCTCATCGCCGGGGCGACCGGGGCGCAGTCGGCAGGCGGTGTCGCCGAGTCCGACGCGGTGCAGGCGGCGGCCACCATCCAGGCCGTGACCATCGTGCTCACCACCCTGCCGATCCTCGCGGTCTACCCCTTCATCCAACGGTTCTTCGTGTCCGGCGTGATGCTCGGCGCGGTCAAGGGGTAGCCCGACCGTTCCACTCCACCGCACCCCCACACCACCCGATCGAAAGGACGAGCCATGTTCCACAGGACGTGGCGCCGCGTGGCGATAGCCACTGCCGGGCTGCTCACCCTCACCCTCGTCGGGGCCTGCTCCGACGACGCCCCGGAGGCCAAGAACCTCGACGGCAACCGGGCCGGCGCGATGGCCGACTACGGGATCGACAAGCAGTTCAAGGCCACCGAACCGCTGTCCTTCTCCATCCTCTACAACAACCATCCGAACTATCCGCTCAAGGACGACTGGTTGTTCTGGTCGGAGCTGACCAAGCGGACCAACGTCAAGCTCGCCCCGGTTGCCGTGCCGCTGAGCGACTACGAGCAGAAGCGCAGCCTGCTGATCGGTGCCGGCGACGCCCCACTGATCATGCCGAAGACCTATCACCCGCAGGAGAACGCCTTCGTCTCCTCCGGCGCGATCCTGCCGGTGAGCGACTACCTGGACCTGATGCCCAACCTCAAGGACAAGATCGCCAAGTGGAACCTCCAACCGGAGTTCGACACGCTGCGACAGTCCGACGGCAAGTTCTACCTGCTGCCCGGCCTGCACGAGAAGCCGTGGGCGGAGTACTCGATCGCGGTGCGTACCGACATCCTCCAGCAGCTCAACCTCCAGATCCCCAAGACCTGGGACGAGCTGTACACCGTGCTCAAGGCGATGAAGGCGCGCTATCCCGACTCGTACCCGTACTCGGACCGGTGGAGCAAGCCGAACCCGGGCGGTGAGCTGCTGAGCATCGTCGGCGCCGCGCACGGCATCCGGACCGGCTGGAGCTGGAACCCCGCCACCTGGGACCCGGCGGCGAAGAAGTTCGTCTACACCGGCGCCACCGAGCAGTACAAGCAGGTGATCGTCTACCTCAACAAGCTGGTCGCCGAGAAGCTGCTCGACCCGGAGAGCTTCACCCAGACCGATGAGCAGGCCAGGCAGAAGCTCGCCAACGGCAAGTCCTTCGTCATCGGCAGCAACGCCCAGACCCTGGTCAACGACTACCGCCCCGACCTGGCCAAGACCCTGCCGAACGCCAAGCTGACGAAGATCCCGCTGCTGGTCGGCCCGGCCGGCGAGATCAACCCGGCCAGCCGGCTGGAGAACGGCATCATGATCTCCAAGAAGGCCCGGGACAGCAAGAACTTCGTGGCGATGATGCAGTTCATCGACTGGCTGTACTACTCCGAGGCCGGCGAGGAGTTCGCCAAGTGGGGCGTCGAGGGCACCACCTTCACCAGGGACGCCGCTGGCAAGTACACCCTGAACCCCGACGTCGACATGATCGGGCTCAACCCCAAGGGCAGCAAGCACCTGCAGAAGGACTTCGGCTTCGGCAACGGGGTGTTCTCCTACGGCGGCAAGCTCGACCTGGTGCAGTCGTTCTTCTCGCCGGAGGAGATGGAGTTCCAGAAGGTGATGAACGCCCGGACGCCGCTGCCGGTGGACCCGCCGGCCCCGCTCACCGACGAGGAGCGGGAGCAGGCGTCGCTGTGGGAGACCCCGCTGAAGGACCACGTCGTGCAGAACACGCTGAAGTTCATCCTCGGCCAGCGTCCCCTCACCGAGTGGGACGCCTACGTCGGTGAGCTGAAGGCCAAGAACGCCGACCAGTACATCGGCCTGGTCAACAAGGCGCACGAGCGGTTCGAGAAGGACAACGGCTGACCGACCCGGTCCGACCCGGTCCGGCCGGGCCCTGCCACGGGCCCGGCCGGACCGGTCACCGACGCGGCGACCACCGGAGGACGACCACGATGCGGATCACCGTTCCCGCCCAGCCCGTGGGGCGGCTCACCGACGCCTGGCGGCACTGTGTCGGCACCGGGCGCTTCGAGCTGGCCCTGCGCCGCGACTACCAGGACTCGCTGGCCCTGATCCAGCAGGACATCGGCTTCCGGCACATCCGCGGGCACGGCCTGCTCAGCGACGGCGTCGGTGTCCACCGTCCCTACCAGCACGGCGGCGAACGGCGGGTGCACCACTCCTTCACGTACGTCGACCAGGTCGTCGACGCCTACCTCGGGCTGGGCGTCCGACCCTTCGTGGAGTTGGGCTTCATGCCCGAGGCGCTGGCCTCCGGCGAGCAGACGGTGTTCTGGTGGCAGGGCAACGTCACCCCACCCCGCTGCTGGTCGGAGTGGGCCGACCTGGTCCGCGCCACGGTGGCCCACCTGGTCGACCGGTACGGCCTCGACGAGGTGCGGGGCTGGCCGATCGAGGTGTGGAACGAGCCCAACCTGCCCGACTTCTGGCAGGGTGCGGACCGGGACGCCTACCACCGCCTCTACGAGGTCACCGCGCACGCGGTCAAGGAGGTCGACGCCGGGTTGCAGGTCGGCGGCCCGGCCATCTCACCCGGCGCGGACGACTGGCTGGAACCCTTCGCCGACTTCGTCGCCGCACGCGGCGTGCCTGTCGACTTCGTCAGCCGGCACGCCTACACCTCCGGTCCCGCCCAGCACGTACCCTTCGGCACCCACCAGACGCTGGCCCCGGCGTCGTCGCTGCTGGAGCAGTTCGCCGCGCCCCGGCGGCATCTGTACGGCACCGCCCTGGCGGAGCTGCCGGTGCACATCACCGAGTTCAACTCCTCCTACCGGCCGGACAACCCGATCCACGACACGGCCTTCCACGCCGCGTACCTCGCCCCGGTGCTGGCGGCCGGCGGTGACCTGGTCGACTCCTTCTCGTACTGGACGTTCAGCGACATGTTCGAGGAGACGGGGGTGCCGACCGCGCTGTTCCACGGCGGGTTCGGCCTGCTCACCCACCGGCAGATCAAGAAACCCACCTACCACCTGTACGCCTTCATGGCCCGCCTCGGCGACGAGGTGCTGGCGCGCGGTGCGGACCACCTGGTCACCCGGCATGCCGACGGCCGGGTCGCCGTGCTGGCCTGGGCGCCGGTGGACGTGACGGGCCACACGCCGGTGCCCGACCGGCACCCGCTGGCCCTGTCGGTGCCGGTGGGCCCGCCCGGTGCCTCGTCGGTGTTCCTGCTCCGCTCGTCGGTCAGCGAGGAGGCCGGTAACGCCTGGACCGCCTGGAGCGAGATGGGCCGTCCCCGGTCTCCCCGCCCAGGGCAGTTGGACAGCCTGCGGGAGGCCGCCGAGCCGGCCCGCTCCCACCGGGCCCTGCCGGTCACCGCCGGCCGGGTCGACCTCGACCTCACCCTGGCCCGGCACGAGGTCACCCTGGTCGAGTTGGCGGCGGTGCGCGACGAGACCCCGCCGTGGTGGGACGAGGCCCGGCTGCTCGGCGGCCCCACCGAGCGCACCCCGCCGACGAACCGGGACGAGCGGTCGTGAGCGCGCAGCCCTGGCGGGAGTTCGGCGACGGTCCACTGTCGCGGGCCGCCGCGTCGATCTACACGGTGCTCGTCGTCGGGCTGCTGCTGGCACTGGTCACCCTGCCCGGACTGGTCCCGCTGCTCCTGCTCGGCCGGGACGCCAGCAACCTGCCGCTGGTCGCGGTCTGCCTGCTCCCCGTCGGCCCGGCGGTCTCCGCCGCCCTGTACGCCCTGCACCACCAACGCCCCGACCTGACCGACCTGCATCCCGCGGCCCGGTTCTGGCAGGGCTACCGGGCCAACCTGCCGCAGGTGCTGCGGCTCTGGGTGCCGCTGCTGCTGTGGCTGACCGTCCTCGGGGTCAACCTCACCCACCTGTCCGCCGCGGGCGTCCCGGCCGGCTGGGCGGTGCCGCTGGTCGGGCTCGGCGTGCTGCTCGTGCTGATCGGCGGCAACGCCCTGGTGATCGCCTCGCTGTTCACCTTCCGCACCCGCGACGTGCTGCGGCTGGCGGTGCACTTCCTGATCCGCACCCCGGGCGTCACCGTCGGCAACCTGCTGTTGCTGGCCGCCGCCGCGGCGCTCACCGTGCTCTTCTCCGAGGCGCTGCTGGCGTTGCTGGCCGTGCTGTTCGTCGTGGCGTACCTGCGGGTCGCCACGGCGATGACCGACATCGTGCGGAAGGACTTCACCGGATGACCAGGCCCGTCACCGTCCCGGCCGGAGTGAGCGGCGCCGGGGAACCCCGGCCGCATCCCGCCTGGCTGCCGCCGGAGGCGTGGCGGCCCCTCGGCGTACGCCGGGTGCTGGTGCACGGCGACGGTCTGCTGGTCGACACGGTCTTCGCCGAGGTGGCGCAGGCCTGCGCCGCACACGGCGGACGGGTGGACCGCACCGGCACCGGCACCGGCACCGACGGCGCGTCGGCGGTCGACCCCGTCGACCTGGTGCTCGCCCTGCGTGACCCGGGACCGCTGCCGTCGGCGGTGCCGGCCGCCGTCACGGCGGTCCCGGCCCCCGACGGGCCGCTCGGCGACGAGGGGTTCCTGCTGACCCGGGTCGACGACGTGACGGTGGTGCTGGCCGACGCCCCGGCCGGGCTGCTGTACGGGCTGTTCCACCTGGTCCGGCTCGGCGAGGCCGCCCACACCGGGGACCATCCGGCGCGGGCGCACCGACCCGCGCTGCGCCGCCGGATGCTCGACCACTGGGACAACGTGGCCGTGCACCCGGTGATGGGGCAGGTGGAGCGCGGCTACGCCGGCGGCTCGATCTTCTGGCGCGACGGCGGCCCGCGCGGCGACCGGGACCGGCTGCGGGCGTACGGCCGGCTGCTCGCCGCCATGGGCGTCAACGCGATCTCGGTCAACAACGTCAACGTGGGCCTGACCGAGGCGCGGCTGTTGACCGACCGGCTCGACGACGTGGTCGACCTCGCCGACCTGCTGCGCCCGTACGGCATCCGGGTGCACCTGTCGGTGACCTTCGCCGCTCCCGTGGTCCTCGGTGGCCTGCCCACCGCCGACCCCCTCGACGACGGCGTGCGGGACTGGTGGGAGAGCACCACCCGCCGGGTCTACGCGCGCATCCCCGACTTCGGCGGGTACGTGGTGAAGGCCGACTCGGAGGGGCAGCCCGGCCCGTTCAGCTACGGGCGCGACCACGCCGACGGGGCGAACCTGCTGGCCGCCGCGCTCGCCCCGCACGGGGCAGTGGTGCACTGGCGGGCGTTCGTCTACGACCACCGGCAGGACTGGCGGGACCGGACGACCGACCGGGCCCGCGCCGCGTACGACCACTTCGCCCCACTGGACGGGCGGTTCGCCGACAACGTCGTCCTCCAGGTGAAGTTCGGCCCGGTCGACTTCCAGCCCCGGGAGCCGGTGTCGCCGGTGATCGCGGCGATGCCGGCCACCCGGGTGGCGGTGGAGTTGCAGGTGACCCAGGAGTACACCGGCCAGCAGTGGCACGCGTGCTACCTCGCCCCCTGGTGGCACGAGGTGCTGGCCTTCCGGCCGTGGGGGCCGGCGGAGCGCAGCGTCACCGACGTGCTGGCGGACGTGCCCGGTCCCGGGCCGCACCGGGGTGGTGACCTGGTCGCCGTCGCCAACGTCGGTGACGACCCGTTCTGGTGCGGGCACCCGCTCGCCCAGGCCAACCTGTACGCCTTCGGGCGGCTGGCCTGGGATCCGGGCCTGGCGGCCGACGTGATCCTCGACGAGTGGATCGACCTGACCTTCCCGGCGTCGACGGTGGGTGACCCGGCGTTGGTCCGTGAGACGCTGCACGCGGTGCTCGACGACTCCTGGCGCACCTACGAGCGCTACACCGCCCCGTTGGGGGTCGGCTTCATGGTCAATCCGGCCGGTCACTACGGGCCGGGGGTGGACGGCTACGAGTACAGCCGGTGGGGCACCTACCACTTCGCCGACCGCGACGGCGTCGGCGTGGACCGGACCTGCGCGACCGGCACCGGTTTCGCCGGGCAGTACCCGCCGCCCTGGTCCCAGGTGTACGAGTCGCTGGAGCGGTGCCCGGACGAGCTGCTGCTGTTCTTCCACCACGTGCCCTACTCGCACGTCCTGCACAGCGGCGTCACCGTCATCCAGCACATCTACGACACGCACTTCTCCGGGGTGGCGGAGGTGGTGGCGATGCGGGACCGGTGGACCCGGCTCGCCGGGGTGATCGACCAGGCGGTGTACGACCGGGTCGTCGAGCGTCTCGACGAGCAGTTGCGCTGTGCGACCGAGTGGCGGGACCAGGTCAACACGTACTTCTTCCGCAAGTCCGGGGTGCCCGACGCCCGGGGCCGCCGCATCCACTGACCAGCACCGCGTATCCGGCCGGCGTGGGCCGACCCGCCGGACGCCGGGACGTGGCACGATCACGGGGGTGAGCAGCAGATCCGCCCCCGACCAGCAGCTCCGCGACCTGGCCCGGCTGCGCCGGGTGCGGGACCGCATCGACCGGGAGTACGCCCGACCGCTGGACGTCGAGGCGCTCGCCCGGGGCGTGCACATGTCGGCCGGTCACCTGAGCCGGCAGTTCCGCCGCGCCTACGGCGAGTCACCGTACTCCTATCTGATGACCCGGCGCATCGAGCGGGCGATGGCGCTGCTGCGTCGGGGCGACCTCAGCGTCACCGAGGTCTGCTTCGCGGTCGGCTGCTCGTCGCTGGGCACCTTCAGCACCCGCTTCGCCGAGCTGGTCGGCATGCCGCCGAGCAGCTACCGGACGCTTGCGGAGCAGGGGTCGGCCCAGTTGCCGCCGTGCCTGACCAAACAGGTGACCCGACCGGTCAGGAATCGAGAAGCACCCGCCACGATCATCACCTAGCGTGAGCGGCATGGATCTCACCATCGACACCTGCGTCCTGCCGCACGACGACCCGGACGCCTCGCTGGTCTTCTACCGCGACATCCTCGGCTTCGAGGTCCGCAACGACGTCGGCTCGGGCAAGATGCGCTGGATCACCGTCGGGCCACCCGGCCAGCCCGGCACGTCGATCCTGCTGGCCCCACCGGCGGTCGACCCCGGGGTCACCGACGAGGAACGCCGGACCATCGCCGAGATGATGGCCAAGGGCACCTACGGCTGGCTCATGCTGGCCACCCCCGACCTCGACGGCACCTTCGAGACGGTACAGGCCAGTGCCGCCGAGGTCGTCCAGGAGCCGATCGACCAGCCGTACGGGGTGCGCGACTGCGCCTTCCGCGACCCGGCCGGCAACCTGATCCGCGTCAAGCAGCTGCGCTGACCCCGCCCGTCCGGTGGGGTGCACGGTCAGCAGTAGGTCCAGTCGCCCCACTGGTCGGTCGGTACGTTGCAGGTGCTGCCCCGGGCCCAGGTCCCGTTGGAATAGTAGAAGTTGACGGTCACGAACCCGCGCCACCACCAGCCGTAGAGCTGACCGTAGCCGGACGAGTCGAGCGGGATCGAGGGGGAGTAGACCCAGTCGCCTGACTGGTTGTATCCCTCCAGGTAGACGAACCCGTAGGCCGGGCCGCTGTAGTTGAACGCGATCTGCTGACCGTTGGAGCCGGCCACCGCAGGCGGGGCGGCGGCGGTCACGGCGGCCATCGTGACGGCCGCACCGACAGCGATCCTGCCGATTCTCGTCGGTATCCGCATGTTCACCTCTTCTGACCGTGGCGTCGACGTGGCTGGCGGTGGCCGCAGGCGCGCGGGCCGGGTCTCCTGCCGCCGGCGGGACCGGCGGTGACCGTCAGAAGCAGGAGGTCCAGTCCGAACCGCTCTGCTCGGTCGGTACCCAGCAGGTACGGCTGTCCCGGCTGGTCCCGTCGGCGTAGTAGAAGTGCACGGTGACCCACCCCTTCCACCACCAGTCGCTCAACGCCCCGTAGCCGGTGGCGCCGAGGTAGATCGACGGGGAGGTCACGTACTGCCCGTTGTTGTTGGAGCCCTCGAGGGTGGCGCGGCCCCAGGCGGGACCCCAGTCGAAGTAGACCTGTTGCCCGTTCGAGCCGGCCCGGGCCGGCGTCCCGGCGGACAGGCCGCCGGCCACACCCACCGCCACCGCGACTGTCGTGGCGAGGAGCCGGCCCGTCCGGGCCCGGCCCGCGCCGGTCCGTGCTGTCGTCATGACACCATCCTCACCCTACTGTGGCCGCCTGTGTACGTACGGTAGACCCCGGCGGGGTGGATGCCCAGACGTCCCCGGCGGTCCCGCGCTCACCAGGGGTGGACGGTGCCGTCCTCCAGCCGGTTGACCGGCAGGTACGCCGGGGCGTACGGGTAGCGGGCCGCCGCCTGTTCGTCGATGTCCACCCCGAGGCCGGGGGTTTCCGCCGGGTGCAGGTAGCCGTCGGCGTAGTGGTAGCCGTGCGGGAAGACCTCGTCGGTGGCGTCGGTGTGCCGCATGTACTCCTGCAGCCCGAAGTTGGGGATGGCCAGGTCGACGTGGAGGGCGGCGGCCATGCAGACGGGGGAGAGGTCGGTGGCCCCGTGCGAGCCGCTGCGCACGTGGTGCAGCGCCGCCAGGTCGAAGATGCGTCGCAGGTGGGTGATCCCACCGGCGTGCACCACCGTGGTGCGGATGTAGTCGATGAGCTGTTCCCGGATGAGCTGGGCGGCGTCCCAGATGGTGTTGAACACCTCGCCGACGGCGACCGGGGTGGTGGTGTGCTGCCGGATCAGCCGGAAGCCCTCCGGCAACTCGGCGGGGACCGGGTCCTCCATCCAGGTCAGCGCGTACGGCTCCAGGCTCTTGCCGAGCCGGGCGGCCTCGATCGGGCTGAGCCGGTGGTGCACGTCGTGCAGCAGCCGCAGGGTGGGGCCGAACTCGTCGCGTACCCGGGCGAAGACCGTCGGGACGTGCGCGAGGTAACGCGCGGTGGACCAGGTGGCCTCGCTGGGCAGGGCCGCGTCGGCCGGCTCGTAGAACAGCTTGTCGGTGCTGACCCCGTAGGTCTTGGGTAGGCCGGGCACGCCGCACTGCACCCGGACGGCCCGGTAGCCGAGGTCGACGTAGCGGGCGACCTCGACCAGCACGTCCTCGACGGTCTCGCCGTTGGCGTGCCCGTAGACGGTGACCCCGTCGCGGGACCGGCCGCCGAGCAGCTGGTAGACCGGCAGGCCGGCGACCTTGCCCTTGATGTCCCACAGCGCGGTGTCCACGGCGGCGATGGCGCTCATCGTCACCGGCCCCCGTCGCCAGTAGGCGCCCTGGTAGAGGTACTGCCAGGTGTCCTCGATCCGGGCCGGGTCCCGCCCGATCAGCAGCGGCACCACGTGGTCGCGCAGGTAGGACGCGACGGCCAGCTCGCGGCCGTTGAGGGTGGCGTCCCCGACGCCGGTGACCCCCTCGTCGGTGACGATCTTGAGGGTGACGAAGTTGCGGCCCGGGCAGGTGACGATGACCCGGGCGTCGACGATCCGCACACGGCCTCCTTCGGGTGGCGACGAAGGCCGTGTGGTCCGCCGCGCGGACGAAGGCCGTGGTCCGTTCCGCGTGGGTGGCCGGTGGGCGGCGACGACGCCGGATGGCATCCGTCGTCGCCCGTCCGGCCCGGCTGTCGGCCCGCCACGTGGTCGCCCCGAAGTCTGGAACCGCCCGCGCGGGCGTGTCAAGGGCCGGCCCGGACGAAGGGATGTGACCGCTCACCTGGTCGTCGCATGCCGGCTGCTCGATGGCTGGTCGCAGCGGTGATGGTGGATGCCGTGCCGGGGCCGCTCAGGATGGTTACGGCAGTGTTACATGGATGCGCCTTGACGGATTCCATGTGAGCGCTAACACTTGCCCCCAACGATTGAACGGAGAACGGCATGGATGCAGGCGCGAACCCGCAGGACCGGTACGTCGTCGGCGTCGACTACGGCACGCTGTCGGGTCGGGCGCTGGTGGTGCGGGTCGGCGACGGCGCCGAGCTGGGCACGGCGGTGCACGAGTACCGCCACGCGGTGATGGAGACGACGCTCGCCGCCGACGGCCAGCCCCTGCCGGCCGACTGGGCGCTGCAGGACCCGGACGACTACCGCGAGGTGCTGCGCGAGGCGGTACCCGCCGCGCTCGCCGCGAGCGGCGTCGACCCGGCCCAGGTGGTCGCCATCGGCATCGACTTCACCGCCTGCACCGTGCTGCCCACCCTGGCCGACGGCACGCCGCTGTGCGAGCTGCCGGACCTGCGTACCCGCCCGCACGCCTGGGTGAAGCTGTGGAAGCACCACGCCGCCCAGCCGCAGGCCGACCGGATCAACGCGCTGGCCCACTCCCGGGGCGAGTCCTGGATCGGCCGCTACGGCGGCAAGATCTCCGCCGAGTGGCAGTACGCCAAGGGGCTGCAGCTGCTGGAGGAGGACCCGGAGGTCTACGCCCGCGCCGAGCGCTGGATCGAGGCAGCCGACTGGATCGTCTGGCAGCTGTGCGGCATCGAGACCCGTAACGTCTGTACCGCGGGCTACAAGGGGCTGCTCCAGGACGGCCACTACCCGTCCCCGGCCTACCTGTCCGCGCTGAACCCCGGCTTCGCCGACTTCGTCGCCAAGATCGACGGGCCGCTGGCGCAGCTCGGCACGCGGGCCGGCGGGCTCACCGCGCAGGCCGCCGCCTGGACCGGGCTGCCGGAGGGGATCGCGGTGGCCGTCGGCAACGTCGACGCCCACGTCACCGCCGCCGCCGCGCAGGCGCTGACCCCCGGCCGGCTGGTCGCCATCATGGGCACCTCCACCTGCCACGTGGTCAACGGTACCGAGCGGGCCGAGGTCGCCGGCATGTGCGGGGTGGTCGACGGCGGGATCAGCGCCGGCTCCTGGGGCTACGAGGCCGGCCAGAGCGGCGTCGGTGACATCTTCGGCTGGTTCGTCAAGCACGCCGCCCCCGCCGGGTTCGCCTCCCACGAGGAGCTGACCGCCGCCGCCGCGGCCCAGCCCGTCGGCGCACACGGCCTGGTGGCCCTGGACTGGTGGAACGGCAACCGCTCCCTGCTGGTCAACCACGACCTCAGCGGGGTGCTCGTCGGGCTGACCCTGGCCACCCGGCCGCCGGACGTCTACCGCGCGCTGCTGGAGTCCACCGCGTACGGCACCCGCATGATCATCGAGGCGTTCGCCGAGGCGGGCGTCCCGGTCGACGAGCTGATCGTGGCCGGCGGGCTCACCAACAACAGCCTGCTGATGCAGATCTACGCCGACGTGACCCGGCGTCCGCTGGGCATCATCGGTTCGGCGCAGGGTCCGGCCCTCGGGTCGGCGATCCACGCGGCGGTCGCGGCCGGGGCGTACCCCGACGTGCCGACCGCCTCGGCGGCGATGGGCCGGGTCGACCGCGAGGTCTACCGGCCCGACCCGGAGCGGGCCCGCGCCTACGACGCGCTCTACGCCGAGTACCGCCGGCTGCACGACCACTTCGGTCGGGGCGGCGACGACGTGCTGCTGCGGCTGCGGGCGATCCGCAACGCGGCCCGCCGCCCCGCCGTCAACCCCACGGCCGACCCGACCACCCACCCCCTGGAGGTGCCGGCATGACCCTCGACCTCGACGCCGAGGTGGCCCGGCTGCGCGAGCAGGTGGCCACCCTGCACGGCGAGCTGGTGCGCTACAACCTGGTGGCCTGGACGGCCGGCAACGTCTCGGCCCGGGTGCCCGGCCGGGAGCTGATGGTGATCAAGCCGAGCGGGGTGTCCTACGACGACCTGCGGCCCGACAACATGATCGTCTGCGACCTCGACGGGGTCGTGGTCGACGGTGACCTGTCACCGTCGAGCGACACCGCCGCCCACGCCTACGTCTACCGGGCGATGCCCGAGGTCGGCGGCGTGGTGCACACCCACAGCGGGTACGCCACCGCCTGGGCCGCCTGCGGCGAGGCGATCCCGTGCCACCTCACCGCCCAGGCCGACGAGTTCGGCGGCGAGATCCCGGTCGGTCCGTTCGCGCTCATCGGCGGCGACGACATCGGCAAGGGCATCGTGGCGACCCTGTCCGGGCACCGCTCACCGGCGGTGCTGATGCGCAACCACGGCGTGTTCACCATCG
Source organism: Micromonospora sp. NPDC049257 (assembly GCF_040678915.1). Taxonomy (NCBI): domain Bacteria; kingdom Bacillati; phylum Actinomycetota; class Actinomycetes; order Micromonosporales; family Micromonosporaceae; genus Micromonospora; species Micromonospora sp. NPDC049257. The sequence continues at coordinate 72,873 of NZ_JBFAQU010000020.1, forward strand.
GCCGGGACGCCCGCTCGGCGGTGAAGGCCGCCGTCATGTGCGAGGACGTGGCCCGGACCGCGCACCTGGCCCGGTCGCTCGGCACCCCCGTGCCGATGGCCCAGGCCGACATCGACTCCCTCTACCACCGCTACCAGAACGTCTACGGGCAACCGGGGCCGTAACCGCGGCCCCGCCCGTCCTCGCCACCGGCCGCCCCGTGCGGTCCGGTCGATCCACCGCAACCCGATGCACCACCCCTGGAAGGTCCGGTCCGTCCGGCGTGCCGTCCGGCCGGTCCTTCCCCAAGTAGCACCATCCCCCACCTCATCCCCGTACAAGGAGTCTTCACATGGCGAAGACCGGTATTACCCTCACCCGACGTGGCCTCGGCGCGATGCTCGCCGTCGGCCTGCTGGCCGGCGGACTCGCCGGCTGCGGCAACAGCGACACCGGCGGTGACGACAAGAGCGGCGGCAGCGGCAGCGGCAAGCTGGTCATCGGCTTCTCGCAGGTCGGCGCGGAGAGCGGCTGGCGCACGGCGAACACCAACTCGATCAAGGAGTCGGCCACCGAGGCCGGCTACGAGCTGAAGTTCGACGACGCCCAGGGCAAGCAGGAGAACCAGATCAAGGCGATCCGCAACTTCATCCAGCAGAAGGTCGACGTGATCGCCTTCTCGCCGGTGGTGGAGTCGGGCTGGGACACCGTGCTCAAGGAGGCCAAGGACGCCAAGATCCCGGTGATCCTGACCGACCGGGCCGTCGACTCGGCCGACAAGAGCCTCTACAAGACCTTCATCGGCTCGGACTTCGTCAAGGAGGGCAAGCTCGCCGGCGAGTGGCTGGTCAAGGAGAAGTCGGCCGCGACCGGCCCGGTGAACATCGTGGAGCTGCAGGGCACCACCGGTTCGGCCCCGGCCAACGACCGCAAGAAGGGCTTCGCCGAGGCGATCGCCGCCAACCCCAACCTGAAGGTCGTCGCCTCGCAGAGCGGTGACTTCACCCGGGCCGGCGGCAAGCAGGTCATGGAGCAGTTCCTCAAGGCCAACCCGAAGATCGACGTGCTCTTCGCGCACAACGACGACATGGGCCTGGGTGCGCTGGAGGCGATCACCGCGGCGGGCAAGACGCCCGGCAAGGACATCACCATCATCACCATCGACGCGGTCAAGGACGGCATGCAGGCGCTGGCCGACGGCAAGTTCAACTTCATCGCGGAGTGCAGCCCGCTGCTCGGCCCGCAGCTGATGGACCTGGCCAAGAAGGTCAAGGCCGGCGAGGAGGTCCCCGCCCGGGTCGAGACCGAGGAGACCACCTTCACCCAGGAGCAGGCCAAGACTGCTCTGCCCAACCGGAAGTACTGATCTGACCGGAGGCCGCCGCGTTCGGCGCGGCGGCCTCCGCTTCCGAGGAAAGGTTCGGTGGGATGTCGGATAGGCATCCGGTCCTGACGATGACCGCGATCAGCAAGCTCTTCCCCGGGGTCCGCGCCCTCGACGGCGTCGACCTCCGGCTCTTCCCCGGTGAGGTGCACGCCCTGATGGGCGAGAACGGCGCCGGGAAGTCCACCCTCATCAAAGTGCTGACCGGCGTCTACGGCACCGATTCCGGCACCATCACACTCGACGGCGACGAGGTCTCCTTCTCCGGCCCGATGCAGGCCACCGCCGCCGGGGTGAGCACCGTCTACCAGGAGGTCAACCTCCTACCCAACCTGTCGGTGGCGGAGAACATCTACATCGGCCGGGAGCCGCGCCGGCTCGGCGCGGTCAACTGGCGCGAGATGCGCCGCCGGGCGCAGGAGCTGCTGGCCCGCATCGACCTGCACATCGACGTCAGCGAACTGCTCGGCAACTACTCACTGGCCGTGCAGCAGATGGTCGCGATCGCCCGCGCCGTCGACATCCGGGCCCGGGTGCTGATCCTCGACGAGCCCACCTCCAGCCTGGACGCCGACGAGGTGGCCCAGCTGATGCGGATCATGCGGCAGCTGCGCGACGACGGCATCGCGATCATCTTCGTCACCCACTTCCTCGACCAGGTGTACGCCATCGCCGACCGGATCACCGTGCTGCGCAACGGCCGGCTCGTCGGCGAGTACCTCACCAGCGAACTGCCGCAGATCGCGTTGGTGGAGAAGATGATCGGTAAGGAGCTGGACGCCCTGGAGCGCCTCGACGAGGCGACCAGCGGCGGCGACCGGGCGGCCCTCGAACAGGGCACCCCCCTGGTGGCGGCCGACGGGCTCGGCCGGTCCGGTTCCGTCGCGCCGTTCAGCCTCACCATCCACCAGGGCGAGGTGGTCGGCCTGGCCGGCCTGCTCGGCTCGGGGCGTACCGAGGTGGCCCGGTTGTTCTTCGGCGCGGACCGCGCCGATGCCGGCCGGCTCGCCGTGGACGGTGCCCCGGTGGCGATCCGCAACCCGGTGGCCGCCATCGACCGGGACATCGCGTTCTGCTCCGAGAACCGCCGCACCGAGGGACTGGTCGGCGAGCTGTCGGTGCGGGAGAACATCATCCTGGCCATGCAGGCGGCCCGGGGCTGGCTGCGGCCGGTGCCGCGCCGCCGGCAGGACGAACTGGTCCAGCACTGGATCAAGGCGCTGAGCATCCGGCCGGCCGATCCGGAGATGCCGGTGCGCAACCTGTCCGGCGGCAACCAGCAGAAGGTGCTGCTGGCCCGGTGGCTGATCACCGAACCCCGGCTGCTGATCCTCGACGAGCCGACCCGGGGCATCGACATCGGCGCCAAGACCGAGATCCAGCGTCTGGTGGCGCAGCTGTCCGACGGCGGAATGGCGGTGCTGTTCATCTCCGCCGAGCTGGAGGAGGTGCTGCGGCTCAGCCACAAGGTCGCCGTGATGCGCGACCGGCAGCTGGTCACCGAACTCACCAACGACGACAGCCTCGATGCCGCCCGCGTCATGCAGGTCATCGCCAGCGGCAGCTCCCAGGAAGGGTCGGTGCCGGCATGAGCACCGTACGGGCCCGCGCTGCGGGCGTCACCAGCCACCGGCTGTTCTGGCCGCTCGTGGTGCTGGTGCTGCTGCTGGTCGCGAACGCCGTCTACCGGCCGAGCTTCCTGTCGATCGAGCTGAAGAACGGCCACCTCTACGGCAGCCTGATCGACATCGTCCGGCTCAGCGCCCCGCTGATCCTGGTCGCCCTGGGCATGTCCCTGGTGATCGCCACCGGCGGCATCGACCTCTCGGTGGGTGCGGTGGCGGCGGTCGCCGGTGCGGTGGCCTGCCTCTACATCAGCGAGCAGCCCGACCAGAACAGTCTGGGCGTGGTGCTCACCGCAGTGGCGCTCGGCTTCGGGGTGGCCCTGCTGCTCGGTGCCTGGAACGGCATCCTGGTCGCCGGCATCGGCATCCAACCGATCATCGCCACGCTGATCCTGATGGTGGCCGGCCGGGGCCTGGCCCAGTTGATCGCCGAAGGGCAGATCATCACCATCAACAGCGGGCCCTACAAGGTGATCGGGGTGGGGCACCTGCTGACCCTGCCGTTCGCGATCGTCATCGCCCTCGCGGTGACCCTGCTGGTGGCGGTGCTGACCCGGCGTACCGCGCTCGGCATGATCATCGAGTCGGTCGGCGGCAACGCCGAGGCCAGCCGGTTGGCCGGCATCCGTTCCCGGCGGATCACCTTCCTGGTGTACGTGGTGAGCGCCGCCTGCGCGGCCATCGCCGGGTTCATGATGACGGCGAACGTCTCCAGCGCCGACGGCAACGCGGTCGGGCTCTGGGTCGAGCTGGACGCCATCCTGGCCGTGGTCATCGGCGGCACCGCGTTGGCCGGCGGCCGGTTCTACCTCGGCGGCACGGTGGTCGGCGCGTTGCTCATCCAGACCCTCACCACCTCGGTGTACGCCATGAACATCGACCCGCAGACGTCCCTGCTGTTCAAGGCGGTCGTGGTGATCGTGGTCTGTCTCATCCAGGCCCCGGCCTTCCGGGCGCGGTTCCGCCGTCGGCGCAGCGTCCCGGTGACTCCGGTGGAGCCGGTCGGCACAGAGAAGGAGCAGGTTCCGGCATGACCACGACCCCGTTGGCCGCCCGCCCGGGCCGTGCCTGGTGGCGGGTGCCACCCCGGCACGTGCCGGTGCTCGCCACCGCAGCGCTGCTGCTGGTTATGTACTCCATCGGTGTTTCGCAGTACCAGGCGTTCTCCAACATCCAGGTCGTCTTCAACGTCTTCATCGACAACGGCTTCCTGCTGGTCGTCGCGGTGGGGATGACCTTCGTCATCCTCACCGGGGGCATCGACCTGTCGGTCGGGTCGGTGGTGGCGATGACCGCGATGGTGTCGGCCTCCCTGCTGGGCAACGGCCTGCACCCCGCCCTGGTGCTGGTGATCGCGTTGCTGCTCGGCCCGATCCTCGGGTTCGCGATGGGCTGCGTGATCCACTTCTTCGAGATCCAACCCTTCATCGTCACGCTCGCCGGGATGTTCTTCGCCCGGGGGGTGTGCACCTGGATCAGCACCACCTCGATCCCGATCACCGACGGGTTCTGGACCAGCGCCGCCCAGCACCGCATCCACCTCGGCGAGAACTTCGTCTCGGTCGGCGCGCTGATCGCCGTCGCGGTGGTGGCCGTGGCGGCGGCCGTGCTGGCGTACACCCGGCTCGGGCGCAACGTGTACGCCATCGGCGGCAACCAGCAGTCCGCGCTGCTGATGGGCCTGCCGGTGGGCCGTACGAAGATCGCGGTCTACACGATCAGCGGCCTCTGCTCGGCGATCGGCGGCATCCTGCTGTCGTTCTACACCCTGTCGGGTGCCCCGCTGATCGCGGTGGGCATGGAGTTGGACGTGATCGCGGCGGTCGTCATCGGCGGCACCCTGCTCACCGGCGGCTCCGGGTACGTCTTCGGCACCCTGCTCGGGGTGCTGGTGCTCAGCATCATCCAGACGTTGATCACCTTTGACGGCACGCTCAACTCGTGGTGGACCAAGATCGTCATTGGTGGCCTGCTGTTCGTGTTCATCCTGCTCCAACGCCTCGTTGGTATCCGTACCAAGTGACCCTCGCCAGTCCCACCGGAAGGCAACGCCCATGACCAACCCATCCCCGGTCGCCGAGGTCTGGTTCCTCACCGGCAGCCAGGGCCTGTACGGCCCGGAGACCCTGCGCCAGGTGGCCGAGCAGTCCCGACGGATCGCCGAACGGCTCGACGCCGACCCGGCCGTCCCGGCCCGGGTGGTCTGGAAGCCGGTGCTGACCTCCAGCGCCGAGATCCTGGCCGTCTGCCGCGACGCCGCCGTGCAGGGTGCGGTCGGGGTGATCGCGTGGATGCACACCTTCTCGCCGGCCAAGATGTGGATCTCGGGGCTGGACGCGCTGCGTACCCCGCTGCTGCACCTGCACACCCAGGCCAACGTGGAACTGCCCTGGTCCGAGATCGACATGGACTTCATGAACCTCAACCAGGCCGCCCACGGCGACCGGGAGTTCGGGTACGTCCAGACCCGGCTCGGTGTCGCCCGCAAGACCGTCGCCGGGCACGTCAGCGACCCCCGGGTCGCCGCCCGGATCGGCGCGTGGACCCGGGCCGCGATCGGGCACGCCGAGATGCGGTCGCTGCGGCTGGCCCGCTTCGGCGACAACATGCGCGACGTCGCGGTGACCGAGGGGGACAAGGTCGAGGCCGAGCTGCGCTTTGGCGTCTCGGTCAACACCTACGGGGTCAACGACCTGGTCGAGGCCGTCGACGCGGTCGCCGACGCGCGCATCGACGACCTGGTCAAGGAGTACGACGACAGCTACCGCCTGGTCGCCGCGCTGCGCTCCGGCGGCGACCGGCACGACTCGCTGCGCTACGCCGCCCGGATCGAGGCGGGGCTGCGCGACTTCCTCGACGCCGGTGGGTTCCGCGCCTTCACCACCAACTTCGAGGACCTGGGCGGGCTGCGTCAGCTGCCCGGCCTGGCCGTGCAGCGGTTGATGGCCGACGGGTACGGCTTCGGCGGTGAGGGCGACTGGAAGACCTCGGTGCTGGTGCGCACGCTCAAGTCGATGTCCGTCGGCACCACCGGTGGCACCTCGTTCATGGAGGACTACACCTACGACCTCACCCCGGGTCGGGAACTGGTGCTCGGGGCGCACATGCTGGAGGTCTGCCCGACCATCGCGGCGGCCACCCCGAACGTCGAGATCCACCCGCTGGGCATCGGTGGCCGGGAGGACCCGGTCCGGATGGTCTTCGACGCCCAGCCCGGCCCGGCCGTGGTGCTCGGCCTGGCCGACATGGGGGAGCGGTTCCGGCTGGTCGCCAACGAGATCGACGTGGTCGCGCCGCCGTACCCGCTGCCGAAGTTGCCGGTGGCGCGGGCGGTGTGGCGGCCCCGGCCGGACCTGGCCGCGTCGGCGGAGGCCTGGCTCACCGCCGGCGCCCCGCACCACACGGTGCTGTCCCAGGCCGTCGGGGTCGAGGAGCTGCACGACCTCGCCGAGATGGTCGGCACCGAACTGGTCGTCATCGACGCCGACACGACCCCCCGCCGGTTCGCCGACGAGCTGCGCTGGAACCAGGCCTACTACCGCCTGGCCCGGGGTTTCTGACCCGCCATGGGCCAGCAGCGGCCCGAACGCGCCGCGGTGATGAGCGACGTCGCGCAACTCGCCGGGGTGTCGCACCAGACCGTGTCCCGGGTGCTCAACAACCACCCGAGCGTTCGGCCGGAGACCCGGGAGCGGGTGCTGCGTGCCGTGCACCAGCTCAACTACCGGCCCAACGCGTTGGCCCGGGGGCTGGCCGGCCGCCGCTCCCGGGTCATCGGCGTGGTCAGCTTCGACACCATCCTGTTCGGCCCGGCGGCCACCCTGCTGGGCATCGAGCGGGCCGCCCGCGCCGCCGGGTACGGCATCAGCATCGTCACCCTGGAGCGGCTGGACCGTAGCGGGATGCGCTCGGCCATCGACGCGCTGACCGAGCAGTCGGTGGCCGGCGTCGTCGTCATCACCCCGATGATGACGGCGTCGGTCGCCGTGCACGGCCTGCCCACCGGGGTGCCCGCGGTGGTGGTCGAGGCCAGCGGGGAACGCGGCGAACTGCCCAGCATCTCCGTCGACCAGGTGGCCGGTGCCCGGCTGGCGGTGCGGCACCTGCTCGACCTCGGCCACGAGACGGTGTGGCACATCGCCGGTCCCCGGGACTGGCTGGAGGCCCGCGACCGGGTCGACGGGTGGCGGCAGACCCTGGAGCAGGCGGGCCGCCGCGTCCCGCCGGTCATCGTCGGCGACTGGAGCCCCCGGGCCGGCTACGAGCTGGGCCAGTCCCTGGTGGAGCGCCCCGACGTGACGGCGGTCTTCTGCGCCAACGACCACCAGGCGCTGGGTCTGCTGCGCGCCCTGCACCAGCGGGGCGCCCGGATTCCCGAAGACGTCAGCGTGGTCGGTTTCGACGACATCCCCGAGGCCGAATACCTCTCCCCGCCACTGACCACGGTGCGGCAGGACTTCGACGAGGTCGGCCGGCGGTGCGTGGCGGCGCTGCTGGAACTCTTCGACGGTGCGGGCGCGGACGCGCCCCGCCCCCAGGTCGAACCGGTCCTCGTCGTCCGTGCGAGCAGCGGCAACCGCCGCCCCTGAGCCACCCCGACCGGTCCCGCCGTGAGCGTGCGGTACCGGCCGTCGGTGTGCGTCCGGCGGCGGGAACGGTCCGGGTGGGTGGGCCGTCCCGGCGGCGTCAACGGGGGTCGACCCGAGCCGCCCGGCCGGTGACGCCGGGGTGACGCGCGCTGCGACAGGGTCGAGCGACGACGCGCCGGTGCAGGTCCCGGCGGTCGGGACCCTCGTCACGGGCAGGCCGTCAAGGAGACTCCATGATCAGGACAATGCTCCGGATCCGCGCGCGCCCCGGTGCCGAACAGGCCGTCCGGTCGGCCTGGCGCACGGCTGCGGCACAGCTCGACGCGCTGCCCGGCAACCTGCGTCGGGACCTGTTCGTGGACGCGCACGACCCGCGTACGTTCGTCATCGCCACCGAGTGGGTCGACGACGACGCCCTGCTCGACTACGAGCGCGGCCCGGTGGCCGCCGGCCTCGCCGACGCCCTGCGTGCCGGGTGCGCGCCGCCCACCGCCGCCGACCGGCGGGTGATGCGCGACCGGCCCGGCGGGCACCCGACGCTCCTGGTGGACGTCGAGGTCACCGTCCCGGCCGCCCGGCTCGCCGAGTTCCACCGCGGCCACGCCGAGGTGACCGCCCGGATGGCCGGGGTCCCCGGCTACCTGCGCGAGGAGCTGCTGCGCGAGCCCGACACCGACGTCCACCACATCTTCGCCGAGTGGCGCACCGAGGCGGAGTTCCACCGCTGGGTGGCCAACCCGGCGCACGCGCGGGAGGAGGCCGGGCCGATCGCGCCGTTCCTGCTCGACTTCCGCCGCCGACTGTTCCACCTCGCGGCTCACCCCGGCACCGACCGGGCAGCCAGTACCGGTAGGGAGACCGACGTGCACACGACAACGGACGTACTCATCGTCGGGGCGGGGCCGACCGGGCTGACCGCCGCCGTCGAGCTGGCCCGGCGCGGCATCGACTGCCAGGTGGTGGAGAAGCGGGCCGCCCCGCCCGGTCAGGCGGACAAGGCCATCGGGGTGCACTGCCGCACGATGGAGATCTGGGCGCAGCAGGGCATCGCGCGGGAGGCGATGGACGCCGGGATCTGGCTCACCGGCAACGTGGTGTTCGTCAACGGCACCCAGACCCACCGGATGAGCTGGGAGCTGCCCGACCTGCCGTACGCGCACCTCGGCCTGCCCCAGTACGAGACCGAGCGGATCCTCACCGAGCGGCTGGCCACCCTCGGCGTACGGCCGCAGCGCGGGGCGGAGCTGACCGGGTTCACCCAGGGCGCGGACGGCGTACTGGCCACCCTGGCGCTCGCCGGGGGCGGCACCCAGACGGTCCGGGCGCAGTACCTGATCGGCGCCGACGGCGCGCACAGCCGGGTCCGTGACCTGCTCGGGCTGACGTTCTCGGGCGGGCTGGGCCGGTTCCCGCAGCTGTTCATGCTCGCCGACGTCGAGGTGAACTGGGACATGCCGCCGGGGCACCTGCTGCGGTTCCTGCACGAGACCGACGGTCAGATGGACGGCATGCTGGTCTGCGTACCGCTGCGCGGTGCGGGCCGGTACCGGATCGCGACCCTCGCGCCACCCCGGTTCTTCGCCCAGACCGGCGGTCGGGACGCCCCGCCCGGGTTCAGCGAGGAGTTGGCCGAGCCGACCCTCGACGACGTGCAGGCGGCGCTTACCCGGCTGGCCCCACCGGGCACCCGGGCGGCGAACCTGCGCTGGTCGTCGGTGTTCCGGATCAGCCACGGCATCGTCGACCGGTACGGCCACGGCCGGGTCTTCGTCGCCGGTGACGCGGCCCACCTGCACCCGCCGGCCGGGGGACAGGGGATGAACACCGGCATCCAGGACGCCTGGAACCTGGCCTGGAAGGTGGCGCTGGCGGCGCGGGGGCTGGCCGCCCCCGGCCTGCTCGACAGTTACGAGGCCGAACGTCGCCCGGAGGGCGAGGAGATCGTCGGCCGGGCGGTTCGGATGGCGTTCACCGACGAACTGGACCGTGCCGACCTGGAACGGCAGTTCCGCCAGGAGATGTCGCTGCTGCTCAGCTATGCCGACAGCCCGCTGGTCGGGGAGTGCGTGACCGACCCGGAGGGGCTGCGCGCCGGCCCGCGCCCCGGTGAGTGCGCCCCCGACCTGGGCGGGTTGACCCGGCGGGGGGTGGGGCACCCGTTGCGGCTGCGCGAGCTGACCGGCGGCACCCGGCACACCCTGCTGGTCTACGCCGACGCCTCGGCCGAACCGGCGGCGGTGGCGGCCGTGTCGGGGCTCTGCGCCGACGTCCGTGCCCTGACCCGGGGTGAGGTCGACGCGTACCTGCTGATCAGCCCGGACGCCGACGACCCGGGGCTGCTCGCGCCGCCGGTGCTGCGCGACGCCGGGGGTGAGTTCCGCGCCCGGTACGGGGTGACCGGCACCGCCCTGTACCTGATCCGCCCGGACGGGCACGTCGGCTTCCGCAGCCAACCGGTCGACGCCGACGCGCTGCGCAAGAACCTGCACCTGGTGTTCGGGGGTGCGCGATGACGGCGGTGCGCACGGTGCTCGCGATGCGGACCCGGGAGGGTTGCGCGGAGCGGTTCGAGGCGGAGTGGCTCTCGGCGGCGGCACAGATCCGGCTGCTCGACGGGTGCCTGCGCCAGGACCTCGTCCGCGACGCCGACGACCCGCGCAGCTATCTGATCATCAGTGACTGGGTGGACCGGGAACGGTTGGACGCCTTCGGCCGCAGCGAACACCGTGACCGGCTGCTGCGGGTGGTGCGGGACCTGCGGGAATCCGCCGAACGGCACACCTACCAGGTGCTGCACAGCATGCCCAGCGCACCCGAGGAGACCAGATGACCGAGCCGGTACCCGCCGCGCAGCTCTACACCGACCAGTTCGCCGTCGACCCCTACCCGTCCTTCGCCCGGCTGCGGGCCGACGCCCCGGTCTGCCCGGTCAGCTCGCCCCGGTTCGACTCGTACCTGCTCACCCGGTTCGACGACGCGCGGGCGGCGCTGACCGACCCCCGGCTGTCCAAGGACCTCTACGGACCCGGCCAGCACTACCTGCAGCTCTTCGGCCCGAACTCCGAGGCGTTGAACCGCAACATGCTCAACGCGGACCCGCCGGAGCACACCCGGTTGCGCCGGATGGTGTCGCAGGCGTTCGCGCCGCGTCGGATCGAGGCGTTGCGCCCCCGGGTACGGCAGATCGTCGACGACCTGATCGACGGGTTCGTCGCGCAGGGTCGGGCCGAGCTGATGCACGACTTCGCGATCCCGCTGCCGATGGTGGTGATCTGTGAGCTGCTCGGGGTGCCCCGGGCCGACCAGGAGCGGGTGCTGGACTGGACCCAGGTGATCCGGACCTCGGGGTCGGCGCGGCGACCCCCGGCGCAGGAGCGGGCGGCGGTCGGCGAGGCGCAGGTACGGCTGCACCACTACCTGGTGGAGCTGGTGGCCGCCAAACGGGTGGTCCCGGCCGACGACATGATCAGTGCGCTGATCGACGCCTGCGACCAGGACGGCCGGCTGTCCGAGGCGGAGCTGGTCACCACCACCTTCCTGCTGCTGTTCGCCGGGCACCAGACCACCGCCGACTTCCTGGGCAACGCGACGGTGGCCCTGCTGACCCACCCCGACCAGCTCGACCTGCTGCGCGACACCCCGGACCTGCTGCCCTCGGCGATCGAGGAACTGCTGCGCTTCGACGGCCCGCTGCCGGTGGCCAGCCCTCGGGTCGCCACCGAGGACGTCGAATACCAGGGGGTACGCATCCCGGCCGGGTCGATCGTCGGGGTGGTGCTCAACGCCGCCAACCACGATCCGGCGCACTTCGTCGACCCGGACCGGCTGGACCTGCGCCGGGTCCGTGGCCCGCACCTCGGTTTCGGCCACGGCGTGCACTACTGCCTCGGGGTCTCCCTGGCCCGGATGGAGGCCCAGATCGCCCTGGCGGCACTGCTGCGCCGGTTGCCCGGGCTGCGCCTCGGGGTGCCGCCCACCGAGCTGCGCCGGTTGCCGGCGGCGTCCCCGTTCCGGGGGCTGCTGGAGCTGCCGGTCCGGTTCACCGCCTCCGCCCCGCCGGTGTCGTACCCGCCGGCCAGTCGCCCCCGTCCCACCGAGCCGACCCGTACCGTCTGATCCCCGAGGAGTTCCGATGACCTTCCGCAACGTGATCGTCTGTTCCATGGTGCCGGGCAGCGAGCAGACCGTCGCCGACGTGTTCGGGTACTACGACCGGACCACCCGGCCGCAGGACCTGGGCGTGGTCGGGCGGACCCTGCTGTCGTTCCACGGCCTCTACATCCACCTGATCGAGCGCGACGCGGACCCGAAGGTGACCGGGCAGACCCGGGGCCTGCCCGCCTTCCAGCAGATCGCCGAGCAGATCGCCCCGTACGTGACGCCCTACCCGAGGGACTGGAAGAACCCGTCGGACTCGGTGGCGAAGGAGTTCTACTCCTGGGCGCCGGCCGAGCCGCCGGCCGACGCGGGCGAGCCGAGCCGGACGGTCATCGTGGCCCGGATCAAGCCCGGTGCGGAACCCACCGTCGCGCAGATCTTCGCCGAGTCCGACGCCGGCCCGCTGCCCGCCATGATGGGGGTCACCGGGCGGTGGCTGTACTCGATCGACGACGTCTACCTGCACGTGCTGGAGCGCGTCGGCGAGCCGTTCGACGGCGCCGTGGAGCAACGCCACGACCAACCGGTCTTCGCCAAGATCATGGACGATCTCAGCCCGTACATCAGCCCGTTCGACCCGGACACCTGGGGCAGCCCGCTCGATGCCGTGGCCACCGAGTTCTACCGGTGGCGGGCGCAGGACTGACCCGGGCCGACCGGCGGGGGTCCGACCGCGCGGACCCCCGCTGGTGTCGGCGTCAGCCGGTGGGCAGGGTCGCCCAGCCCCGGTTGAAGGTCAAGCTGTCGTCGTCCGGGCGGTAGTTGCGCTCGATGTTGCCGGCGGCGTCCACCGAGAACCAGTGCACCTTGGTGCCGGCCGGGACGGTCAGCGTCTCGCCCCCCTCCCGGATGCCCGCCGAGGCGTACAGGGTGGAGTCGAACGTCGGCCGGGAGCCGTTGAGGGTGTAGAACACCGCCGCCGGCTCGCTGGTGTCGAACCGGACGCTGACGGTGCCCTCGGTGGCGCTCGGCGTGACCGCCAGGGTGCTGGTCGGGCGTTTCTTGTCCTTGTCGAAGTCCCGGGCCACCCGCAGCAGCTCGACCAGGCCGTTGCTGAACTCCATGGTCTCCTGGTGCGCCTCGTCCCAGGTGGGCTGGAAGCTGGTGCCCACCTCGAAGTTCCAGGCGTAGATGCCGTACTTGTACCAGAGCATGTCGCCGGAGTTGCCCGCCGCCGAGTACAGCACGTCGGAGATCGGGCCGGTCCGGGCCGGGGTGACCGCCATGTTGCGGTGCCGCTTGATCGCGGTGAGGATGCGCGACGACGCGCCCCAGAAGAACGACTCGTCGGCGAGCGTCGGCCGGGGCGCGGAGATCCGGCCCGGGGTGGCGTACGCGCCCGGCGACCACATGAAGTAGTTGCCGGAGGAGTGCAGGTTCATCGAGAACTTCATGTTGGGCCGCTGGGCCAGCCAGTCGACGTTGCGGTTCTCCGGCTCGGACAGCTCACTCGGCCCCGCGTAGGTGTCACTGGTGCAGCTCGCCGACGCCCCCGAGTAGCCGTCGAAGAGGCTGTACTCGGTGTAGTTGCGGTTGTTGTCCACCCCCCACGAGTTGCGGGCCAGCGCGTCGGTGGCGCCGCCCGGGGCACAGTGGTTGGTCATGTTGCGCCGCTGCGAGGCGTAGTCGTAGAACGAGTAGTGCCCGCCGTCCGGGTTGATCGACGGCACGATCCAGATGTCCAGGGTGCGCAGCAGCTGCTTGGTGTTCTCGTCGGTGGCGTGGTTGCGCAGCAGCCGCTCGGCGGTCTCGATGGTCACCAGCGGCGGGACCCACTCGCGGGCGTGCTCCTGGGCGTAGGCGAGCACCCCGGTGCGGGAGCCGTCGCGGTACTTGCCGATCCGGATGGCGTACACCGGGTGCGGGTCGCGGGAGACCCCCGCGGGTGCCTTCAGGTTGTCCGACAGCGGCGTCGGCGCGACCGGCGCGACCACCCCGGCGCCGGCGTCCCCCCGGTAGGTGTACGCCGTGACCAGCGCACCCGCCTCGGCCGTCAGCGCCGCGGCGACCTGGGCGGCGGTGCTGGTCACCACCCCGGTGGCGTCGGTGGCCAGGCTGACCCGGATGGCCTTGCCGGTCACCGTGACCGTGAGCGGCCGGTCGGCCGCGCCCGGGTCGGCCAGCTCGACGGTGAGGTCGTTGCCGCCCTCGTGCCCCCAGGCGAGCGAGTCGACCGCGACCCGGGTGGCGTTGGTCCCGCCGAGCACGACCTGGGCCTTACGCCGGTACCCGTTGGTCTGGTAGGGCAGCTTCACCACCTCGGCGAGCTGCGGGTAGGCGTCGGCCAGCCGCTTGATCCGGTCGTACAGCTCGGTCGGGGTGAGGTAGCTGGTGACGAAGTCCTTCTGGTAGCCCGGCCCCTCCGGGCTGTCGGCCGGGATGGGCAGCCACTCCTTCACCTCGGCGACCGCCACGTCCCCGGTGGGGCTGGTGATCTGGATGCGCTGCGGCCGGGCGGTGACGGCGGCGGCGCCCCGGTGATAGAGGTAGACCCCGGCGTCGACGAACCGGGAGATGTTCTGGGTGCCGCCGGAGCCGATCTCGGTGCCGGGGCCGCTGTCGCGTGCCACGGTCAGCGTGCTGGTGGAGGTCTGACCCTGGGCCCACTTCGCCTCGACCGAGAGCACCTGGTTGGTGCCGGAGGTGTAGTAGTCGGCCCGGATGATCTTCACGTCGGAGGCGGCGGCGCTGCGCTGCAGGGTCGCCGTGTACGCCCGGTTCTCGGCCTGGTGGGCGGCGATCGTCGCGTCCCGCTCGCTGACCCGCTGCGCGGAGTCGGCCGCGTCGTGCAGCACGGCACCGACCCGGTAGCCCCTCCGCTTGAGCGCGGCGACCTCGGTCGGGGTGACCACGGCGTGCACCACGATGCCCTGCGCGGTCCGGGTGACATGGTGGTCGAGGTCGACCCCGGTGGCGACCAGCTCGTCCAGCGCAGCGGTGCCGTCGACCACCACCTCCACCACGTCGGCCTGCTCGTCGGCGGAGCGTTCGAGCCCGATCGGGGCGTCGGCCTCCCGGTCGGGCGGGGCGGCGGTGCCGGCGGTCGCCGGGCCGGCGAGCAGCAGTAACGCCACGCCGGCAGCCGTGGCGGCGGGTAGCCGCCGCCAGCGGCGGGGCAGTGCGGAACGAGACATCTCGGGCCACCTTTCCTGGGGGTGCACGACGGGCCGACGGCGCGCGGCAGCGCCCGCCGTCGGGCGGGGTACGAAACGGGGAGGTCGGACGCCGACAGTCGGGCGACGGTGGGCGGCCGGTCATGACGTCGACCCGCCGCAGGACGGGGGACACGGGGTGTCTCCCGGACGCGCGGCGGTGACGGACCGGCGCCGATCCGGTCTGCGTGACGGGCGGGGGGGCGTACCTGGTTACGGTCGGTCCTGGGGGCATTGCCGATCGGTGCGCCCATCCTGGCCGTACCCGCTCGGATCTGTCAATGATCTGTCCGGCCGGACACGGGCTGTCACAGTGCGGCGGTGCGGGTGTCCTGTCCCGACGGTCGCCGGGCGGCCGGCACGGTCAGGACGGGGTGCGGTAGTGGCCGGTGAGCCGGCCCAGCTTCATCGCCAGGTGCAGGCACAACCGTTCGTTGCCGTCCTTGAGGTCGGTGTCGGCGAGCTGCTCGACGCGTTGCAGCCGGTAGTAGAGGGTGGTCCGGTGCAGCCGCAGCTTCTCGGCCGTGGCGTGGGCGTTGCCGGCCAGGTCGAGGTAGGCCTCCAGGGTCTCCAGCAGCACCTGGTGGGCGTCGTCGCGCAGCAGCCGCTCCAACCCGGGGTGCACCCCGGCGACGTCGAGGTGCCGCGCGTCCAGCTGCGACAACACCCGGTAGATGCCCAGGCCGGCCCAGGAGACCACCCGGCCGAGCGCCGGCAGTTGGACACCGACCCGGGCCGCCTGCACCGCCTCCCGGTACGACTGCACCGCGTCGGCCAGCCCCGGGCGGGACTGACCGATGCCGGTCACCGTGCGCTCCACCGAGGACAGCCCCCGGGTCGCCTGCCCCAGCGCCTCGTCGAGGTGACCGGCGGCGGTTTCCGGGGTGGGCCGGCCGGCGATCCGACCACCGCAGATCAGCAACACCCCGTGGTCGGGCCAGACCATGTGCAGCGACTCGCGTACGCCGAGCCACCGGCGGGTCGCCACCAGTGCCTGTTCCAGCGCGATCCGGGCCATCTCGTCGGGGTGCCGCCCGGTGACGGGGGCGAGTTGGGCCACCACCGCCGTGGTCGTGCCGTCACCGGCGACCGTGCCCTCCTCCAGCAGGGCACGCACGGCGTGCGCACGGGCCTGCGGGCTCTCCACCAGCAGGGTCCGGGTGGCCTCGGACTCCCGCTGCGAGGCCAGCTCACCGAGCAGGTTCTCCCGATAGAGGGCCAGCGACAGGTCGGTGAAGGCACCGGTCGCGGTGGCGATGTCCGCGTCGGTCATCGACCCGTCGTCGTCGATGAACCAGACGAAACCGAGCAGCAGGTCGTCGTGCCAGATCGGCACGCAGACCCGGGGGAGCAGGTCGAGGGCCACGTCGGCGGGGGTACGCACCGGCTCGCGGGCGGTGAGCACACCCATCCGGCGGAACCAGGCGATCACCTCCGGGGTGGTCTGCCGGCGCAGGATCGACATCCGGCGTACCTCGTCCATCGGCCCGTCGTGTTCGCTGTAGACGACCACCCGCTGCCGCCGGTCCTCGATGAGGGCGGGACGCCCCACCCGGGCGGCGACGGCGTCGACTATGCGCTGAAGCTCACCGTGCATGGATCTCCCCTGGTTGGCTGCGCGGCAGGGGGTGCGACAGCCGGTGCCCTACCCTGTGCGGCCGGTGGGCCTGTGCGCAAGGTCCACCGCGGATATACCGACAAAAGGACGGCCCCCACGGCGACTGTTCCGGCAATTGTCCGAAGAGCCACGACGATCGACGATCGTAGGGTTCCACCTGCGGTGGGCAGCGGGCCGCCGGCGCGTAGGAGGGAACGCCCGAGTGACAGCTGGTAGGCCCTGGCGGGGGGTGCTGGTCGCCATCACCACGCCGTTGCGTGACGACCTCGGCGTCGACTTCGACCGGCTCCAGGAGCACGTGCGGTGGCTCGCCGAGGCGGGCTGCCACGGGGTGACGCCGTGCGCGTCGGTGGGGGAGTACCGGGCGCTGTCCGACGACGAGCGGGCCGACGTGGTGCGGGCGACGGTGCAGGCCGCGCCACCCGGCTGCGCGGTGCTGCCCGGCGTCGGCGGGTACGGCAGCCGGCAGTCCCGCCGCTGGGCGGAGCAGGCCGCCGCCGCCGGGGCCGCCGGGGTGCTCGCCCCACCCCCGGACGGCTACCCCGCAGGCGACGCCGACGTGGTCGCCCACTACCGGGAGGTGACCGCCGTCGGCCTGCCGGTGGTGGCCCACAACGACCCGTACGACACCCGGGTGGACCTGACGCCGGAGCTGCTCGCCCGGGTCGCCGAGACCGACGGGATCGTCGCGGTCGAGGAGTTCTCCGGTGACGTGCGGCGGGTGCACCGGATCAGGGACCTCTGCCCGCACGTGGACGTGCTGGCCGGCGCGGACGACGTGCTGCTCGAACTGGTGCTGTGCGGGGCCCGGGGCTGGGTCTCCGGCCTGTCCAACGCGCTGCCCCGGCAGGCCCTGCGGCTCTACGACCTCTGTGTCGCCGGGGATCTGGCCCGGGCGTTGCCGCTCTACGCCGAGCTGCACCCGGCGTTCGGTTGGGGCTCCCGGCCGGAGGCGGTGCAGGCCATCAAGCTGGCGATGGACTGCGCCGGACGGTTCGGCGGCCGGTGCCGCCCGCCGCGCGGTCCGCTGCCGCAGCCGGCCGTCGCCCGGCTGCGCCGGGACCTGGTCCGGGCCCTGTCGGTCACCGTCGATCCGGTCGTCGACGGTCGTCCCCGGTGAACCACCCCGGCCGGCGGGGCCGGTCGACGGGCGGGCCGGGCGGGTGGATCGGGCGGGTCGGGGAGGTCCCGGCGGACGCTGGTGGCCCGCCGTGACCCGACGCGGGTCCTTCAGGTGTCGGAAGCGGCCGGTCCACCTGCCGACATCTGCACGGTGACCGGCCCCGGCCCGTCCTCCTAGATTCGCTGCGCGGCCCAGTGACAGGTGCCCCGGCAGCCACCCCCCCGCCGACACCGGACCGGACGCCGTGTCCCTCCCGACGAGAGGTGAACCTGTGCACCGTGTTACCCGCAACAAACCCCGACTGAGGCGTTCCGTGCTGGCCGCGGTCCTGGCCGGCACGCTGGTGGTGACCGGCGCGGCGCAGGCCGCCGCGGCCCCGGCCAATCCGGCCGGCGGCACCGCGCCGTTCCAGGTCCTCGACCCGCAGGCCTGGCAGAACCCCGACACCATGACCTGGGACGACTACCAGGCGGTGCCGGGTAAGAACTGGGCCGACCCGAGCGTGCGGGGCGCGATCCGCAACTTCAAGATCGCCCTGGTCGCGCTCGACTATCCGGACCAGACGTTCGCGGTGTCCCAACGGGCCCGCTCGACGGTCTTCGGCAACCCCCAGTCGGTCGCGGCCAACATCCCCCGCGCCGACGTGCCGAAGTTCTACCAGGACTTCCTCAACACCCCGAACACCCTGAACAAGGGGCACACCCTGCACGAGTACTGGATGCAGGACTCCAACGGGCGCTACGGCGTGGACCTGGCCGGGTTCGGGCCGTACCAGCTGCCGGCGAAGTCCTACCAGTACGGGCTGGACAACAGCTTCAACCCCGGCGCCTGCCCGGGCGGGGAGGCCTGCAACAAGAACATCCGCACCGACGGGCTGGGCGCGTGGCGGGCGGCGGTCGGTGACGAGGTCGCCAACCAGTACGAGCTGGTCTTCATCCTCAGCGCCGGGCAGGACGAGTCGTCCACCTGGCAGGAGTTCGGGCAGATGATCTTCCAGAACAAGGAGGACGTGCCGGACTCCTGGGGCCCGCCGGACCCCAACCTGCCGAACTGGGCCAAGACCCGCTACGTCGAGTGGACGTCCTGGAAGGCGGCGGCGACCCTGTGGCCCAACGCCGGCTCCGGCTCGTCCACCCAGGGGGAGAGCTCCGGCATGGGGGTGTACGCCCACGAGCTGACCCACCTGCTCGGCATCGGCGACAACTACAACAACCCGTACGGCGAGCCGTTACGCCGGGCGTACACCGGCATCTGGAGCATGATGTCGCGGGGTTCGTTCAACGGCCCCGGTGGCCCGCACACCCGCTGGCAGATCCCGCCGACCAACGGTGGCTCGATGGGGTCGTTGCACACGGTGCGGGACAAGCTCAAGATCGGCCTGCTCGGTGAGGAGCACGTGCTGCGGCTCTCCCGGGAGGCGCTGGCCTCCTCGGGTCTGGTCACCGCCCAGGTGACCGCCCGCGCCGTCGATGCCGGCCCGAAGGGGCTGACCGGCGTGAACATCGCGCTGAACAAGGACCTCTCGCCCGCCTGCACGGTCGCCACGAACCCGCTGTGCGACGGCGGCAGCTTCAACAACTACACCGTCGAGGTCGTCGACCGGATGGGGGCCGACTCGTTCACCCCGGACCGGGGCGTGCTGCTGAGCAAGACCAAGAACGCCGACAGCGCGCCGTTCCAGTGGGTGGTGGACGCCAACCCGCAGGACATCGACATGATCGACTTCTACCGGCCGGACGGCACCCCGCAGAAGATCACCATGGGTGACTACCGGCAGCTCTCCGACGCGCTGTTCCACGCCGGGGCGGACACCGGCAGCCAGTACGAGTACGTCGACGAGGCCAACCGGCTGCACTTCTACGTCATCGACCTCAAGCGGGACGCCGCCGGCTCGCTGTCGTACACGGTGGCGGTGCGGTCGCTGGACGGCACCGGGGGGCCGAGCAGCCACGGCGTGACGCTGGGCAAGGGCGAGGTGACCAGCACCGGCAAGCCCACGAACCGGGGTGTGACCTGCTCGTTCGAGCTGACCAACACCGGCGCGTACTCCGCCGGTGGGCAGCAGCACCCGGAGGACGTGACCGCGTACCTCAAGTCGGACGTCTACCGGCTCTCGGCCGAGGTGGCCGGCAAGGGCTGGCGGACCTGGCTGCCCAACCCGCTGGCCACCGCCCAGTTCGGCAAGTCCACCACCGTCCGGGTGTCGGTGGGGGCCACCGCCGCCGCCGCGGACACCGGTTTCGTCAAGCTCACCGCGACCTCGGAGAGCGACCCGTCGAAGACCGTGACGAAGCAGTGCCGGGTGGAGAAGTCCTGACCGGGATCGATCGTCGCGTCGGGTCCGGGACGGCACACGCCGCCCCGGGCCCGACGCACGGGTGGGAGGAGACGACGTGCGGCTGTCCACGGGTGCCCGGCGCGGCACCGGCGCGCTGCTGACCCTGCTGTCGGCCGGGGCGACGCTGCTGGCCGGGGCGACCGGCTGTGCCGGCACCGACGGCGGACCGGAGGCGGTCACCCCGACCACCGTCCGGGTCCTGGTCCGTGACATCAACATCCGGGCCGAGGGTGTGGACTGCGCCGGCACCGGGCCGTACCTCTACTTCCACCACCGGGCGCCGTTCCGGGTGCTCGACCCCGACGGGGCGGCCCTGGTCACCGGGACCCTGCCGGCGGGCACGGCGGTGGCCGCGTTCGCCGAGGACCTCGAGGTGGAACGGGTGCCGACCTACTGCGAGTTCGCGGTGCCGGTGCAGGTGCCGCAGCGGGCCGGGTACCGGCTGGAGGTGGCCGGCCGGCCCGCGCTGGAGCTGACCCCGGACAGCAGCGAGGGGCCGGCGCTGGTGGCGGTGGTGCCGGCATGAGGCGGCTGCTCGCGGCGCTGCTGGCGGTGCTGGTGCTGGCCGGCTGCTCCGCCGGGCCGACCGCGGAGACCGCGCCGGTGCTCGCCGGGGGCGCGTCCACGTTGCCCGGTCCGGTCCCCGCCGACCTGGCGTTGCGCCCGCCCCCCGGCACCGCCCCGGCCGCCCCCGCGTTCACCGGTGCGCTCACCGACGGCACCCCGCTCACCGCCGCCGGGCTGTGGGCGGACCGGCCGGTGGTGTTCACCTTCTTCAGTTCCTGGTGCACCACCTGCGTCGCCCGGCAGGACGCGCTGAGCGAGCTGGCCCGCCGCCACCGGGACCGGGTGGTCTTCGTCGGGGTGGCCGGCGCGGACCAGGCCGACGAGTTGCAGGACTACCTGCGTACGCACCGGGTGGAGTACCCGGTCGTGGTCGACGAGCAGCAGACCGTCTGGCGGTCGTACGCGGTGCGGGAGCCACCGGCCGTCGTGCTGGTCGCCAAGGGCGGTGCGTTGCTGCGGGGCTGGCCGGGCGGGTTGGACGCGGCGGCGCTGGAGCAGCGGTTGGAGGAGCTGGTGCTGGCCGGTTCCGGATAACGGGCCGGGTCACCCGCTCGGGGGAGTGGCACGCCGGCCGGTGCCGCAGCGGTCCACGGCGACGCGTCGGGCACGGTGTCGAGGCGCGTCGGGCACGGTGTCGATTCGATGGTGGGGTCGACACCGTGCCCCGCGCCGTGTCCGCCTGCCCGCCTCCCGGGGCGCCGTCGCTGTTCGCGCTGGTGGGGGTCGGGGAATCGACCGGGGAGCCGGGTCTGGGCGGCCGTTCGGGCAGGGTCTCCGACCGTCGAGAACTTTTGTTTAGACGTGCAAAAGTTTCTCCGTTCGAGGTCTATCTTTAGCCGTCAGCCACCGTTAGTGTCCGGTTCACGGACGTAACACGGCTGACATCCCCCCTTGATCGACCAGTCATCCACCGGGCCACGCGTATTCGGCGGCGCAGGTCCTTACCGACCCTCCCAGCAGGACTCGCACGTCTCCGTGGCCGCAGGGCCACCCTCGAAAGGTGGAAATTGTGAACGAGGAACAACGCCGTTTGGCCGCCGACCCGCAGTACCGTGCCCAGGTCACCCGTCGTCGGCTGCTCGCCGCGTCGGCCGGCGCCGCCGCCGTCCTCGGCGCGGCCGGACTGCCGGTGCTCCAGACCAAGGGCCCGGCCCGCGCGGACGGCAAGTGGCGGGTCGACCCGCTCATCCCGACGCAGAACCGCGGCATCATCCTCTACAGCGTCCGGGACCGGATCTCCGCCGCCCCCGACGACAGCGGCGTGCCCTACGGCTTCGAGCGGGTGCTCGCCAGCCTGGCCGAGATGGGCTACAAGGAGATCGAGTTCGCCGGCTACAACCAGCACACCTCGATCCTGGGCCGGCAGATCACCCCGACCGAGATCCGCAAGATCCTGGACGACAACGGCCTCGTCGCCAACGGCACCCACACGTCGATCAACGCGGCCACCTTCCAGCAGCAGCTCGACATCGCCGAGGAACTCGGCATGAAGAACATCGGCACCGGCAGCGACCCGACCAACAGCGCCTACCAGGCCGACTGGGACGCCGCCGCCGACCTGTGGAACGAGCTGGGCCGGCAGGCCAAGGAACGCAAGATGCGTCTCTACACCCACAACCACGACGTGGCCTACTCGTTCCTGCTCGACAGCGGCCCGCTGGACGCCAACGGCAAGCCGACCCGCTCCTCCGGCGTGCGCCGGCTGGAGTACTTCTTCGCCAAGACCGACCCGAAGTACGTCTACTTCGAGTGCGACATCTACTGGGCGTACGTGGCCCGGTTCAAGCACACCAAGTACACCAACTCCGCCGGCCAGCAGAAGACCTCGCTGTTCGACCCGATCCTCAACGTGGCCCGGCGTACCAAGCGGTTCCCGCTGTTCCACGCCAAGGACGGCAACCGCAACAGCACGCTGGCCAACGGCTACGAGATGATCCCGCTCGGTGAGGGCGACATCAACTTCCAGCAGTTCTTCGAGACCATCGGCGAGTCCGAGTTCCACCACGCCAACTGGGAGATGGACACCGCCCCCGGCGGTGCCGCCAACCCGGGCCAGTCGCTGGACTTCGCCCGGCTCAGCTACGCCAACATGGCCGACCTGACCATCTACCGCAACGACTGACCGCCCCCGACGGCCGGTTACCGGCCGCAGCTGGGCACCGACCGGCGGTTCGCACCACCGTCGGCGGCTCCCGGGTGGCGGTCGCGTCCCCTGACGCGACCGCCACCGCCCGGACGCCGTCGCTTTCCGACCGCCACGCCCCGACCCCGCCCCGGCAGACCCGGGCAGGATGTCGGCACGGTCCCCGGGCGGTACGCCCCCGCAGGCCCCGCCCGCCACCACGTCACCTCTTCCGACCCGTACCCCGGGCCGCGATGCCCCGTGCCCGCAGCACGGGCCGCGCCCCCGGACCGTGCGGCAGCTCACCGGTCGGCGAACCACCCCGGGGCAGGGACGGCGTCGTCCCGCCCCACCGGAGAGCCAGGCGCAGCACCACGACACCCCGGGTGGCCCCGGCACCCGCCCGGAGCAGGTAGCACATCGTCCCCCACCGGAGGAACCAGATGGCAAGATCGGTACACCGATGGCTCGCCGCGATCGCAGGGGTCGGGATCGTCGTCCCGCTCGCCGCGACCGCCCCGGCGTTGGCCCAGCCGGCCCAGGACCAGACAAGCGTCCTGGTGTTCACCAAGACCGACGGTGAGCGTCACCCGTCGATCGACAAGGGCGTCAACGCGATCCGCACCCTGGGCAACGGCAACGGCTTCACCGTCGACGTCACCCAGAACGCGACCGCCTTCTCCGACGACAACCTGGCCAGCTACGGCGCGGTCGTCTTCCTCAACACCACGGGCGACGTGCTCAACGGCGGCCAGGAGGCGGCCTTCGAGCGCTACATCCGCAACGGTGGTGGCTACCTCGGCGTGCATGCCGCGGTCGAGGCCGAACCATCGTGGACGTTCTACCGCGACATCGTCGGCACCACCGTGGCCGGTACGGCGTCGAGCGGGTCGGCGACCATCGACGTGGCCGACCGGGCGCACCCGGCGAGCAAGCCGCTCGCCCGGCAGCTCACCCTCAACGACCAGTGGTACAACTTCACCACCAACGTCCGGGGCACCGCGCACGTGTTGGCCACGGTGGACGAGAAGTCCTTCACCGGCGGCACCATGGGCTTCGACCACCCGATCTCCTGGTGCAAGGACTTCCAGGGCGGCCGGTCGTTCTACACCGGACTCGGCGACTCCGCCGACACGTACGCCAACGGGGCGTTCCGCAAGCACCTGCTCGGCGCGATCCAGTGGTCGGCCGGCATGGTCCAGGGCGACTGCGGTGCGACGGTCAAGGCCAACTACGAGAAGGTCATCCTCAACGACGAGCCGGGCGAGCCGATGACCCTGTCGGTGCTGCCCGACGGCCGGGTGCTGCACAACACCCGGGCCGGCGAGATCCGGCTCTACGACCCGAAGACCGGCGCGAGCCCGGTCATCACCACCCTCCCGGTGTACCAGCACGACGAGGACGGCCTCCAGTCGGTCACCGTCGGCCCGGACTTCGCCACCGACAAGTGGGTCTACGTCTACTACGCGCCGAAGCTCGACACCCCCATCACCGACGCGCCGGTGACCAGCACCGACCCGAGCGCGTGGGACGCCTACAAGGGACACAACCAGCTCTCCCGGTTCAAGTGGGTGGAGGAGCCGACCCCGCACCTGGACCTGGCCAGCGAGCAGAAGATCATGAAGGTCGACACCGACCGGGGCGTCTGCTGCCACGTCGCCGGTGAGATCAAGTTCGACGGCAAGGGGCTGCTCTACCTGGTCACCGGCGACGACACCAACGCCGGCGGCTCGGACGGCTTCACCCCGATCAACGAGTCGCCTACCCAGGGGCCGGGCTACGACGCGCAGCGTTCCGCCGGCAACACCAACGACCTGCGGGGCAAGGTGCTGCGGATCAAGGTGAAGGCGGACGGGTCGTACAGCGTCCCGGCCGGCAACCTCTTCCCCGAGGCCGAGGACCGCGACGACAAGACCCGCCCGGAGATCTTCCTGATGGGCCTGCGCAACCCGTTCCGCTTCGACGTGGACTCGCGGGGCTTCGTCTACATCGGTGACTACTCGCCGGACTCGCAGGTGCCGAACGCGGCCCGGGGGCCGGAGGGCACCGGGCGGTGGATCGCCGCCAACAAGGCAGGCAACTACGGCTGGCCGTACTGCTACTCGCCGACCCTGCCGTACATCGACTACGACTTCGTCACCAAGCAGTCCAAGGGTGCGTTCAACTGCGCCGCACCGGTGAACGACTCGCCGCGCAACACCGGCCGTCGGGTCCTCCCGCCGGTGCAGGACCCGCAGCTCAACTACACCTTCCGGGCCACCACCACCTGCGCCGAGGCGTACCTGAGCACCCCGCCCGGCACCTGTGAGTTCCAGTGGCCGGTGCTCGGCACCGGGGGCGTCGGCCCGATGGGCGGCCCGGTCTACAAGTACGACGCGGCGCTGGCCTCCGAGACCAAGTTCCCGGAGTACTACAACGACGCGGTGGTCTTCGGGGAGTTCACCCGGGACAAGATCTACATGATGCGCACCAACGGCAGCGGCAAGCTGGTCGGGGTGGAGCAGTTCCTGCCGGGCTTCGTCTTCGACAACCCGATGGACATGGAGTTCGGCCCGGACGGCAACCTCTACCTGCTGGAGTACGGCGACGGCTTCTTCCGGGCCAACCCGGACGCCGCGCTGTCGGTGATCCGCTACGCCAAGGGCACCCGGGCGCCGGTGGCCGAACTGAAGGCCAGCCCCACCTCGGGTGCGGCACCGCTGACCGTGCAGTTCTCCGCCGAGGGCTCCTACGACGCGGACCCGGGCGAGACCATCACCTACGCCTGGGACTTCGACGGCAACGGCAGCACCGACTCGACCCAGCGGGACGCGTCGCACACCTACACCACCGTCGGGGTGTTCACCGCCAAGCTGACGGTCACCGACACCAGCGGCAAGACGGCGGTGCTCACCCGCGAGATCACCGTGGGCAACACCGCGCCCACCGTGAAGGTCACCTCGCCGCTGTCCGGCACGTTCTTCAACTGGGGTGACACCGTGCCGTGGACGGTCACCGTGACCGACCCCGAGGACGGCCCGATCGACTGCAGCCGGGTCACGGTCTCGTTCGTGCTCGGCCACGACACCCACGGCCACGGCATGAGCGACGCCAACGGCTGCTCCGGCTCGTTCGAGACCCCGGCCGACGGCGCCGACCACGCCGGTGGCTACCTGTACGGCGCGATCAGCGCCACCTACACCGACAAGGGCGCCAACGGCCAGCCGGCGCTGTCCTCGCTCGACCAGATCGTCCTGCAGACCTTCCGGCAGCAGGCCGAGTTCGCCCAGGTCCAGCAGGGCGTCACCCTGGCCAACACCACCGACGCCGGTGGCGGCCAGCACGTGGCCGGCATCGACAGCGGTGACCACATCGCGCTCGACCCGATCAACCTGGGCGGGATCGACAAGATCACCTTCCGGTACGCCGGTGGCTCCACGGCCACCGTCGGAACCCCGCGCGGCATCGTCGAGCTGCGGCTCGACTCGCCGACCGGTGCGCTGGTGACCAGCGCGACGCTCAACGCGACCACCGGCACCAGCGCCTGGGCCAGCCAGACCTTCCCGGTCAGCCAGGCCGCCGGCACCCACGCGCTCTACCTGGTCTTCAAGCCCGTCTCCGGCGGACCCACGACCAGCCTGTTCAACCTCAACTGGGTGGAGTTCGGCGGCCCGACCTCCTGACGTCACCCTCCGGTCGCCGGGAGGACGGAGACTCCGTCCTCCCGGCGTCGTATCGGCACCGGGCGGTCACCGGCGGTCGACCGGCCGGACACCGGTGGTGTCCGACCTGGCCGGACACCACCGGTGTCCGGCCAGGTCTGACTGACCGGCCAGTGGCCGGCCGATCGTCGATGATCTAGCGTCCCGTGCGCCGGGGACAGCGCCACCAACCCGGTGAGGAGCAGAAACGAGGGGGGACAGTGCCGTTGCGTGACGAAGCCGCCGATCGGGGAGAGCAACTCCGCCCCGACCGTTCGGGGCCGACCGTGACCTGCCCGCCGGGCTGGCGTCCGCTGCGGGTGGCGATGATCGGCCAGAAGGGCGTGCCGGCCACCTACGGGGGGATCGAACGGCACGTGGAGGAGATGGCCAGCCGGCTGGCCGGGCTCGGCCACGAGATCACCGTCTACTGCCGGGACAGCTACGGCGCGGTGGAGACGACCCGGCACCGGGGCATCCGGTTGCGGCGGGCCCGCACCGTGCCCAGCAAGCACCTCGACGCCATCGTGCACTCGGCCACCTCGACCCTGGCGGCGCTGACCGAGCGCCCCGACATCGTGCACTACCACGGTCTCGGCCCGGTGCTGACCGCGCCGCTGGCCCGCTACGCCTCCCGGGCCCGGGTGGTGCTCACCGTGCACGGGCTGGACAACCAGCGCGACAAGTGGGGCCGGGCGGCGCGGGCGGTGCTCGGCACCGCGTACCGGCTCAGCGGACACCTGCCGGACGCCCGGGTGACCGTGTCGCAGGGGCTGGCGGCGCACTACACCAGCAGGTTCGGCCGGCCGGCCCGCTACATCCCCAACGGGGTGGCCACCCCCACCCACCGGCCGCCCCGGGAGCTGTCCCGGTTCGGCCTGCGCCCCGGTGGCTACCTGCTGCTGGTCGGTCGGCTCGTCCCGGAGAAGGCCGCCGACCTGCTCGTCCGGGCGTTCCGGCGGCTGCCGACCGACCTGCGGCTGGCCATCGTCGGCGGTTCGTCCTTCACCGACGAGTACGTCGCCGGGCTGCGGCAGGCCGCCGGTGACGACCCGCGCATCGTGTTCACCGACTTCGTCTACGGCGACGTGCTCGCCGAGCTGTACTCGCACGCGGCGGCCTTCGTGCAGCCGTCCCGCCTGGAGGGGCTGCCGCTGACCCTGCTGGAGGCAGCCTCGTACGGGTTGCCGGTGGTGGCCAGCGACATCGAACCCCACCGTGAGGTGTTGGCCCACGACGGCCCCGGGCACCGGCTGTTCCGTGACGGCGACGCCGACGACCTGCTGCGGGCGTTGGCCACGGTGACCGCCGACGTACCGGCCGAACGGGCCGGTGCCGCGCTGCTGCGTGACCGGGTCCTGGCCGAGTACAGCTGGGACGCGGCAGCCCGCGAGCTGGAAAAACTCTACTTCTCGCTGGCCCTGCGCGCCCCCCGTCCCGAGGAACCGGACGTTGGGTCGCCCACGGCCGACGTAACGGCCCATGTCCCCCGATCGCGTCGCCCGTTAGATTAGGCCGTTCTCCCGGCCGTCGGCGGCGACCGGCAACAGTTCCCTGGAAACGAGTGGTCGGCGAGCGGTGGACGGACAGCGACACGGCACGGAGGGCGACCTCGGCCTGCCCGGGGGGCGACCCCGCCGGTGGTCCGCCGGTGACCGGACCACCCGCCTGCTGACCGGCGGCGCGGCGCTGCTCTGCGCCGTGGTGGCGGTCGGCGCCGGGCTGGCCGCGACCGGGGGCGGCCGGATCGCCGCCGTGCTGCCCCTGGTGATCCTCGCCGGGCTGGCCGTCGGCGCGCTCGCGCTGACCCGCTTCTCGGCGTACGTGCTGCTGATGCTGGCGGTCCGGTCCTGCGTCGACCTGTTCAAGCTCAGCGGCCCGACGGCCGGCCGGGCCGACGGTGCCGGGGCGACCCGCACGATGGACCCCTCGACGATCCTCGCGGTGCTGTTCCTGCTCGCCGCCGGCCTCTGGCTCGCCGCCCAACTGCGGCAGCACGGCCGGCTGCGCGGCTCCCCGCTCGGCGTGGCGATGCTGCTGGTCGGGGCCACCTGCCTGGTCAGCGCCGCCGGTGCCGCCCAGCCGGTGCCCAGCGCCCTGGAGGCGCTGCGGATCGGCACCGTGGTGGTGATGTTCGTCGTCCTGGAACAGCTCATGCCGGACCTGCCGGCGGTCCGCCGGGTGCTGCTCGCCGCCTACGTCTCGCTGGCGCTGGCGGTCGGCTACACCGTCGTGCTGTCCCTGCTCGGCCACCCACCGGCAGAGGTCAAGGGAGACTTCACCCGGATCAGCGGCCCGTTCAGCCAGTCCACCACGTTCGGCCGCTACCTCATGTTCATGGTGATCTTCGGGTTCGGCATCCACCGCTACCTGAGCCGCCGACTGCGCCTCGGCCTCGGCGTGCTGCTCGCCGCGTCGCTGCTGTTCCTGCTGCTCACCAACACCCGCAGCGCCATCCTGGGTGCGGGGCTGGGCCTGCTGGTGGTCGCGGTGCTGCACCGCAGCCGGCGGATGCTGGTGGCGCTCTGCCTGGTCACGGTGGCCGGGGTGGCCCTGCTGCCGAGCGTGGCGCACCGCTTCGGGCAACTCGCCGACAGCAGCGCCGTGGGCGGCGGCCCGACCGGCAACACCCTCGCCTGGCGGGTCGGCTACTGGTCGGAGATCGTGTCGCTGGCCAACCGCAACCCGGTCACCGGGATCGGCCCCAACATGACGAAGTTCGAGGCCGACGAGGCGAAGAAGCCGCACAACGACTTCCTGCGCGCGTACGTGGAGACCGGGCTGGCCGGGCTGCTGGCGTACCTGGCGATGATGGCGCTGTGCCTGCACACCGGGCTCAACGCGCTGCGCCGGGCCCCACCGGGCACGCTCGGCCGGGGCATCGCGATCGGCTTCCTGGGCTGCGCGGTCGCCTTCGTCGCGGTCAGCGCCGCGTCCAACGTGATCTCGAACGTGGTCACCCTGTGGTATTTCGCGGCGTTCGCCGCGGCAGCCGGCGCGGTCGCCCGCGGGCTACCGGACGACCTGTCCCGGCCGGCGACGCCCCGACCGGTGACGACCGGCCGGACCAACCGATGAAGGATCAAGCAGTGGGGAGCACCAGGGTGGAGATCGTCGACTATCTGCGGGTCGCGCGGCGTCGACTCTGGCTGCTGGTGGGCATTCCGCTGGTCGCCGGGGCGGCAGCCGCGTCGATCGTCCTGCTCGGCCCGCAGCAGTACGCCGCCACCTCCTACGTCGCCGCGCCCGCCCTGGTCGGCGGTAGCGCCGCCCAGCAGTACACCGGCACCCAGGCCGCCAACCAGTTCGCGGCGGCCTTCGCCGCGGCGGTCACCTCCCCGCAGGTGGTCGACCAGGTGGCCGCCGACACCGGGGTCCCCGCCGACGCGCTGCGCGACGGCCTGGCGGTCAAGCAGGTCGGCGCGAGCAGCCAGCTCACCGTGACCTACACCGCCGACGACCGGTCCACGGTCGCCCCGGTGCTCACCGCCACCGGCAAGCGCGCGCTGGCGTTCCTGTTCACCAGCCAGGTCAACATCGCCACCGACGAGGTGAAGGCGGCCACCGACGAGCTGACCGGCGCCACCCGGGCGATCAACGATTGGGAGAAGACCAACAAGGTCAGCCAGCCGGACAAGCTCTACCAGTCGACGCTGCAGGAGATCGCCAGCCTGCGGCAGCAGCAGTTGCAGATGCAGGCGGTCGGCAACAGCCGGGGCGCCGACGCCGCCGCCGACTCGATCAGCGCCGGGCAGAAGCGGCTCGACGAACTCGGCCCCAAGCTGCCCGACTACCAGGCGTTGATCGCCCAGCGGGACAGCGCCACCAGTGCGCTGGCCTCGGCCCGGCAGGGCCTGCAACAGGCCCGCGCCCAGTCCCAGGCGGCCGACCCCGACAAGGTGACCAGCGTCGGCGAGGCGCAGCCGGTGTCCCGGATGAAGGCGCTGGTCGCGCTGGTGCTCCCGGTGTCCGGTGCCGGCCTGCTGCTGGCCGTGCTGCTGGTGGCGGTGCTGGAGTGGCTGGCGCGCAGCCGTCGGGCCGGACAGCCGGCGGCCGTCGGCCGGGCCACCCCGGCCCCGACCGGTGGGCGGCGCAGCAGTGACGACACGGTGGTGCTGCCGGCGGTGACGGCGACCGTGCCCGAGCAGCACTCCCGCCGCCGGTAGGCCGGGGTGACCGAAGCGTCCACCCGGGGCGACCAGCACGTGCGGGGGATGGCCCGGGGCGGCGGTCTCAACCTGCTCGGTGCCCTGCTCAGCCAGGCGGCGGTCTTCCTGGTCATGCTGCTGCTGGCCCGGGTGCTGGGCATCCGGGAGGTCGGCCGGTACGCCCAGTGCTACGCGGTGCTGTCGCTGGCCGGGCTGCTGTCGCTGTCCGGGTTCCGGGCCGGGCTGACCCGGTTCGTGGCGGTGCACCTGGCCGACGACGACGCCCCGGCACTGCGCGGCACCGTCCGGTTGGGGCTGGCCGTCTCCGCCGGCTCGTCGGTCGTCCTCGCCGGGGCCCTGGCCTGGGGGGCACCGTGGCTCGCCGACCGGCTCCACGACCCGGGACTGGTCACCGGCCTACGACTGGTCGCGCTGACCCTGCCCGCGTCGACGATCTGTGAGGCGGCGCTGGCGGCGACCCGGGGCTGGCGCACCCAGCGGCCGTACACCTTCATCGGCCAGCTCTACGAGCCGGGCACCCGGCTGCTGCTCACCGTGCTCGCCCTGGTCACCGGGGCCGGGTTGACCGGGGCGTTCTGGGCGCTGGTGGTGGCCGGCTGGTCGGCCGCCCTGCTCGCCCTGCTGTCGCTGGCCCGGCTGGTGCGCCGGGTGCCGCCGGCCCGCCCGGTGCACCGGCCGGGGGAGCTGTTCCGCTTCTCCACGGTCAGTTGGGTGTCGTCGCTGTCGTCGACCGGGCTGATCTGGGTCGACACCCTGCTGCTCGGCTTCTTCGCCAACCCGGAGATCGGCGTCTACAACGTCGCGACCCGGCTGGTCACCGTGGCCATCTTCGTCCTCGCGCCGGTCAACGCGGCGTTCGGCCCGTACCTCGCGCACCTCTACCACCGGGGGGACCTCGACGACGTCCGCCGGGTCTACGCGGTGGCCACCGGCTGGGTGGTCCGGTTGTCGCTGCCGGCGTTCGTGGCACTGCTGGTCCTCCCCGGTGACCTGCTGCGCGTCTTCGGCGGCGAGGTCGCCACCGGCGCGGCGGTGACCGTGATCCTCGCCCTCGGCCAGCTCGTCAACGCGGCCACCGGGCCGTGCGGCACGGTGTTGAACATGTCCGGCCGGGTGGCGCTCAACATGGCCGACAACCTGGTCGCCCTGGTGCTCAACGTGCTGCTCAACCTGTGGCTCATCCCCGCGTACGGGATCGTCGGCGCGGCGGCGGCGTGGAGCGCCTCGCTGATCGTGGTCAACATCGCCCGGGTGGTGCAGGTCCGCCACCTGACCGGCGCGTTGCCGTTCACCGTCGGGATGGCCAAGGGGCTCGCTGCCGGGGTGGTCGCGCTGGCCGCCGGGCTGCTGGTGCGCTGGCTGGTGCCGGGCTGGCCGTGGCGGCCGTTCGTCGGCCTGACCACGATCGTCGCCGTCTACCTGGGGACCGTGCTGGCGCTGGGGCTCAGCCGGGAGGATCTGATGGTGCTGCGCACCCTGGCCCGCCGCCGTCGCGGCGACCCGCCCGACACCGCCGCCGGGGACGTCCCGTCCGACGACGGTCCGCCCCCCTCCGGGGTGGGCGAGGGTGGCCGGGACACCTCCGACCGGGCGGTGTCGCGGTGAGCGCGGGGCCGCGCCGGGTCGCCGTGGACCGGCTCCGTCGGGTGGTACGCGGCACCCGCGCCTGGGCGCGGGCGGCGCGGCCCGGCCGGGTCGGCGTACTGCCCGACTTCCTGATCATCGGCGGGCAGCGGTGCGGCACCACCTCGCTGCACCACTACCTCGCCGCGCATCCCGACGTGCGGGCCGCCACCGGCAAGGAACTCCAGTTCTTCAGCCTGCACTTCGGGCGGGGGACCCGCTGGTACCGGGCGCACTTCCCGCCGGCCGCCCCGGGCCGGCGCAGCTTCGAGGCCAGCCCCTACTACCTGTTCCACCCCAGCGTGCCGGCCCGGGTGGCGGCGACGCTGCCCGAGGCCCGGTTCGTGGCGCTGCTGCGCGACCCGGTCGAGCGGGCCTACTCGCACTACCTGCACACCCGCTCGTACGGGCTGGAGCCGTTGGGCTTCGCCGAGGCGCTCGCCGCCGAGTCGGGGCGGCTGGCCGGGGGGCTGGCCGACGGGCCGGACACCCCGGCGGCACACCACGCGCTGCGCAACTTCTCCTACGCAGCCCGGGGCCGCTACGCCGAACAGCTCGACCGCTGGTACGCCCACCTGCCCGCCGACCAGCTGCACGTGATCCGCAGCGAGGACCTGTACGCCGACCCGGCGGCCACCTATGCGGGCGTGCTGCGGTTCCTCGGGCTGGCCCCGTTCACCCCGGCGGAGTTCGCCCGGCACACCCGCCGGGCGGACACCGGCCCGTCGCAGCTCACCCCGGCGTTACGGGCCGAGCTGGCCGCCGGGTTCGCCCCGCACAACGCCCGCCTCGCCGAGCTGCTCGGCTGGCCCCGTACCTGGTGAGCGAGCGGGCCACGCCCCGTCGCCGGGCTGAACGCCGCTGCGCCAACGTGCGGGACCATGAACAGCTGGCGATTATGTAGACGACACGCCGAGGACAGTGCGCAAAATCGCAATGTGATCATGGGAGCCCACCGGGCTCACCCGCGCCCGCCGCACACCGCCCGCCCCCGAGAGCACCGGCCCGGGGCCCCACCGCACCTACCATCGGACCGCGTGCGGTGGGGAGCCGGTCAGCGGATCGGGGCGAGGACGCTGGCCGGGTCACCCTGTGCCCGCACCAGCACCGGGCTCGGGCCGATCGGCAGCGCACCGGTGCGGGCGGTCGGGTCGGCACCGACCGGCCCCCCGGTCACCCCGCCCGTGGCCGGCAACGACACAGTGCCGGTGGAGGTCGACCAGACCACCAGGGTGCTCTCCGCACCCCGCCGGAACGCCACCCCGGTCAGGCCCTTGCCGTTCACCGGCTCGACGGTCGCGTCCCGGGCCGCCGCCGCCAGGGCGGCCATCATCGCGCCGGCCTGCCGTTGGGTGCCGTCCGGGTCGAGCAGCCCGTAGCGGACCTCCGCACCGGCCCGGTTGTTCGGGTTGTACGCCAGCGGCAACCAGAGCACCTCGTGGATGCCCCCGGCGACCAGCATGCTGACCACCTTGACCATCTCGTCACCCCGGGCCGCGGCGTCGTCGCCGCCGTCCTTCCAGAACTGCCCGACCTCCCACGCCTGCACCGGCACCCCGGACGGCGTCTCGGCCCGCAGGTAGTCCAGCAGCGCCGGCACCCCGGAGAAGTGCTCGTAGAAGTGCAGTTGCCGGACGTCGACCACCCGGTCGTCGAGCAGTTTCTCGGTGACCGCGAGGTAGGCCAGGTTGCGGGAGTTCTGCGCGTTGTCCAACGCCGTGCGCAACGCCGTCGGGTCGTTCACCGCCGGGATCAGCCGCCCCCGGGTGCCGATCCGCCGCTGGAAGTACGCCTGGTACGCGGCGACGGCCTGGTCGGGTTGCCCGGCGCGCAGCAACCGGTCGGCGACCCCCATCCCGTACGCGACGCTGCTCATGCCCGAGTCGACCACCTTGGCCTTCGGGTCGGCCGACCGGATCGCCTCGGCGGCGGCGGTGACCAGCCGGCGGTAGTCCTCCGGGCTGCCCGCCCAGTACTGCTGCGCGTTGACCTCGTTCTCGATGGCGTACTCGCCGACGCCGTACGGCGCGTACCGCTGCACCAGTGTGCGGACGAAGTTCTGGTAGGCGGCCAGGTCCGTCGGCATCGCCGACTCGGTCTTGTTGGCCTGGCCCCGGGTGAACTTCGCCGTCCCGCCGGTCGCCCAGCACACCCCGGTGCGGATCTTCAGGTGCAGGGTGATGCCGAGCTTGCGGCTGCGTTCGGCGATCTGGTCCACCGCCGCGAAGTCCGGGCTGCCCTGGGTCTTCTCGATGTCACACCAGCTCAGCTCGTGGTACGTCGTCGAGCCGGTGAGCTTCTCCAGGTAGGGCACGAACTGGTCGTGCCGGGAGAAGTCCCAGTGCGCACCGAACGGGTTGCGGACCGGCGCACCGGCCGGCAGCGGCGTACCGCTGGCACCGGCCGACGGCCCGGTCGCCGAGGGGGCGGGCCGGGGAGCAGGAGCGGGATCGTCCGAACAGGCAGCCCCGGCGACCAGGGCGAACAGCAGCGCACCGGCGATCAGCGTCCGCCGCCCGGCCCGGCGGGCCACCGCCGCCCCGGCCCGACGGTGTGCCGACGACCCGGCCCGGCCGGTCGCCGGTGGTCCGGCCGCCCGCCGCCCCGGCGACCCGTCCCGGCGGTTCACCGGTAGCCCAGTTCGCGCAGGGTGGCACCGGAGAAGACCCGGACCAGCACCCGCAGGAAGGGGTCCAGCTCCCGGCGGTAGGTGCCGACCCGGGAACCGTAGATCGGGGCGTCGGTGCCGGCGGCGGCCCGCCGTCGCTCCGCCTCGGCGGTGTACTTGCCCGCCACGTCGTGCTGCTTGCCGTCGTAGTCGAGCACGCCAGCCTCCCAGGGTTCGCCGAGGAACTCGAACAGGCCACGCATGGCCTTCTCCGGGTCGGTGACCGTCTCCTCGTAGCGCAGTTCGTGGTAGCGGTCGGCCGGCAGCCGGG
The DNA here is from genome assembly GCF_040678915.1 of Micromonospora sp. NPDC049257. Classification (NCBI taxonomy): domain Bacteria; kingdom Bacillati; phylum Actinomycetota; class Actinomycetes; order Micromonosporales; family Micromonosporaceae; genus Micromonospora; species Micromonospora sp. NPDC049257. The sequence continues at coordinate 107,939 of NZ_JBFAQU010000020.1, forward strand.
CCCCGGCGGCGCGGGCGATCCGGATGTAGCGCGGCCACTTCACCACGCACTTGACCGCCGACCAGTAGCCGAACCGTTTGCGGTGCGACACCACCACGTCCCGGCCGTCCCGCACGACGTGCACGAACTGCGCGTCGGGGAAGACCTCGGCCAGGAAGTCGATGGAGAGCGCGTACAGCGGGGTCTTGTCGGCCCAGCGGGTCTTGCCCCGGGAGCGGGCGTAGTCGGCCTGGATGCCGCCGAAGAAGTCGGCGATGCGGCCCAGCCAGTAATCGCGGGGGAATCCGAAGCGGGACAGCCGTTCCCAGTCCCGCCCGACGATGCGTTGCATGTCGGCCAGGAACCGGGTCTCCGGGCCGCAGCTGACCCGGGAGTGCGAGTCGAGCACCAGCCGCAGCATCGTGGTGCCGGACCGCTGGCACCCGACCAGGAAGATCGGCCCCTGCGGCCGACCCGCCCCGGCTGCCGCGTCCGGCGCGGGCCGGGCCTGCGGGTCCGGTGCGGGGTCGGCCGTCCGTGCGGGCCGGGCCTGCAGGTCCGGTGCGGTGTGCGGGGCCGGGTCGGTGGGGTCAGCCATGCTCCACCGCCTCGGGTCGGCCGGCCGACGCGTCCAACCGGCCCGTCAGCTCGGTGCACAGCGCCCGTACTCGGGGGTCGATGTCCAGCCGGGGCCGCGCCGGGCTGCGGACGCCGACGTGCGCGTGCAACACCGGGTCGTACGGCAGGTCGAGGAAGGCGCACAACCGCCGGGTGTACCCGGCCGGGTCGGCGACCAGCGCGTCGTACGAGCAGAGCAGGGTGTCCGGGCGGTCGGCCAGGCCCAGGGAGAAGTACAGCGAGTTGCGGACGTACCAGAACAGGGCGGCGGCGGTGTGCGGGGTCATCCGGTCGTGGTCGAAGCCGGCGACCAGCTCCCGCGTCGACGGGTCCAGGCGTTGCCCCTGCCAGCGGTCCCCGATGGTGCCGTCGGCGATCGCCCGCAACGCCCGCAGGTTGGCGTCGCCGAACTTCGCCACCTCGGAGCGGGCGCGGTCGTCGACGTCCCGGTACGCCCACAGCGCCCGCCCCGGCGCGACCCCGGACAGGTCGAGCAGCTCGTCCACCCGGTGCGTGTCGCACAGCGGCTTGACCAGCACGTACCGGTGCCGGCTGCGCCGGATGACGGCGGTCAGCACCGGGTCGGGGCGCAGCCGGAAACGGTGGAACACCACCCGGTCGTTCTCGTTGCGGACCTCCACCGACGGGTCGGCGTCCAACCCCCGGGTCAGCATGTTGGTGCCGGAGCGTTGCAGGCCCACCAGGTAGACCGGGACGGCCCGGCCGGGCGGCCCGGGATGGGTCCGTCGCCAGCGCCATTTGGCCAGGGCGGTGCGGGCCCGGTCGACCGGGTCGAGCCGGTCCTCCTCGACCAGTCGCCGGATGCCCTCGGTACGCGCCCAGCGCAGGTGCCGGCGGACCCGACGGGCGGTGTACGCCAGCGCCGAAGGTTCGTCGGGGTGGGGCACCGGGTCCTCCTCGGGCACGTCGGGCGGGGTGGGGCACACGGTACCGGCAGATCATCGCGGCTGACCACGTGGCCGTGTGGTCAGCCGGCGATGGGCCGTGTGGCTACTTGGGGATCATGAGCTGGACTCACGACACCGGTGTTGCATACGGTGGGGCCCCTGGTCACCGCTGCTGTCCGGGGCGACCACCCCACCTCCCGACCCCCGACGGACCCCAGCAGCCACCTCCGGAGCAGGCCGATGCGTGTCCTCCACGTCAACAAGTTCCTCTACCGGCGCGGCGGCGCCGAGGGCTACCTGCTCGACGTCGCCGAGCTGCAACGGGGCGACGGCGACGAGGTGGCCTTCTTCGGCATGACCCACCCGGACAACGACGCGCCCACCCCGTACGCCAGGCACTTCCCGTCCCACGTGGAGCTGGACCCGACGCCGCGCGGCGCGGGCGCCCGGGCGGCGGTCGCGGCCCGGATGATCTGGTCGCCGGCCAGCCGGCGGGGCCTGGCCCGGGTGCTCGACGAGTTCCGGCCCGACGTGGTCCACCTGCACAACATCTACCACCAGCTCTCCCCGTCGGTGCTGGCCGCGGTGCGCGCCGCCCGGGTGCCGGCGGTGATGACCCTGCACGACTACAAGCTGGCCTGCCCCAGCTACCAGATGCTCGACCGGGGCGCGGTCTGCGACGCCTGCGTGACCGGCGGTCCGCTGCGCGCGGCCCGCCGCCGCTGCAAGGACGGCTCGTTGGGGGCCAGCTCGCTGCTCGCCGTCGAGTCGTGGCTGCACCGCACCACCCGGGCGTACGGGCCGGTGCAGGCGTTCGTCAGCCCGAGCCGGTTCCTGGCCGACGTGATGCGCCGGGCCGGGGTCTTCCCCGACCGGATGCACGTGGTGTCGCACTTCGTCGACGTCGCCGCGACGGCGGTCAAGACGGCACCCGGCGGGCCGGTGGTCTTCGCCGGCAGACTGGCCGCCGAGAAGGGCGTCGACGTGCTGATCGAGGCGCTCACCCGGCTGCCCGACGACGTGGTGCTGGAGGTGGCCGGGGACGGCCCGGCCCGCGACGGGCTGACCGAGCTGGCCCGGCGGCGGGCCCCCGGCCGGGTCCGGTTCCACGGCCGGTTGGACAAGGCCCGGCTGCACGAGCTGGTCCGCTCGGCCACGGTGGTGGCGGTGCCGTCGCGGTGGAACGAGAACCAGCCGATGGCGGTGCTGGAGGCGTACGGCTGCGGGGTTCCGGTGGTCGCCTCCGACCTGGGTGGCCTGCCGGAGCTGGTGACCCCGGGGGTGGACGGTGAGGTGGTGCCCGCCGACGAACCGGTCGCGCTGGCCGCCGGGTTGCACCGGGTGCTGGCCGACCCGCAGCGGGCGTACCGGATGGGGCGGGCCGGTCGGGCGCGGGTGGAGCGGGACTTCTCCCCACAGGCGCACCTGACCCGGCTGCGGGAGGTCTACGCGAGCGCCGCGCAGGCCGTGCGGGAGCCGGTGTGAACCCGCCGGTGCGGGTGCTCTACCTGGCCGGCAGCGGACGCAGCGGCAGCACCCTGGTCACCACCGTGCTGGGCCAGTACGACGGGGTCTTCGCCGCCGGGGAGCTGCGGTACCTGTGGCAGCGCGGGGAGCTGGAGAACCGGCCCTGCGGCTGTGGCCGGCCGCTGCGGGACTGCCCCCTGTGGGACCGGGTGCGCCGGGAGCTGCCGACCGACCGGGCCGCCGCGATCGCCGCCGGGCTGCGCGGCCGGCTGCGGATGCGCGGGCTGCCTGCGCTGCTGCGCCGGCACCGCCGCGGTCTCCGGCCGGTGCCCGCGCACCCCGACGACGCGGTGCTGGCCGACCTGTACGCGGCCGTGGCCCGGCACACCGGGGCACGGGTGGTGGTCGACTCGTCGAAGCTGCCCCCGTACGGTGCGTTGCTCGGCGCGCTGCCCGGCATCGAGCTGCGGGTGCTGCACCTGGTCCGTGACCCCCGGGCCACCGCCTTCTCCTGGCGTCGTCGCCGGGGTCTCGACGGCGACACCGACCCGGAGCTGATGAGCCGACCGCCGGTGTGGAAGGCGGCCCTGCTCTGGCTGGTCTGGAACACGGTGACCGTCCGGCTGTGGGGTGACCGTGCACCGGCGGGTTACCTGCGGGTGCGCTACGAGGATCTGACCGCCGACCCGGAAGCGACGCTGCGCCGGATCGTCGCCTTCGCCGGGGTCGACCCCGACGGCGGCCCGTTCACCGGCCCGGCGACGGTACGGCTGACGCCGACGCACTCGGTGGCCGGCAACCCGTCGCGGCACCGGACCGGCCCGGTGCCGATCACCGCCGACGTGCAGTGGCGGCGCGACCTGTCCCGCTGGTCGTACGCGCTGGTCACCGGGCTCACCGCGCCGGGGCTGCGCCGGTTCGGCTACCCGTGGCGGCGCGGCGTCCCGGCACCGGCCGGGGCGGGGCGGCCCGCGCGGGGTGGGCCGGCTGCGACCGGTGGACGGTCGGTGGGCGTCGGGCGGGCGGGGTCGACCGGGCACGAGGAGGGCTGAACGATGTTGGCGGTGGTGGTGGGCACCGGGCGGTGCGGCTCGACGCTGGTGCAGGAGTTGTTGTCCCGGCATCCAGGGGTCGGGTTCGTCTCCGGGGTCGACGACAAGCTGTCCCGGCTCAACCTGGCCGGCCGGTTCAACGGGCCGCTGTACCGGCGTTCCGCGCCCCGCCCGGCGGGTATGACGTCGCTGCGGCACAGCCGCCGGCTGCTGGAGAAGGGCCGGTTGCGGGTCGCCCCGTCGGAGGCGTACGACCTGCTGGACCGGCACGTGGTGGCCGGTTTCTCCCGCCCGTGCCGGGACCTGACCGCCGACGATCTCACCCCGTACCTGCGGCGGCGGCTGCGGGCCTTCTTCGACGCCCGGATCGAACGGCAGGGTTGCCGGCTGCTGCTGCACCACGTGACGGGCTGGCCGCGCGCCGGGTTCCTGCGGGCCGGCTACCCGCAGCTGCGGGTGGTCAACGTGGTCCGCGACGGTCGGGCGGTGACCAACTCCTGGCTCCAGATGGGCTGGTGGGACGGCTGGCGCGGGCCGGACAACTGGTTCCTCGGGCCGCTGCCGACCGACCTGCGCCAGGAGTGGGAAGAATACGACAGGTCGTTCCCGGTGCTCGCCGCGCTGGGCTGGAAGATGCTGATGGACTCCTTCGCCGAGGCGCGGGCCGCGCACCCCGAGGGGCAGTGGCTCGACGTGCGCTACGAGGACCTGCTCGCCGACCCGCGCGGCGAGGTGGCCCGGATGCTCGACTTCCTCGACCTGGACTGGTCACCGGCCTTCGAGAAGGGGTTCGGGCGGTACCGGTTCCACGCCGGGCGGCGGGCCGCGTACCACGAGGAGTTGGGCGACGCGCAGCTCGCCGCCGTGGAACGGGTGCTGGACAAGCCGCTGCGGCAGTGGGGCTACCGGGACTGACCGGCACGTCCACCGCCCCGCCCGGTGTCGTCGGGGCGGCCGGGGCAAAGTTCCTACAGGTGCAGGTGGTGGTGCCGGTCGGTCGGCCCATAACGTGCGCGGTCTCGCCGAGATTCAAGGAGACCGCATGGCTGGATCGGGAACACCCCTCCGCGCCGGGGTGGCCGCACTGTCCGCGATGGTGCTCGCCGCCCTGGGCGCGGCACCACAGGCGCTGGCGGCGCAGGACGTACCGACGATCGTGGTCCAGGACGGGGTCACCCAGCCGGTGTTCGGCTATGGCGACGCCATCCGGGAACGCCTGTTCATCGACTCCACCTTCGACAGCGACAACGACGGTCTGCGCGACATCATCGCGTTCGACCTGATGCGACCGGCGGCCACCGCGAACGGGCTCAAGGTGCCGGTCATCATGGACGCCAGCCCGTACTACTCGACGGTCTGCCGGGGCAACGAGTCCGAGTGCAAGGCCGACCTGGACGGCGACGGACTGCTCGACAAGTGGCCGCTGTTCTACGACAACTACTTCGTGCCGCGCGGCTACGCGGTGATCCTGCTGGACATGGTGGGCACCAACAACTCCACCGGCTGCCCCACCACCAACGCCAACCAGGACAATCTCAGCGCCAAGCAGGCGATCAACTGGCTCAACGGCCGGGCCACCGCGCGCAACGCCGCCGGTCAGGTGGTCACCGCCGACTGGCACAACGGCAAGTCGGGCATGATCGGCAAGTCGTACGACGGCTCGCTGGCCATGGCGACGGCGGTGACCGGCGTCAAGGGCCTGACCACGGTGGTGCCGATCAGCGGCCCGACCGAGTACTACGACTACGTACGCAGCAACGGCGTGGTCACCCGGGGTAACAGCTACGTGGCGTCGCTGGCCAACACGGTCACCAACCCGGAGCGGCGGGACTACTGCAAGCCGGTACGCGACGCGATGGCCGCCGCCGACGGCGACGAGACCGGTGACTACACCGCCTTCTGGAACGAGCGCAGCTACGTCAAGAAGGTCCCCAACATGACCGCCAGCGTGCTGCTCTACCACGGTCTCAACGACGACAACGTCCGCGCGGACCACTTCAGCAAGTTCTGGTACGCCCTGGCGGAGAACAACGTCCAGCGCAAGCTGTGGCTCTCCCAGGAGGGGCACGTCGACCCGTTCGACTCGCGGCGCGCGGTGTGGGTGTCCACCCTGCACCGGTGGTTCGACTTCTGGCTGCACGGGATCGCCAACGGCATCATGGACGAGCCCCGGGTCGACCTGGAGCGGGCCGCCGACGTGTGGGAGACCCACGCCGACTGGCCGATCCCCGGCAAGGCCGACACCGAGGTGTTCCTCCAGCCCGGCACCACCGGGGCGGGGGGCCTGAAGCTGGTGCCGACGGCCAAGCCGGCGACCGGCGCGTTCCAGGACAGCCGGACCCAGAGCCAGAACACCATGATCCTCAACCCGGACACCGTGCAGCCGAACCGGCTGGCGTTCCTGTCCGCGCCGCTGACCGCGCCCCTGCACATCTCGGGCACGCCGAAGGTGCAGCTGCGGGCCTCGGCCGACCAGACCGACACCAACTTCGGGGCGATCCTGGTCGACTACGGCACCGACGAGCGGGTGGCGCACCGGGCCTCCGGTGAGGGCATCGTCACCCTGGCCACCGAGGACTGCTGGGGGTTGAACAGCCCGACCGACGACGGCTGCTACAAGCAGACCGCCAAGCGGGTCGCCACCGCCGACTACGAGCTGGTCACCAAGGGCATCATGGACGCCCAGAACCGGCAGTCGATCCGGACCGCCGTGCCACTGGTGGTGGGGGAGTCGTACAACTTCACCTTCCCGCTGCTGCCGGAGGACTACGTGTTCAAGCCGGGCCACCGGATCGGCGTGATCATCGTGGCCAGCTACCCGCAGTACTCCAGCCAGGCGGACACCACCGCCGCGAACATCCAGGTCGCCCTGAAGAGCAGCAAGATCGTTCTTCCGGTGGTCGGCGGCACCACCGCCGCCCACGCGGCAGGTTTCTGACCACTCCCCGGGGTGGCCGCCGCAGCACCGCCCGCCGATCCCGACCGGCTGTTGGAGCTGGCCCAACGGTGGAACCTGGCCGGCTCCTGCCGACGGCTGGTCGACGCCCTCGCCGCGCAGCCC
>NZ_JBFAQU010000021.1:0-99143 GCF_040678915.1 Micromonospora sp. NPDC049257
CCGGTCTGCTCGTCGCCCAGGTCGATGCGGGACTGCTCGCCCTGCACGCCGTGCGGGATCAGCTTGCCCTTGTCCACGGCCGGCTTGTCGGCCTGGACGACGGCGACGGGGCTGGTGTCGATGGTGGGGGTGTCGCCGAGGTGCAGCGGGCCGGCGGCGAGGCCACCGGCGAAGGCGAGACCGGCGATACCGAGGACACTCTTACGCAGGATCGTGGTCATGGGGAAGCTCCTTCGGGGGGTTGACACCCACCGGGCGCCCGTGGGGACAGGCGGCTGGGGATGCAGGCACCACGTCGGGGCGCTCATGGGGGAAAGTCCGAGGGGCTCCGGTCGGGGCCTGCCGCTGACGCGGTGGCCGCACGGGCCGGAGTCAGATACAACGACCGGGGTCCCGGGGTCATTCCCGGCGGGTGGCCGGGCCGGGTGGGTGCGGTCGTGCACCGGGTGTAACGACCGGCAGTGGTCGGTCATTCCGCGTCGCGGTGGTGGGTCATTCTGCCGGAGGTGGCTGCATCGGGCCCGGTGGCGGGGCTGCCGCTGCGGCCGTCCACCGGGTGTAACGCATCCGGGCCGGCCGGGATTCCGTCAGGCGGCTCACGGCCGTCACCTCCGTCCGTTTTCCGGACCGCCAGATTCGGACATTCTTCGCCGGGCTGGCGGGCTGGCGGGCTGGCGGGCTGCCGGGCTGCCGGGCTGCCCTTATGCCTGTGCTGGGTGCGGCGTCCCCTGCATCACTGTTGCGCGGAAAGCTATATGCCTGTGCGTCATAAATATGCCTGACAGGCATAACGGAGCCCGAGGAGTTGCCCGTCCCGTGGACCATTTTCAGCCGCTCACCGGTCCGACCGGCCGGATGGCCCGGTGACCGGCGGGATGCCCTCGCCACTCGGTCAGCGGGGACGAGCCCGCCGCCACCGCACTTGCACCGTCGTGACGCCAGTCGACACGCCACCGCCCCTGCCCACCCACACCGGGTGCACCGGGCCGCGCGTGACGTGGACGGAACCGACCCGTATGTCGGTCGACGAAGGACCGGCGGGGGAAGTCGAGCAGTGCTGGCCCGGGTTCTGCCGACGGCAGATCCGCTGCCGGTGAACAGGGTGCCGCATCGGTGCCCCCGACCGGCAGGGTGGGACGGATGAGACTGCTGATGCTGGGCGGCACCGGGTTCGTCGGGTCCGCCATCGTGACCGAAGGGGTACGCCGGGGCTGGACGGTGACGGTGTTCAACCGGGGGATACACGGTGGCACCCCGCGGGGCGTACACCGGTTGCGGGGTGATCGGACCGCGCCGGGCGGGCTGGCCGAACTGGCCGGCGGCGGGTGGGACATGGTGGTCGACACCTGGGACGGCGCACCCCGCGCGGTACGCGACGCCGCCACGCTGCTGCGCTGCGCCGGGCACTACGCCTACGTCTCCAGCGGCTCCGTCTACGCCCCGCCTGTGCGCCCCGGGGTCGGTGAGGAATCGGCGGTGGTGGCGTCGGCGGCCGACGACACCGGCGACGACGACTACGCCCGGTGCAAGGCCGGTGGGGAACTGGCCGCGACCGAGGTGTTCGGGGAACGCGCCCTGCTGGTGCGGGCCGGGCTGATCCTCGGGCCGGGGGAGGACATCGGGCGGCTGCCGTGGTGGCTGCGCCGGGTGGCCCGGGGCGGTGACGTCCTCGCACCCGGCCCGGCCGACCTGCCGGTGCAGTACGTCGACGTCCGGGACCTGGCGGCCTTCACGCTCGACCGGGCCGCCGAGGGCGTGGGCGGCGCGTTCAACGTGATCAGCCGCCCGGGGCACACCACCATGGGCGAACTGCTCACCGAGGCGGTGGCGACGACCGGGGCCGACGCCCGACTGCGGTGGACCGACCCCGAGGTGCTCCTCGCCGCCGGGATCGAACCGTGGAACGACCTGCCGATCTGGATTCCGCCGGGCCACGAGTACCGCTGGTTGCAGGAGCGTGGCGTCGAGAAGGCGTACGCGGCGGGGCTGACCTGCCGTCCGGTGGCCGAGACGGTCGTGGACACCTGGCGCTGGCTGGGCCGGGTGGGGGAGGTCCCGCCCCGCGCGGGGCGGCCGGCGCGGGCGACCGTCGGCCTCGACCCGGCCCGGGAAGCCGCCCTGCTCACCGCGCACCGTCCCGGATGACCCGGACCGCGCAAGTCGAGCGTGGTACAGGCCGGGCGGCGGGGGTTCAGCCGGGTGCCACCGCCACGTCCAGCACCTCGTCCACGCTCCGCCTCGGTGTCGCCACCCCCGGCTGGCCGTATCCGATCCGCATCACCATCTGCGGCGTGCCGAAACGTCCCAGCGACAGCCGTAGCGCCTCCCGCGCCCCCGACACCTCGATCGGCTGCGACAGCATCGACACCGCGAGCCCCGCGTCGGTGGCGGTCAGCAGGACCCGCTGCAAAGCCTGCCCGGCGAGCACCTGGTCGGCGACCGTGTTGCCGGCCGCGCCGAGCACCGCCACCAGCGGTTCCGGTTCGAAGTCGCGGCCGGGGGCCCGGTCGAGGCCGCCGAAGCCCCGCGACGGCAGCAGGTCCTGCGGCTCGGTCTGCGGACCACCGGCGCGGGCCGGCACCCCGTCGGGGGCGGGCTCGGTGCGGACCCAGTCGGCGCGTTCGGCCCGGTAGGCGGGGTCGCGTTCGAGTACCCGGTGGGCGCTGCGGGCGACCTCGGCGAAGGCGTTGACGGGGCCCACCCCGATCACCAGTTCCAGCCAGCACTGTTCGGCGCGGGCCGCCTCGCCGAGCCGCCAGCGGGCGTCGGCGGGCACCGGGTCGGGCCAGAACGGCGCCCGGTTGCTGAACCGGCGGCCGATGGCCGCGTAGAGGCTCTGCTCGGTCGGGGTGGGGCGGCGCGGCAGTTCCGGGACCAGTCGGGCCAGCACGTCCGGGTCGGCCGGGTACGGTCGCAGCCGTACGGTCGCCGGGGTGCCCGCCACGGCCAGGGACAACCGCAGGTTGAACAGGGCCGCCCCGCCGGAGATCCGGGTGCCCCAACCGCTCGGGTCGGTGGCCGGCAGCCGGCGGGTCGGGTCGACCGACACCTCGATTCCGCCGTCGCGCAGTCGGAACCGCCACGGCTGGGTGTTGTGCAGGGAGGGCGCGCGGACGGCGTCCGCGACGGCGGCCCGCAGTTGCGTCTCGGTGTACCCGGTGCCCATGGTCGTGCTCCTTCCGTGGCGGTTCGTGCCGCTCCACCCCGAGCGGGGAACGTGTCGCCCCCGGCCGGCCGACGCCGCCCCCGGTTCCCGGTGGTGGTTCCCCTCCACGGTCCGTCACCGGCAGGTGGGCCGGGCAGGGCCGGACGTCCCGACCCACCGGGCCGCCCTTCCCACTGGCGGAGCGCCCCGTGCCCGACCCGCCAGGCCGGCCCAGTCGGCGTGACACGCGAGGGAGGATGGTGCGACGTGCCAGGTTAGGGACCTTCGGCCCGTGCACGAGCGCGTCCGGGCGGGTAGAAACGAGGGATGATCCGGGTGTTCCTCCTCGACGACCACGAAGTCGTCCGCCGTGGCCTGGCCGACCTGTTGCAGAGCAGCGGCGACATCGAAGTGGTCGGCGAGTCCGGCTCCGCCCAGGAGGCGTCCCGGCGGATTCCCGCCCTCCGCCCCGACGTGGCGATCCTCGACGCCCGGCTGCCCGACGGCAACGGCATCGACGTGTGCCGGGACGTCCGGGCGGTCGACTCGTCGATCAAGGGACTGATCCTCACCTCGTACGAGGACGACGAGGCGTTGTTCGCCGCGATCATGGCGGGTGCGGCGGGTTACGTCCTCAAGCAGATCCGGGGCACCGACCTGGTGGACGCGGTCCGTCGGGTCGCGGCCGGGCAGTCGCTGCTCGACCCGGCGATCACCACCCGGGTGCTGGAGCGCATCCGCAGCGGCGTCGAGCAGCCGCGCGAGCTGAAGAGCCTCACCGAGCAGGAACGCCGCATCCTGGAGTACGTCGCCGAGGGGCTGACCAACCGGGAGATCGCCGGCAAGATGTTCCTCGCCGAGAAGACCGTGAAGAACTACGTCTCCAGTGTGCTGGCCAAGCTGGGCCTGGAGCGCCGCACCCAGGCCGCCGTGCTCGCCACCCGCCTGCTCGGCCAACGCCCCTGACCCACCGACCCCGGCCGCCCGGGGGTCAGTCGCGCAGCGGGACCGACCAGTAGAGCTGGGTGCCGTGCGGCTCGATCCGGCGTACCTCGAACTCGCCGCCGTGCCGTTCGGCGCGTTCGCGCAGGTTGACCAGGCCACCCCGCGCGGCGGCCGGGTCACAGCCCACCCCGTCGTCGGTGACCGTCACGGTGACCCGGCCGGCGTCGACCCGGACGGCGACGGCGACCCGGTTGGCCTCGGCGTGGCGTACCGCGTTGGACAGCGCCTCGCGGAGCACGGCGGTGAGGTCGGGGCGGACCGGTTCCGGCACGGCGCTGTCGATGGGCCCGTCCAACTCGACGGCGGGGCGGAAGCCGAGCGACCCGGCGGCCACGTCGACCGCCTCCCGGATCTCGGTACGCAGCGCCGCGCTCATCGGGGTACGCAGCTCGAAGATGGTGCGGCGGATGTCCCGGATGGTGGCGTCGAGGTCGTCGACGGCCGCGTTGATCCGCTTGGCGACGTCGGGGCGGGCGTGCATCGCGCCGCTCTGCAGTTGCAGGCCGGTGGCGAACAGCCGCTGGATCACCACGTCGTGCAGGTCGCGGGCGATCCGCTCGCGGTCCTCCAGGACCACCAGCAGTTCCCGTTCCTCCTGGCCCCGGGCCCGTTCCATGGCCAGGGCGGCCTGGCCGGCGAAGCTGGCCAGCAGGGTGACGTCGGCGTCGGCGGCCCGGCCGGCGTCGGGCCGGTGGGCCACCACCAGCACCCCGTGCAGGGTGTCGGCGGCGGCGAGCGGGGAGACCACCGCCGGGCCGGCGACCACCGGCACCGGCCAGGGTGCCGCCTCGGCCAGGTTGTCGAGCAGTTCCCGGCGACGCTCGGTGACCGAGCCGGCGAAGCTGGTCTCGCTGGCCGGCAGCAGCGCGCCGACCAGCCCGTCGGCGTCACCGTCGGCGGAGTCGACCACCTCGACGGTGAACTGCCCGGCGTCGTCGTCGTAGAGCAGCACCAGCGCCAGCTCCGCCTCGGCGACCTCGCGGGCCCGGCGGGCCACCAGGGTCAACGCGTCGGTCCGGCGTACCTCGCCGAGCAGCACCGAGGTGATCTCGGCGGTCGCGGCCAGCCAGCGTTCCCGGCGGTGGGCCAGGGCGTAGAGCCGGGCGTTCTCGATGGCCACCCCGGCGGCGGCGGCCAGCGCCACGACGATCTCCTCGTCGTCCTCGGTGAACTCCGCCGCGCCCTGCTTCTCGGCCAGGTAGAGGTTGCCGAAGACCTGGTCGCGGATGCGCACCGGCACGCCGAGGAAGCTGTGCATCGGCGGGTGGTTCGGCGGGAAGCCGTACGACTGGGGGTGCTGGGTGATGTCGGGCATGCGGACCGGGCGGGGCTCGTCGATGAGCAGGCCGAGCACCCCCCGCCCGTGCGGCAGGTCACCGATCTTCGCGTGCAGCTCGGCGTCGATGCCGTGGGTGATGAAGTCGTGCAACAGCCGGTCGGGACCGATCACGCCGAGCGCGCCGTAACGCGCACCGACCAGCTCGCAGGCCGCCTGCACGATCCGTCGCAGGGTGCTGCGCAGGTCGAGGTCGGTGCCGATGCCGACCACCGCGTCGAGCAGCGCCCGCAGCCGCTCCCGGCTGGTCACCACGTCGCCGACCCGGTCGAGCATCTCCTGGAGCAGCTCGTCGAGGCGGACCCGGGACAACGGGCTCAGCCCCAACGAGGGGACCGGATGGTCATTGCGGGAAGCAGGGGTGCTGGCGGCCACGCGGGCGAGTTTAGCGCCCGGTGACCGCCCGGCACGAGATCGTCAGGACCGCTGGTCGCGTACCGCGGAGGTGTCGACCACCTGCGCGGCCGGCAGCCGCGGGGTGTGCGGCGGGCCGGCGTGCGCCGGGTCCGCGAGCCCGATCCGCAGCACCAGGTACGGGTAGCCGAGCCCACTGAGCAGTTGCCGCAGCTTCTGCCGGGTGCCGGGCACCTCGACCACGCCGGACAGCGGCACCACCGACACCCCGTGCCGGGTGGCGGTCAGCCACAGTGCGGAGAGTGCCTCACCGGCCTCCAGCCAGCTGTCCGGTTCGTCCTCGTCGCCGTAGAGCAGCCCGTAGACGGCGGCCTTGTCGTGCCCCGGCCCCACCGGGAGGTTGCCGGGGCTGCCGAAGTCGCGGGCCGGGACGGTGGTCTGCGGCTGGTCCTGCGGCAGCACCTCCGGCGGCAGTCCGGTGCCGGTGTCGGCCCGGTGGGTCCAGTACTGCAACTCCTCGCGCGTCTGCGGGTCCTCCGCCTCCACGGTGCCGGCGTGCGAGGCGGTGGCGGCCAGCTCCATCACCTGGTCGGCGTCGAGGATCTGCAACCGGGCGCCCTCGTCGTCCGCCGCGCGGGTGATGTCGTCGACCACCTCGGCGGGCACCGGCTCGTCGCTGACCGGCCGGCGGTCGGTGTGCCGGACCTGCATGCACTGCACCAGCCGCATCGCGTCCGGGTCGGCCCCGGCAGGGGTCAGGCCGGTCAACCGGGCCAGCAGGTCCGGTTGCTGCGGGTCGGGCAGCCGCTCGACCACCGCCGTCCAGCCTTCGGCCGCCAACGCCACCCGGGCGTGGTGCAGGGCCGCGCCGCAGCTGAGCGCCAGCAGGCGGCCCTCCGGGTCGGCGGCGGTGAGCTGCCGGTCCCGGACCACCCGCAGTTCCAGGGCGTCCGGCAGGACCCGCCAGCGCCACGGCTGGGTGTTGTGCACCGACGGGGCGTGGCCGGCCGTCGCGGCTGCCTCCGCGAGCGCGGTGGTCAGCGGGCGGTCCGTCGCGGGCGTCTGGTGGCTCATCGGCACGACCTTTCCGTTTCTCCCATCGTGCCCCACCCGGTCGGTCCACGGGCGGGGATACCGTCCCATCCTGCCCCGTCCGCCCCGGTACGGACACGGCGGCAGGTCCCACCCGGACGGGCACTTCGGCCTGTCGTTTTCCCGTTCGGCGCCACTGACGCGGTGCCGTTGGGACGATCCGCAGGTGGGCACGGAACAGCGGGAGTGCGTTCCGGGGCGACCGGTCGGCCGGCGTCGGGCGCGTTGGCGTGAGTGGACGCCGCTGACCCTGCTCGCCGGGGCGGTGCTGGTCGGGGCGGTCCTGTGGGCGGCCGGTCGGCGGGGAACGGCCGACGTGGTCTGGGCGGCGTCGACCCTGGTGGCGTTGGTGCCGGCGGTCTGGGCGGTGCTGCGTCAGCTGTGGCGGCGGCGGTTCGGGGTGGACGTGATCGCGGTGCTGGCGTTGGCCGGTGCGCTGCTCGTCGGGGAGTACCTGGCCGGTGCGGTGATCGCGGTGATGGTGGCGACGGGGCGGGCACTGGAGGCGTACGCGCAGGGGCGGGCGACCCGCGACCTGCGTGCCCTGCTGGAGCGGGCACCCCGGCGGGCACGGCGGCGTACCCCCGACGGGGGCGTCGAGGTGATCGGACTGGACCGGGTCGCGGTGGGTGACCAGCTGCTGGTCGGGCCGGGGGACGTGGTGCCGGTGGACGGTGTGTTGACGGCCCCGGCGATGCTGGACGAGTCGGTGGTGACCGGGGAGTCGCAACTGGTGGGCCGGGCCGCCGGGGAACAGGTGCCCAGCGGGGTCGTCAACGCCGGTGCCGCCGTGGGTCTGCGGGCCACCCGGGACGCGGCGGGCAGCACCTACGCGGGGATCGTCCGGCTGGCGCGGGAGGCGACCGCCCACCGGGCCCCGACGGTACGGCTCGCCGACCGGTACGCGGCGGCGTTCGTCCCGTTCACCCTGGTGCTGGCCGCGGTGGCCGGGGTGTGGTCGGGGGAGTTCGTCCGGGCGGTCGCGGTGCTGGTGGTGGCGACGCCGTGTCCGCTGCTGCTGGCCACCCCGATCGCGATCGTCTCCGGGTTGTCGCGGGTGGCCCGGCGGGGTGTCCTGGTGCGCGACGGTGGTTCGCTGGAGCTGCTCGGCCGGGCCCGTACCCTGCTGCTCGACAAGACGGGCACGCTGACGGCGGGCCGGCCCTGGGCGGCGGAGACGGTGGTCGCTCCCGGCGGCGACCGGGACGAGGTGCTGCGGCTGGCCGCGTCGGTGGAGCAGCTCTCCCCGCACGTGCTGGCCGTGGCGCTGGTGCGGCAGGCCCGCCAGCGGGGGCTGGCGTTGGCCACGCCGACGGAGGTGACCGAGGAGCCGGGGCGCGGGGTGAGCGGCCGGGTCGACGGCCGGCTGGTGCGGGTCGGGCAGCTCGGTGGTGACCTGCCCGACTGGGCGGAGCTGGCCCGGGACCGGGCCGAGTTGGCCGGCTGGTCGACGGTGTGGGTGAGCGGCGACCAGGGCCCGCTCGGCGCGATCCTGCTGGCGGACCCGGTCCGTCCCGATGCCCGCCGGACGGTACGCCGGCTGCGGGAGGCCGGGTTGTCCCGGTTGCTGCTGCTCACCGGGGACCGGCCGCGTACCGCCGAGCAGGTGGCCCGGCTGGTGGGGGTGGACGAGGTGCTGGCCCGCTGTTCGCCGCAGGAGAAGGTGGACCGGGTCCGGCGGGAGTCGCGGCGGGCGGTCACCGTGATGGTGGGTGACGGGGTGAACGACGCGCCCGCGTTGGCGGCGGCGCACGTCGGGGTGGCGATGGGGGCGACCGGGGCGACCGCGTCGGCGGACGTCGCCGACGCGGTGATCACCGTGGACCGGCTGGACCGGCTCGCCGACGCCGTCGAGATCGCCCGCCACGCCCGCCGGATCGCGGTGCAGAGCGCCGCCGTCGGGATGGGGTTGGCGGTGCTCGCGATGCTGGTCGCCGCCGCCGGTCGGCTGCCGCCGGTGGCGGGCGCCTTCCTCCAGGAGGGCATCGACGTGCTGGTCATCCTCAACGCGTTGCGGGCGTTGCATGGTGGGCTGCGCCGTCGGGACGTGCCGCCGACCACCCGCGCCCTGCTCGACCGGTACGCCGGCCAGCATGCCGGCGTACGCGACGTGCTCGCCCGGGTACGTGACACCGCCGACCTGGTGGCGACCCGGCCGACCGCCGAGGGGTGCCTGCCGGCGCTGCGCGACACGCACCGGCGGCTGACCGACGAGGTGCTGCCGCACGCCGACGCCGAGGAGCGGCAGCTCTATCCGGCGTTGGCCGGCCCGCTGGGCGGCGACGAGGCGACGGCCACGATGAGTCGGGAACACGTGGAGATCCACGGGCTGGTGGACCGGATCGGCGGTCACCTGGCCCGGGCCGACGGGCGGTTGCGCCCCGACCAGGTGCCCGACCTGCTCGCCAGCCTCTACGGACTGGACGCCGTGCTGCGCCTGCACCTGGCCGGGGAAGAGGAGGACTACCTTTCCCTCGATCCCGCCCCGCCCACCCCAGGGTCCTGATCCACTCGCCGGCTCAAACCGTCGGTACCCAGGCGGCGTCCCGCCGCTCGCGGAACGCCGCCACGCCCTCGCGGCCCTCGGCCGCCGATGTCGCGGTGTCAGGTCGTTCGGGACACCGCGACATCGGCCCGCAAGTTGATCACGCAAAGCCGCCCCGGTCGGGGTGGTCAGCGTTCGCGGACGACCGCTACCGGGCAGTGCGCGTGCTGGATGAGCTGCTGGCCGACCGAGCCGAGCAGCATCCCGCGCAGCCCGCCCCGTCCCCGGCTGCCGACCACCACGAGCTGTGCGTCCCGGCTCGCCTCGACGAGCGCGGCGGCCGGCCGGGCCGGTGCGATCTCCACCGTGACCGGCACCTGCGGGAAGGTCTCCCGCCACCCGGCGAGGGCCTGGTCGATCTCGGCCCGGTCCGCCGCGAGCCGGGCCTCGGCGTCCGGGTCGGAGGGCCGCCAGCGGTCGTCCGGCGGTTCGAAGGCCCGCAGCACCCGCAGCGGGGCGTCGCGTTGCGCGGCCCGTTCCACGGCGAACCCGAGCGCGGTGACGGCCTGATCGGAGCCGTCGTAGCCGACCACCACCGGCCCGTCGACCTTGGCCTGCGCCTCCCGCACCACCACCACGGGGCAGTGCGCGTGGGCGGCCACCGACACCGCCGTGGAGCCGGCGAGCAGACCGGTGAAGCCGCCGTGGCCCCGGCTGCCGAGCACCAGCAGCCCGGCCTCGGCGGAGCGTTCCTCCAGCACCAGCGCGGGCGGGCCGTCGAAGACCTCGCCGTGCACGGTGACGCCGGGCCAGGCGGCGGTGGCGTCCGCGGCGGCCTTGTGCACCAGTTCCTCGACCTGCCGTCGGGCGTCGTCGTCCGGCCAGACCCCGGGGGCCACCCCCGGGCCGACCCAGCCGGCGACGGTCATCCACTCGAAGACGTACGCCAGCCGGACCGGGCGTCCGCTGCGCCGCGCCTCGGCCAGCGCCCAGTCCACGGCGACGCCCGCGTCGGCGGAACCGTCGTAGCCGACCAGGATCTCGTCGGAGTTCATCGTCTCGTCCTTTCCTGGCTGGTGGGGCGTGGTGGGTCGGCCGGTGACCGGCCCACCACGGACCCCGGCGGTGTCACTGCCCGTCGAGCTGCTGCGGTTGGGTCTCCCGGATCCAGCGCCACTCGGCGACCCGGGGGTCGTCCTCACCGTGGCGGCGGGTGTGGTCGCGGCAGGCCTGCCGGGTGTCGACCATCTCCTGCCGCAGGTGGGCGGCGCGGGCGGCCAGGCCGGGCACCCGGTCGATGACGTCGATGACCAGGTGGAAGCGGTCCAGGTCGTTGAGCATCACCATGTCGAACGGCGTGGTGGTGGTGCCCTCCTCCTTGTAGCCGCGCACGTGCAGGTTGTCGTGGTTGGCCCGGCGGTAGGTGAGCCGGTGGATCAGCCACGGGTAGCCGTGGTAGGCGAAGATGATCGGCTTGTCGCGGGTGAAGATGGTGTCGAACTCGTTGTCCGGCAGGCCGTGCGGGTGCTCCGACGACGGCTGGAGCCGCATCAGGTCGACCACGTTGACGACCCGCACCTTCAGCTCGGGCAGGTGCTGGTGGAGCAGGTCGGCGGCGGCGAGGGTCTCCAGGGTCGGCACGTCACCGGCGCAGGCGAGCACCACGTCCGGCTCCTGACCGTCGTCGGTGCTGGCCCAGTCCCAGATGCCCAGGCCGCGCCGGCAGTGCTGGACCGCCTCGTCCATGGTCAGCCAGTTCGGGGCGGGCTGCTTGCCGGCCACCACCACGTTGATGTAGTGCCGGCTGCGCAGGCAGTGGTCCATGGTGGAGAGCAGGGTGTTGCCGTCCGGCGGCAGATAGACCCGGACGACCTCGGCCTTCTTGTTGACCACGTGGTCGATGAAGCCCGGGTCCTGGTGCGAGAAACCGTTGTGGTCCTGTCGCCACACGTGGCTGGACAGCAGGTAGTTCAGCGAGGCGATCGGCTCCCGCCAGGGGATGCCCCGGGTCACCTTCAACCACTTGGCGTGCTGGTTGACCATCGAGTCGACGATGTGGATGAACGCCTCGTAGCTGGTGAAGATGCCGTGCCGGCCGGTCAGCAGGTAACCCTCCAACCAGCCCTCGCAGAGGTGCTCGGAGAGCACCTCCATCACCCGGCCGTCGGGGGAGAGGTGGTCGTCGGTGGCCTCGATCCGGCCGTCGAAGGCCCGGTCGGTGACCTCGAACGCGGCACCGAGCCGGTTGGAGGCGACCTCGTCCGGGCCGAACAGCCGGAAGGTCTGCGGGTTGGCGGTGATCACGTCGCGGACCCAGGTGCCGAGCACCCCGGCCGCGCCGACCACCGGCTCACCCGGCTGCTTGACGTCGACGGCGTAGTCGCGGAAGTCCGGCAGGGTCAGGTCCCGCAGCACCCGCCCGCCGTTGGTGACCGGGTTGGCGCTCATCCGGTGCTCGCCCTTGGGCGGCAGCGCGGTCAGCTCGGCGACCGGGGCGCCGGTGGCGTCGAAGAGCTCCTCCGGACGGTAGCTGCGCAGCCAGCGCTCCAGCTCGGCCCGGTGCTCCGGGTTGTCGCGCACCTCGGCGATGGGCACCTGGTGGGCGCGGAAGGTCCCCTCGACCTGCTTGCCGTCGACCTGGGCCGGGCCGGTCCAGCCCTTCGGGGTCCGCAGGATGATCATCGGCCAGCGGGGGCGCTCGACGTGGCCGCCGGAGCGGGCCACCCGCTGGATCTCGGCGATCTCGTCGCAGGCCCGGTCCAGGGTGGCCGCGAGGAGCTGGTGCACCTGCGTCGGGTCGTCCCCGGCGACCAGGTACGGCTGGTAGCCGTGGCCGCGCATCTGGTTGAGCAGGTCCTCGGTGGGGATCCGGTCCATGACCGTCGGGTTGGCGATCTTGTAGCCGTTGAGGTGCAGGATGGGCAGCACCGCGCCGTCGCGGGCCGGGTTGAGGAAGACGCTGGACTGCCAGCTGCCCGCCAACGGGCCGGTCTCCGCCTCACCGTCGCCGATGACGCAG
This sequence comes from Micromonospora sp. NPDC049257, assembly GCF_040678915.1. Lineage (NCBI taxonomy): Bacteria > Bacillati > Actinomycetota > Actinomycetes > Micromonosporales > Micromonosporaceae > Micromonospora > Micromonospora sp. NPDC049257. The sequence continues at coordinate 12,437 of NZ_JBFAQU010000021.1, forward strand.
GCCACCAGCAGGTCCGGGTTGTCGAAGGCGGCGCCGTAGGCGTGGCTCAGGGCGTACCCCAGCTCGCCGCCCTCGTGGATCGAGCCCGGCACCTCCGGTGCGACGTGGCTCGGGATGCCGCCGGGGAAGGAGAACTGGCGGAACAGCCGCTGCATGCCGGTCTCGTCACGGCTCACCGAGTGGTACAGCTCGCTGTAGGTGCCCTCCAGCCAGGTGTTGGCGACCAGCGCCGGGCCGCCGTGGCCGGGGCCGGTGACGAAGATCGCCGACAGGTCCCGGTTGACGATGACCCGGTTGAGGTGGGCGTAGAGCAGGTTCAGGCCGGGGCTGGTGCCCCAGTGGCCGAGCAGCCGGGGCTTGACGTGCTCGGGGGCGAGCGGCTCGCGCAGCAGCGGGTTGTCGAGCAGGTAGATCTGCCCGACGGTGAGGTAGTTCGCCGCCCGCCAGTAGGCGTCCAGCCGGCGCAGCTCGTCGTCGGTCAGGGGGCTGTGCAGGTCGAGAGCGGTGTCCATGCTGCCAAAGCCTCTCGCGGGTCGGGGAGTTCTGCACCCGGAAGCGCCGATTCGCCCCGGGCAGACCCAGTCTTCGTGATTGCCCGGTCACCGGTCAGGGCCGTTGGTCCCGCCCTCGCCGGGTCGTCATGCCCCGCCCGCCCCGGCGGAAACCAACCCACGGACGACGATGACCGGCGCGGGCGCGTGGTAGAGCAGGGTCTGGCTCACCTCGCCGAGCATCCCCCGCCCCGGCTGGTCGCCCCGGGCGCCGACCAGCGCCACCTGCACCGACCGGGACTGCTCCACCAGGACGGTCCCCGGATCGCCGCGTACGGTGTGGCACTCCGCCGGCACGTCCGGATGGTGCCGGCGGGCCTGGCCGACCAGCGTGCCGAGCACGTCGTCGCCGTCGTCGGGTCGTCCCGGCTCGATCACCCGTACCGCGATGACCCGGGCCCGGCGGCGGGCGGCACAGCCGAAGGCGAAGGCGAGCGCGGCCCGGGAGCTGGGCGAGCCGTCCACGCCGACCAGCACCGGGCCCGGGGGCGGTGGGTCGCGGCGGACCACCAGCACCGGGCAGCCGGCACGGGCGGCGAGCTGCACGGCGGGCGCGTCGGCGGGTACGCAGCCGCCGCGGCCGGCCATCCCGCCGTCCCCGATGGCCACCAGGAACGCCGTCCCGGAACGGCGGATCAGGGCCTCGACCGGTGCCCCCTCGACGATCTCCCCACTGACCGGCAGCCCTGGTTCGACATCGTTCGCGGCCGTGGCGGCCCGGGCGACCAGTTCCTCGGCGGCGTCGCGGCTGCCGGCGACCGACGGGCCGGCCAACGCGGCCTCCCAGTCGAAGGCGTGCAGCAGGGCCAGGTCCCGGCCGTGCGCGGCGGCCTCCCGGGCGGCCAGCCGGACCGTCGTGAGGTCCGTCGGCGCCGGCCCGACACCGACCACCACCGGCCCGCCCGTGGACCCGGTCATCCGGTTCACCTCCCGGGCGCCCGCACCTACGCCCCGCGCCGTCCCCACCGACGCTAGTCGCGCCGGGGGGGCGGTGGAGCCCGATCAGCCGGACGGGTCGGTCCGGTCCCCGGGTGTACGCGCAGCACGATGGCGGTGGCGTTGTCGCTGCCGCCCTCGGCCAGGCTCGCGGCGAGCAGGGCGCGTACCGCCCGGGTCGGGTCCGGCTCGGCGAGCAGTTCGCGTAGCCGGTGGTAGTCGAGCTGGTCGCTGACCCCGTCGGTGCAGAGCAGCCAGGTGTCGCCGGGGCGCAGCGGCACCCCGAGCAGGTCCGGGTCGGGCCGGTCGGGGTGGCCGAGGTAACGCAGCAGTTGGTAGCGGGCGCGGGACGCCTCCCGGGAGTTCGCCGGCCACCAGCCGTGCAGCACCCCGAGCCAGGCCATCGTGTGGTCCACGGTCACCAGTTCCAGCAGCCCGTCGCGCAGCCGGTAGGCCCGGGAGTCGCCGAGCTGGACGATCCAGGCCAGTTCGCCGTCGGGCGCGGCGAGCAGCGCGGTCAGCGTGCAGCCGGCCAGCTCGTCGACGGCGGCGCCGGCCCGGCGTACCCGGATCTGGGCCTCGGTGACGGCGGCGCGCAGCTCGCGGGGGCCGACGGCCGGCCAGCCGGCGTGGACCAGTTCGCGCAGCGTGTCCCGCGCGGTGCTGCCGGCGACCCGGCTGCCCTCGCCCTCGCCCATGCCGTCGACGACCACCGCGAACGGTAGTTCCGGGTCGACGTGCAGGACGTCGAAGTTGGCCGAGTAGCGGTGACCGGCCACGGTGCCGCCGGCGATCTCCCACTCGATCCGGCCGACGGGCAGCCGGCGGGCCGCCTCGATGGGCTGGTCGGTGGTGCGGCGACGGAACACCAGCGGACGGTAGCACCGTCGCGGGCCTGGACCGGGGTGTCCGGCGTCGTGTCGGCGCAGGTCGGGTGCGTCAACTATGGTTGACAGGGCCGAATTGTCAATGTAAGTTGACAGCATGAGTCGGGCAACGGAACTCGCGGCAGCCGCCGGCAGCACCGACCCCCGGGTCGGCCTGCGCGCGGTGCTCGCCCTGCGTCGGCTCCTCGAACGGCTGGAGGTGGTCCAGGTGGACAACGCCCGACGGCAGGGCTGGTCCTGGCAGGAGATCGCCGACGCGCTCGAGGTGAGCCGGCAGGCGGTCCACAAGAAGCACGCCGGGCGACCGGCGGTCCGAGGAACCTGGGAGGAATGATGTTCGAGCGGTTCACCGATCGGGCCCGCGCCGTCGTCCGGAGCGCGGTCGAACAGGCCCAGCGCGACGGGCGACGTCCCGTCGGCACCGAACACCTGCTGCTCGCCGTCCTGGCCGACACCGATGCGCTCGCCAGCCGGGTGCTCACCTCCGCCGGCGTCGACGCCGACGACCTTCGCGCCCGGATCCGGCGGCACGTCGGTGATGGCGGGCTCGGGCTCGGCGAGGCGGACGCGGCCGCGCTGCGCGAGATCGGCATCGACCTCGCGGCCATCGTCGCCCGGATCGAGGACAACTTCGGCCCGGACGCCCTGCGCGAGGCGGTCCCGGCCCCACGTCGACGGTGGCGGCTGCGCCGGCCGGTCGGCGGGCCCTTCTCGCCCCGTTCCCGCAAGGTGCTGGAGTTGGCGCTGCGCGAGGCGCTCCGGCTGCGGCACCGGCACATCGGCACCGAACACCTGCTGCTCGGCGTGCTCCGCGAGGGTGGCGGCCTGGGGGCGGTGGTGCTGACCGAGGCGGGCGTGGACCTCGACGACCTGCGCCGACGGGTCGAGTTGGCGCTGCGGACGGCGGCCTGACCGGTCGAGTAGGTCCCAACCCGGATCAAACCTGTTTGCGGTCAATGCAACGTCGGTCGTCGTCGGGTCGCTGACCCGGCCGGGGTGCTGCACACTGACGCCGTGGACGGTGCAGAGCAGAAGCGTACGGTGACCGACGGCGACCGCGCCCCGCGCTCGGCGGTGGTGGTCAACCCGACGAAGGTGACTGATCTCGACGAGTTCCGCGCGACCGTGGACGAGGCGCTCGCCGCCGCCGGTTGGCCGGCCCCGACCTGGTACGAGACCACCGCCGAGGACCCCGGCCGGGGCCAGACCGAGCAGGCCGTCGCCGCCGGGGCCGAGCTGGTCTTCGCCTGCGGCGGCGACGGCACCGTGATGGCCTGCGTCACCGCGCTCGCCGGCACCGACGTCGAACTCGCCGTGCTGCCCCAGGGCACCGGCAACCTGCTCGCCGCCAACCTCGGGCTCTCCAACGACCTGGCCGCCGGCCTCCAGGTGGCCGTCGAGCGCGGACGACGCCGACTCGACGTCGGCGTCGTCGACGACCGGTGCTTCGCGGTGATGGCCGGGATGGGCTTCGACGCGCAGATGCTGGCCGACACCTCCGAGACCACCAAGGCCCGGATCGGCTGGCCCGCGTACGTGGTGGGGGCCGCGAAACACCTGCGGGACCGGCCGATGCGGGTCACCATCCGCATCGACGACCGGCCGCCGATGCGTCGCCGGGCCCGCTCCGTGCTGATCGCCAACGTCGGGCGGCTCCAGGGTGGGGTGCGCCTGCTCACCGAGGCCGAGCCCGACGACGGCTGGCTCGACGTCGCCGTGCTCACCCCGCGTACGCTGCGGCACTGGCTCACCATGGGCTGGGCACTGGTCCGCCGGCAGGGCAGCGTCCCGCAGATGGAGGTCCAGCGGGCCCGCAAGGTCGTCATCACCAGCAACCGGGCCCAGCCCCGGCAGCTCGACGGCGACCTGATCGCACCGGGGCGGACCCTGACCGCCGAGATCAGACCCGGGTCGCTCTGGCTCTGCGTGCCGCGCCCGGCCCAGGACCCGGATCTGGCGTACGACGCCGACGCGGCGGCGCAGCGCGGCGAGAAGCTGATCGAGGAAGCCCGCCGTGAGTAGCACCAAGCTCGTCCCCGAGACCCGGTTGATGGCGTCGGACGCACTCTCCGCCGACGACGCCTGGCGTACGCTGCGCCGGCTCGGTGGCTGGCAACTGCTGCGGGACGCGTTCATCCGGTTCCGCTACGGCGACGGGTTCAGCCACTCCCGCGCGTTCGCCCTGCAACTCTGCCTCGCCGTGGTCCCGTTCCTGATCGCGCTCACCGGCCTGATCAGCGACCTGGGTGTCGAGGAGGGCGGCCGGGTGGTCGCCGACACCGTGCTGGCGCTGACCCCCGGGCAGAGCGAGCAGGTGGTGCAGGATCTCCTCGGCGACGGGGACCGCACCGAGAGCACCGGCGAGTTGGCGTTGACCCTCGGCCTGATCACCGGCCTGGTGGCGCTGACCACCACCATGGCCCAGATCGAGCGCGGCGCCAACCGGATCTACGGCGTCGAACGGGACCGCCCCGCGCTGTGGAAGTACCTGCGCGCGGCGGTGCTCGCCGTGGTCGCCGGCCTGCCCGCGCTGGCCGGGTTCCTGATCCTGGTCGGCGGCGGGGCGATGGGCGAGTCGGTGCAGCGCCACTACGAGTGGGGTGATCTCGCCGCCGGCCTCTGGGAGGTGGTGCGCTGGCCGCTGAGCCTCGTGCTGACCGTGGTCGCGGTGGCGGTGATCTTCCGGCACGCGCCCCGACGCAAGCAGCCCGGCCTGTCCTGGCTCTACTTCGGCGCCGGCATCGCCACCGCCCTGTGGTGGCTGGCCAGCCTGCTGCTCGCCGCGTACGTCAAGTTCAGCGGCGGCTTCGGCCAGACGTACGGGGCGTTGACCGGGATGATGGCGTTGCTGCTGTGGGCCAACCTCACCGGCATGGCGCTGTTCGGCGGGTTGTCGTTCGCCGCCCAGTTGGAGGCGATGCGGATCGGCGCTCCGGAGCCGGCCCAGCCGGACCTGTGGGAGCCCGAGGCCGAGCGGGAGGAACTGCTCGACACCGGTGACATGACCGCACTCTGAGCCCGCCACACCGGACGGGCGTGTACGGGACGGCAGAATCGGGTACAGCGCGCCTCGCCACGTTGACGCAGGGAGGTGCGGGGTGACCGCGGTCAAGGACACGACGGCCCGACGGCCGCTCGGCCATTTCGCCGAACGGAGCGTCGCCGGCCTGCTGGCCGTGGCCGGCGCGGGCGTGGCCTTCGGGCTGCTGCTGATGCTCGTCCGGTTCAAGTGGAGCCCGATGTACCACGCCGACCACGAGGCGGCCGAATGGTTCAACGGGCTCGTCGCGCCGCACCACGCGTTGGTCACCGTGCTCCAGGCGGTCACCGACCTGGGTGGCCGACCGGTGCTGATCTGGCTGGTCACGATCGCCGTGGTCACCCTGCTGATCCGTCGCCAGTCCCGGCTGGCGGTCTACCTGATCGTGACCGGGGTGGGCGGGCTGATTCTCGACCCGTCGCTCAAGGCCCTGGTCGGCCGGCTCCGCCCGGTGGTCGACGTCCCGGTGGCCAGCGCACCCGGCAACAGCTTCCCCAGCGGGCACGCGCTCGGCTCGTTCGTCGCGTACGGGGCGTTGCTGCTGGTCTTCCTGCCCGCCATGGCGCCCCGTTGGCGTAAGCCGGCGATCGCCATCGTCGCCGTGCTGGTGGCGCTGATCGGGTTGACCCGGATCGCGCTCGGCGTGCACTTCGTCTCCGACGTGATCGGCGGCTGGCTGCTCGGCGCGGCCTGGCTCGGTGTCACCGCGTACGCCTTCCGGCTGTGGCGGCGCGAGCGTGGCCGGCCGGTGTCGTCGCTGAGCGAGGGGCTGGAACCGGAGGCCGGTGACAAGATCACCCCCGCCCCGGCCGAGGAGCACGTGCTGGAGCACCCGCGCTCCGCCGTAGCCGAGCTGCTGGTCGGCTGGGTGATCGTCTTCGGCGCGCTCTACGCCTTCGGCAGCTACGTCAGTTACCACGCCAAGGGCACCATTCTCGAGACCCTGGACACCGACGTCCCGCGCTGGTTCGCCGCCCGGCACACCGACTTCCTCACCGAGCTGAGCTGGTGGTGGAGCAAGTTCGGCGACACCCACGCCATCCTGATCGTCTCGCTGGTCTTCTGCCCGCTGGTGCTGGCCATCTGGAAGCGGTGGCGCCCGGTGCTCTTCGTGGTGCTGGCGCTCTTCGGCGAGCTTAGCCTGTTCCTCGCCTCGGCCCGGGTGGTGGACCGGCCCCGACCGGCGGTGGAGAACCTCGACGGGCAGATGCCCACCTCGTCCTTCCCGTCCGGGCACATCGCCGCGACCACCTGCCTCTGGCTGGTCATCGCGATCATCGTGTTCGTCCGTACCGACCGCTGGTGGCGGTGGCTCTTCGTGGCGATGGCCGTGATCATGCCGGTCGGGGTGGCGGTTTCCCGGATGTACCGGGGCATGCACCACCCGACCGACTTCATGGGCGCGCTCATCCTCAGCGGCCTGTGGATCGGCCTGCTCTACTGGGTGATCCGACCCAACGCCGACGTCTACGAGGGCAACCGGCCCGAGATCGAGTCGGAACAGGTCGACGAGCTGGACGACGAGCTGGCCAAGGCCGGCCGTCCCGGGTGAGCCGGCCACCGTGCTGCGGATGATGACCTGGAACATCAGGACCGGCGGTCGGGACCGGGCCGGCCCCGACCGGCGGGACCTGGTGTGCCGGGTCGTCACCGCGCAGGCCCCCGACGTGCTGGCCGTGCAGGAGCTGCGCGGCTTCGACCGGCCGGAGGTCCTGGCCGGGTTCGCCGACCGGGTGGGGATGCGCCCCCACCTGGCCCGCAGCTGCTTCGGCCAGCCGGTGGCGGTGCTGGTCCGCCCGCCGTGGCGCATCCGCTCCGCCGGGCCGGTCCGTCGACCGTTGCACCACGCGGCGCAGCGGGTCGAGCTGGCCACCACCGCCGGCCCGCTCACCGTGTTCGGCACCCACCTCGACCCGTACACCGGGCTGCGGCGGCGCATCGAGGCCGGCTGGCTCGCCCGTGCGGTAGGCCGCGTGCCGGGGGAGTTGGCGCTGCTCGCCGGTGACCTGAACACCCTGGACCCGGGCACCGACCACGCCGACCGGGTGGCCCGGCTGCCGGCGGCGTACCGGCGGCGGCACCTGCGCCGCGACGGGCGGACCGTGGACACCCGGGCGGTGGCCCGGCTGCTCGCCGCCGGCCTGGTCGACCTCTGGACCCACGCCGCCGGGCCGCCTGAGCTGCCCCGCGTCGGCGGGCCTGCCGATCCGACCCGCGCCGCCGGCCCGGCCGAGGTCGGGTTGACCGCGCCGACCTGGCACGGCGGTGGCGTCGAGTTCTCCGGCATGCGGCTGGACTACCTGCTCGGCACCCCGGCGCTCGCCGCCCGGCTGCGCGACGTCCACGTGGTACGCGGCGGCGACACCGAGTACGCCTCCGACCACTACCCGGTCGTCGCCGAGCTGGACCTCGACCCGGCCTGACCGCCCACCACCGAACCCGTGCAACCCTTTCCGGTCCCGCCGGCATGTCAACGGAGCCGGCTGGCGTCCGTTCTGAGTTCTCTCCCCCGTGCAACCGTTTCCATACCGGGGGCCATCCGTACGGTGACAGTGCCAGCGTCCGGGACGGGGAGTGGTCGATGCAGGCGACGCAACGGCAGGAATACGTCGACTTCGTCACGGTGGCGATTCCGAAGCTGCGCCGCACGGCGTACCTGCTCACCGGGGGCGACGCCCACCGCGCCGACGACGTCGTGCAGCAGACGCTGACCCGGCTCTACGTCAAGTGGGGTCGGGCACGGGCGGCTGACGACATCGGGGGGTACGTGCACCGGATGCTGGTCAACGCGTTCCGGCAGGAGCGCCGGTCCCGCTGGTTCGGGGTACGCCTGCTCGACCGCCCGCCGGAGCCGGAGCCCAGGGGAGTTCCACCGACCGACGCGGTGGTGAACACGGTCGCGGTGCGGGCCGCGTTGGCGGCGGTGCCACCCGGCCAGCGGATGGTGCTGGTGCTGCGCTTCTACGCCGACCTGAGCGTCGAGCAGACCGCCGAGGCGCTGGGCTGCTCGGCCGGCAACGTCAAGAGCCAGACCGCGCGGGGACTTGCTGCGCTGCGCCGGCAGTTGCCGCTGACGGAGCCGACGGAGGTGAACCGGTGATCCACGACGACGAGACCCTGGTCCGGGAGATGCTGACCCGGGCCGCCGACGACCTGCCGGCCGGGGGGCCGGGAGCAACGGTGTTGGTGACGGCGGGGGAGCGCGCGGTGCGGCGTCGCCGGCTGGCCGTCGCCGCCACGGCGGTGATCACCGCCGTGGCGTTGCTCGGCGTCACCGCACTGCTGGGAGTACGGCCGCCGCCGACCCCGGCCGACCGGACCTGGCCGCCGACGGTGGCACCCACCGCCTTCGATCCGGCCCGGCAGCTTTTCCGGTTGACCTGGCTACCGGCCGACCTGTCCGAACGGAGCCTTCGTACCACCGCTGACCGGCAGACGACCCTGGCGCTCCGCGCCACGCCGGTCGGGGTGGCCCGGACCGACTTCCGGGCCGGCAGCGTCACGGTGACCGTGGGCGCGCGGGGGGTGGACTTCTTCACCGACCAGCTGAGCCGGGACAACAGCAGCGCGGGAAAGCTGCGCAACGAGCCGACACCCTGGGCCACCCCGCCGGGCTCACCTGTCGATCCGGTGCAGGGGCACCCGGCGTTCCTGCACACCAGCCCCAACCGCCAGGAGACGGTGCTCTCCTGGCAGTACGCCCCGGACGCCTGGGTCACGATCACCGGGTTCACCCTCGACCGGCCGGCGGAGGTGCTGCGCCGGGTGGCCGCGGGGATGGTGTGGGAGCGGCAACCGGTCCGGGTGCCGTTCCGGCCGGTGGCGCTGCCGTCGGACGCCCGGCTCTACCAGGCCCACCTCAGCTGGCGGGACGGGCAATGGGGCAGGGCCGTTCTCGACTACCGGCTTCCCGGCTCCTCCGCTGCCGGTGGGGACCTGACCGTCGGCCTGGAGCGTGGCGACCAGCCGGACGACCCGACGGGCGTCGTGCAGGGCCGACCGGCGTGGATGTTCGGCCAGAACGGTGAGTCCGGCAGTTGGTCGGTCGGTGCCGTTCCCGGCTGCGCCGGCTGCCGGGGGGTGGTGGGAACGTGGAGTCCGGCGGGCAGTGCCGCGCTCGGCGGCGAGGACGGTGCCCGGGACCTGGCCGCCGCCGTCCGGCCGGTCGCCACCCACGACGACGAAGCGACCTGGCGACCGCTGTGACGCCACCCGGCGGGGGCGGGCACGCCGACCGGTCCCCGCCGTCACCCGAACCCTGGCTCGGCCGGGTCGGCGTGGCCGGCGGCCAGGACGGGGTGACCGTTCCTGCCGCCGGCCACGGCGGTCACAGGTCGCGGAGCCGGGGCAGTAGCTGCTCCTGCGCCCAGTCGAGGAACATCGGCTGGCTGTCCCCGCCGACCTGCACGATCGCCACGTGCGTGAAACCGGCGTCGACGAAGGCGCGGAACGCCTCGACGTGCCGTTCGACGTCCGGACCGCAGGGGATACCGTCGGCGACGTCCTCCTCCCGGACGAACTGGGTGGCGGCGGCGAAGGCATCCGGGTCTGGCAGGTCGGCGTTGACCTTCCAACCGTTGCCGAACCAGCGGAACTGGTCGTGCACGATCTTGCGGCACTCGGCCTCGTCGGGGCCGTAGCAGATGGCCACCTGGCCGTAGCGGGGCTGCCCGGCGCCGCCCGCGTCGTCATAGAGCTGGATGATCCGGGAGTCGGGTTCGGTGGCGACGATGCCGTCGGCGTACTCGGCGGCGAGGGCGGCAGACGACGGTCCGGATGCGGCGACGGCCATCGGTACGGGGCGCCCTGGCCGGTCCCAGACGTAGGCGTCGGGGACGTCGAAGTGGTTGCCGGAGAAGGTCAGCGTCTCGCCGTTGAGTAGCGGGCGGATGATCTGGAGCGCCTCGGAGAACATCTCGTGCCGCTGCTGCACGTGCGGCCAGCCGCCGACCACGTGTTCGTTGAGGTTCTCCCCGGCGCCGAGGCCGAGGGTGAACCGCCCGTCGGAGAGCACCCCGATGGTGCTGGCCTTCTGCGCCACCACCGCCGGGTGGTAGCGGCGGATCGGGCAGGTCACGAAGGACATCAGCTCGGCCCGGCTGGTGGCGTGGGCGACCGCGCCCAGCACCGACCAGGCGTACGGGGAGTGGCCCTGCGCGTCGAGCCACGGGTAGTAGTGGTCGGACATGACCAGCTGGTCGAAGCCGGCTGCCTCCGCCCGTACCGCGTGGTCGACCAACTGCTTGGGGCCGGTCTGTTCGCACATCAGGGTGTAGCCGACGCGGACCATCCTGGTTTCTCCTCCCGGGCGACGATCGTCACCGGATACCCCTGCGCGACGCCGGTCAACCTCGCCGGTGCGGCCGGCTCGCCCGACCGGGTGACCCTTGACGGTCCCGGGAGGGGGGTCTAGGGTCCGACTTAACCGGTTCAGGCTGGTGGTGTCGCATCCTGTGGTGGGGATGACTGCCCCCTGTGGCGGCCCATGGTCGGTGTGGGTCGCCACAGGCCCGGCGGGAAACGCGTCAGCAACTTAACCGGTTGCCTTCCCGGCTCCATCGGCATACGCTGATCCGCACGCGGCCAGGGAGTTCCGGCGGCGGCTGTCGGGCTGCAGCCGAGCGCCACCCACCAGCATCGCCACCCCGCCAGGGCAACGGGGTCGACCCTTCCTGAGGAAACCCATGAAGAAGCGACTTTCCGTCGCCGGTGTCGCCCTGCTCACCGTCCTCGCCGCCGTGTTCGCCTTCGGTCAGCCGGCCCAGGCCGCAGCCGGTTTCACGGTCTCCGGTGGCAAGCTCTACGACGCGAACGGCAACGAGTTCATCATGCGTGGTGTCAACCACGCCCACACCTGGTACCCGCAGCAGACCACCTCCTTCGCCAACATCAAGGCGCTCGGTGCGAACACCGTGCGGGTGGTCCTGGCCAGCGGTGACCGCTGGACCAAGAACACCGCCGCCGACGTCAGCAACGTCATCTCGCTCTGCAAGGCCAACAAGCTGATCTGCGTGCTGGAGGTGCACGACACCACCGGCTACGGCGAGCAGGCCGGGGCGATCACCCTGGACCGGGCGGTCGACTACTGGCTGAGCATCGCCAGCGCCCTGCAGGGCCAGGAGCGGTACGTCATCGTCAACATCGGCAACGAGCCGTACGGCAACCAGGGCTACGCCACCTGGGCCACCGACAACGCCAACGCGATCAAGCGGCTGCGGGCCGGCGGCATCACCCACACGATCATGGTGGACGCCCCGAACTGGGGTCAGGACTGGTCGTTCACCATGCGCGACAACGCGGCCGGGGTGTTCGCCGCCGACCCGCAGAAGAACACCGTCTTCTCGATCCACATGTACGGCGTCTTCGACACCGCCGCCGAGATCAGCGACTACCTGGGCCGGTTCCGCACCGCCAAGCTGCCCATCGTGGTCGGCGAGTTCGGTTTCGACCACTCCGACGGCAACCCCGACGAGGACACCATCCTGTCGTACACCCAGGCCAACGGGATCGGTTACCTCGGCTGGTCGTGGAGCGGCAACGGCGGTGGCGTGGAGTACCTCGACATGACCACCAACTTCAACCCGGCCGCCCTGACCACCTGGGGGCAGCGGATCTTCAACGGCGTCAACGGCATCAAGTCGACCGCGAAGGAGGCGTCGGTCTACTCCGGCACCACCCCGACGACGCCGCCCACCACGCCGCCGACCACCCCGCCCACGACCCCGCCGACCAGCCCGCCGCCCACCACCCCGCCGGTCACGACCCCGCCGGCGACCGGTGGCTGCACCGCGACGTACACGATCATCGGTTCGTGGCAGGGCGGGTTCCAGGGTGAGGTCAAGGTGACCGCCGGCAGCGCGGCCATCAACGGCTGGACGACGAAGTGGACCTACGCCAACGGCCAGACCGTCAGCCAGGCCTGGAACGCGACGCTGAGCAGCAGCGGCAGCACGGTGACCGCGCGCAACGTCGACTACAACGGCCGGCTCGGTGCCGGGGCCAGCGCGGCCTTCGGTTTCATCGGCAGTTGGACCGGCAGCAACCCGGCCCCCACGGTGACCTGCACCGCGAGCTGACCGCCTCCGCAGCACCGGTGGCCGGGTCCCCTGGGGCCCGGCCACCATCGTCCTCGCCGGGGTGGCGCCCTGCCTCCGGCGGCCGGTCAGTCGACCGCGTCGACCTCCAGCAGCAGGGCCTGTTCCGGGTGCAGGGCCGGCAGGTGCAGACCCACCGTCGCCAGCACCGCGCCGCCCAGCGTCACGCCGGGCAGCCAGCGGGGTTCGGTGATCTGCATCGCCGCCGGCTGCGGCACCCCATCGGCGGGCCGGACGGCGTAGCGGCGGGTCGGGTCGAGGCCGGGCAGGCGGACCGGGCCGGGGGTCTGCGTGCCGGAGGTGGCCACCCGGGACACCGCGTACACGGCGCGGGAGCGGTCGTGGGCGACCACGCCGTGCGCCTGTACGGCCGGGTCCGGATGATCGAACCGCACCACCCGCCCGGTGTGCAGTAGCGGCCGGAGCCGCTTGTGCAGGGCCACCCAGGCGGTCAGCTCGGCCCGCTCCTCGGCGTCGATCGCGACGATGTCCCATTCGATGCCGTGGTGGCCGAAGAGCGCGGTGACCGCCCGGAAGCCCAGGGTGTGCACCCGGCCGGTGGTGTGCGAACGCCCCGGGCCGATGTGTGTGCCGACCAGTTCCGGGGGCAGCAGCAGGCCGGTCCAGCGTTGGATGGACAGCCGTTCCAGGGCGTCGTTGGTGTCGCTGGCCCAGACCCGGTCGGTGCGCCGCAGGATCTCCAGGTCGACCCGGGCCCCGCCGGACGAGCAGCTCTCGATCTCCAGGTGCGGGTGCCGGGCGCGTAGCTCGTCGAAGAGCCGGTAGGCCGCCAGGGTCTGCGCGTGCACCCCGGGCCGGCCGGCGTGCCCGGCCTCGGTGAGGTCCCGGTTGTGGTCCCACTTGAGGTAACTGATCCCCGGGTTCCCGGTGAGCAGCGCGTCGAGCCGACCGAGCAGGTGCGCGTACGCCGCCGGGTTGGCCAGGTCCAGCACCTGCTGGTGCCGCCACGGCAGGGGTAGCCGGCCGGGGGCGGCGAGCACCCAGTCGGGGTGGGCGCGGTACAGCTCCGAGTCGGGGTTGACCATCTCCGGTTCGACCCAGAGCCCGAACTGCATGCCGTGCCCGCGAACATGCTCGATGAGCGGCCCCAGGCCGGCGGGCCAGACGTCGGCGTCGACCTGCCAGTCGCCCAGGCCGGCCCGGTCGTGCCGGCGGCCGGTGAACCAGCCGTCGTCGAGGACGAACCGCTCGACCCCCACCTCGGCGGCCCGGTCGGCGAGGGTCCGCAACCGGTCCAGGTCGTGGTCGAAGTAGACCGCCTCCCAGACGTTGAGGGTGACCGGGCGCGGCGTGCGAGGGTGGCCGGGTCGGGCCCGCAGGTGGGTGTGCAGCAGGTCGCTGAGCCCGTCCAGCCCGGCGGGGGAGTGCACCGCGTAGAGCAGCGGGGTGGCGTACTCGTCGCCGGGGCCGAGGACGATCTCGCCGGGGGCGAGCAGTTCCCCGCCGCCCAGGGTGGACTCCCCGGTCGGGCGGCGTTCGGCGACGGTCACGTGGTCGCCGCTCCACGCGGTGTGCACCGCCCACACCTCGCCGTGGCCGAAGCCGAACCCGGCGGTGCCGGCGACCAGCAGCAGGGTGGCGTCGTGCCCGGTGCGGCCGTGCCGCCCCTCGCGGACCCACGCGCCCTGCGACCATGTGTGCCGTTGCGGTGCGCGTTCGCGGCACCAGCGCCCGGTGAGGTCGAGCAGTTCGGTGGCGACCGGCGGCACGGGCAGCACCGGCGTCAGCTCGCGTACCTCGTAGGGTTGGTCGGCGTCGTTGCGCAGCCGGTGCCGCACGGTCAGCACCCCGACCGGGTCGAGGGTGATCTCGACGGTCAGGGTCAACCCGACGCCCGGGTCCGTCGCCCGCACGCTCACCCGCGCCGCCCCACCCGGGTCGTCGACGTCGAGGCTGTCGAGCCGGAATGCGGTGGACCAGTCGTGGCCGGCGCGGTGGCCGGCGAGGCCGGGCCGGCCGCTCCAGCCGGCGCTCGCCTCGGGCAGCAGGGACAGCACGGTCGGCGCGTCGAAGCTGCTCGGCACCACCGGCGGCACGGTGGCGTCGACCAGGGCCGGCAGGTCGTCGGCGGGCACCGGACCGAGGTCGGCCCCCCAGTGCACGATCCGGGGCAGTCCCGGGCCGCGCGCGTCGAGCACCAGGCTGGTGCGGCCCCGGCGCAGGTGAAGCACGGTGGGAAGGGTCATGGCGCTCATCTCCGGATCCGGGCACGTCGGCGGTACGGGCACGTCGGCGGCGTCGTCACTGTCGTTGCGGCGGCCAGGGGGACATCATTCGCGTGAGAGCGATATGCCTGGCGGTCATATTTATGCCTGACAGGCATATCGCTCTCATGTAAATCCATGTCCCCCCGCGCAGTCGGATACCCCAGCGCCGGGCCAGTGCCGGTGGGGGCGGGACGGTCGGGTCAGCCTTTGGACGCGCCCAGGGTCAGGCCCTTGACGAACTGCTTCTGCAACAGGAAGAAGATCACCAGGGTGGGGATGGCGACCAGCACCGAGCCGGCCGACACCAGGTTGTTGTCGGTGAAGAACTCGCCGCGCAGGTTGTTCAGCGAGCTGGTGACCGGGAACTTGTCGCCGGTGCGCATCAGCACGGTGGCCCAGAAGAACTCGTTGTAGATCCAGGTCACCTCCAGGGTGGCCAGCGCCGCCAGCGCCGGCCGGCACAGCGGCATGGTCACCTGCCAGTACTGCCGCCAGATGCTCGCCCCGTCCACCATGGCCGCCTCGTAGAGGTCGCGGGGCAGCGCCTTCATGTAGTTGCTGAGCACGAAGACGCAGAAGCCGCACTGGAAGGCGACGTTGACCAGGATCAGCCCCCAGTAGCTGTCGTAGAGCAGCTCGGAGTCGCTCATGAACTCCGGCAGCGGCACCTCGGTGAAGATCCGGAACAGCGGGATCAGCAACGCCTGCTGGGGCAGCAGGTTGGCGGCGGTGAACAGCCCGAGCAGGACGATGTTGAGTTTCCAGCTGAACCGGGCGATCACGAACGCCACGCACGAGGCGAGGAACAGGGTCAGCAGCACCGCCGGGACGGTGATGTAGACCGAGTTGAGGAAGTGCTTGCCGAACTCGGCGGTCCGCCAGGCGGTGACGTAGTTGTCGAGCGTCCAGCCGCCGAACGAGACGTACCCGTTGGCGGCGGTGTACTCGTAGGAGCGCAGTGAGGTCAGCACCGCCCAGAGGATCGGGAAGAGCCAACCGACGGCGACCGCGCCGAGGAACAGGTGCAGCGCCACCCGGGCGGGGCGCAGCGGCCGACGGCGCGGGGCGGCCTCGGACGCCGGCTCCGAGGTCGGCGGACGGGTCGTGGTCGACGCGCTCATCGCCGGTTCTCCCTCATGACGACGGCCAGGTAGACGGTGATGAAGACCAGCGAGACGGCCAGCATGATCGTCGCCAGGGCGGAGCCGAAGCCGATCCGGCTGGCCTCGCCGACGACGTTCTGGGTGACCAGGGCGGAGATCAGCTCCAGGCCGTTGCGCCCCTTGTTGATCACCCAGACCAGGTCGAACGCGCGCAGCGACTCGATCACCGTCACCACCAGCACGATGATGTTGATGGGCCGCAGCACCGGGAAGATCACCCGGAAGAAGGTGCTGGTCTCCGACGCCCCGTCGACCGAGGCGGCCTCCCGCAGTGACGGGTCGACGCCCTTGAGCCCGGCCAGGTAGAGCAGCATGATGTAGCCGACGTGCCGCCAGCCGGCCGCGACCAGCACCGCCCAGATGTTGACGTTCGGGTCGCCGTACCAGTCGGTCTGGCTGCCCAGGACGGCGTTGAGTAGACCCTGGTCCCGGGAGTAGATGAGCTGCCAGACGAAACCGATCAGCGCCAGCGACAGCACCACCGGCAGGTAGAGCGCGGTCTGGTAGAACCGGCTGCCGCGGATCTCCTTGTCGAGGAGCACGGCGAGGAACATCCCGAACGGGGTGGCGACCACGAACAGTGCGGCCAGCCAGAGCAGGTTGTTCTGCATCGCCGGCACGAACGGCGGGTAGATGTTGACCACGTCGGAGTAGTTCCGGCCACCGACCCAGTCGATCTCGCTCAGCGGGCCGATGCCGTCCCAGTCGGTGCCGGAGAGCGCCACGGTGGCCAGCGCGGGAAACCAGACCAGGGCGACCACCAGCAGCAGCGGTACGAGCACCATCAGCGTGATCACCACGCGGTCGGTGCGGGACAGGAGCCGTAGCCGCCGACCACGACCACCCCGGGTGGGGGTGGCCGGGGTCGGTGCCGGTACGGCGTGATCCGCTTGGATCAGGGGCAGGTCGGACACGACGGTCCTCCCCCTCTCGCCGTCAGCTGGTGAAGATCGACTTTTTCTGGTTCTCGATGCTGTTGACCAGCCCGTCGATGTCCTTGGGGTTCTTGATGAACTGCTGGAGCGCCGGGATGATCACCGTGGAGGCGAAGTCCGGCCGGGTGTCGCGGTCGAGGAACTGGGCGATCTCGGTGGCCGAGCCGACCAGCTCGGCGGCCTTCTTCTGCAGGGCGGTGTAGCCGCTGGTGTCCGCGCCGCTGTTGGCGACGAGGGTGGTCGGGTCGTTCTTCACCGTGATGTCGGCGGCCTCCTTGGAGCCGACGAACTCCAGCAGTTTCTTGGCGTTGGCCTCGGACTTCGGCTTGCGGGCCAGCATGTAGCCGTCGATCGGCGCGTCCAGCGCCTTGGCCCCGATGGCCGGGTCGATCTCGGGGAAGGTGAAGAAGTCGATGTCGTCCTGCTCGTCGTTGCCGAACTGCTGGGCGACGAAGAGACCGAGCAGGTACATGCCGCTCTTCTTCTGCTGCAACGACTGGGCGGCCTCCTGCCAGGTGCGGCCCAGGCTGTCCGGCTGGTGCAGCGGCAGCAGCCCGGCCCAGGTGTCGAAGACCTTCTTGACCTTGTCGGAGGTCCACGCCTCCTTGCCGGCCATCAGGTCGATGTGGAACTGGTAGCCGTTGATGCGCAGGTTGAGGATGTCGAAGGTGCCCATCGCCGGCCAGCCGTCCTTGTCGGCGAAGGCGATCGGGGTGAGCCCGTCCCGCTTCATCTGCGCGCTGAGGGCGGTGAGCTGGTCGAGTGTGGTCGGCACCTGGTAGCCGTGCTGCTTCCAGACCGACTTGCGGTAGAACATCGCCCACGGGTAGTACGACGACGGCACGAAGTACTGCTTGCCGTCGTCCCCGGTGGACGCCTTCTTGAACGCGTCGGAGTAGCCGGAGAGCTTGCCCCACAGGTCGCTGATGTCGCCGGCCAGGCCCTTCGCGGCGAAGAAGCGCATCCGGTAGCCGGCGAACCACATGAACACGTCGTCCGGCTTGCCCTGGAGGTAGTTGTTGATGTTCTCCTGGTAGGTGTTGTGGTCGACGGTGTTGATGCTGGCCGTGATGCCGGACGAGGTCTTGAACCCGTCCATCACCTTGGCGATGACCCCCTTGGGCTGCGGGTCGGACTGGTTGGAGCCGAGCGACACCTCCTTGCTGTCGCTGCCCGACCCGGAGTCGGAGCCACAGCCGGCGAGCAGCCCGGTGCCGAGCAGCGCGCCCGCGCCGACCCCGGTGAGCAGGGAGCGTCGTCCGATGCCGGCGACGGAGGACGGTACGAGCCGGGAGAGGTACTCGGCTTCGGTGCGGGGACGGGACATGGTGCCTCCTGCGGATGAAGAGGTGCGCTGCGCCCGAGGGCCGTCAGTGGTGGGGGAGGGAGTGGGGAATGCCAACATAGATCCACCGAGAATGAACATTGGCCAACACAAACTCCCGGTGGCGCTTGAAGCTACCCGTCCGTGCGGCCCTGTCAAGAGGGCAGCTCCGGATCGGTATCGGAGCGTTGGCAGGTGGCCTGGGAGGTAAACGTTGGAAAATCCGCTCGTGTTGGAAAGTGTTGACTTGATCGACCGCTAGGGGCACGCTCTGCTCTCATGCGGCAACACGGCAGCTGGCAGGGCGACGGGATCTACTTCGGCGCCGACTACAACCCCGAGCAGTGGCCCGAGCAGGTCTGGGCCGACGACGTCGCGCTCATGCGCCGGGCCGGCGTCAACCTCGTCTCGGTCGGAATCTTCTCCTGGGCCCTGCTCGAACCGTCCCCCGGGCGGTACGAGTTCGACTGGCTCGACCGCGCCCTCGACGTCCTGCACGCCGGCGGCATCCACGTCGACCTGGCCACCGCCACCGCCAGTCCGCCCCCGTGGCTGGCCCACCGGCACCCCGAGACGCTGCCGCGTGGCGTCGACGGCACCGTGCGGTGGCCCGGCGGGCGGCAGGCCTATTGCCCCAGCTCGCCGATCTTCCGCCAGCGTTCGCTGGCCCTGGTCGAGGCGGTCGCCGACCGGTACGCCGAGCACCCCGCCGTGGTGATGTGGCACGTCTCCAACGAGCTGGGCTGCCACAACGTGCACTGCTACTGCGACGTCAGCGCCGATGCGTTCCGGGAGTGGCTGCGGGAGCGCTACGGCGACCTCGACCGGCTCAACGACGCCTGGGGCACCACCTTCTGGAGCCAGCACTACTACGACTGGGCCGAGATCAACCCGCCCCGGGCGACGCTGACCATCGCCAACCCCACCCAGCAGCTCGACTTCCTCCGCTTCTCCTCCGACGAGCAGCGCGCCCAGCTCCGCGCCGAGCGGGAGGTGCTCAAGCGGCGGGTCCGCCAGCCGGTCACCACCAACTTCATGATCGGCATGGCCAAGCACATGGACTACCACTCGTGGACGTCCGACGTGGACCTGGTGTCCAACGACCACTACCTCATGGCCACCGACCCGTACGCCCACCTCGGCCTGTCGTTCGCCGCCGACCAGACCCGCAGCGTCGCCGGTGGTGGCCCGTGGCTGCTGATGGAGCACTCCACCAGCGCGGTCAACTGGCAGCCCCGCAACGTCGCCAAGACCCCCGGTCAGCTGCGCCGCAACAGCCTCACCCACGTGGCGCGCGGCGCCGACGGGGTGCTGTTCTTCCAGTGGCGGGCCTCCCGGGCCGGCGCGGAGAAGTTCCACTCCGCCCTGGTCCCGCACGCCGGAGCGGACACCAAGGTCTTCGACGAGGTCTGCCGGCTCGGCGCCGACCTCAAGGCCCTCGCCGAGGTACGCGGCAGCCGGGTCGAGGCCGAGGTGGCGATCCTGTTCGACTGGGAGGCGTGGTGGGGCGTCGAGCTGGACTCCCACCCCAGCGTCGACGTCACCTACACCGACCGGATGCGGGCGCTCTACGACGCGGTGTGGCGGGCCGGGGTCACCGCCGACGTGGTGCATCCGTCGGCCGACCTGTCCGGCTACCGGCTGGTCCTCGTCCCCACCCTCTACCTGGTCCGCGACGCCGACGCCGAGGCGCTGCGCCGGTATGTCGCCGGGGGCGGGACGGCGCTGGTGACCTACTTCAGCGGGATCGTCGACGAGCACGACCACATCCGGCTCGGCGGCTACCCGGGCGCGTTCCGGGAGCTGCTCGGGGTGCGTACCGAGGAGTTCTTCCCGCTGTTGGCCGGTGAGCAGGTGACCCTCGACGACGGGTCCACCGCCGACGTGTGGACCGAGTGGCTGCACCCGGAGGGTGCCGAGGTGGTGGCGTCCTACGAGGACGGGCCGCTGCCCGGGGTACCCGCGCTGACCCGGCACCGGGTCGGCGACGGCTCCGCCTGGTACCTGGCCACCCGGCTCGACGAGGCGGCCACCGACGCCCTGGTGGGCCGGCTGCTCACCGAGGCCGGTGCCCGCCCGCCGGTTGCCGCCCCGCCCGGCGTCGAGGTGGTCCGCCGCCGGGCCGACGACCGGTCCTGGCTGTTCGTGGTCAACCACACCGACGCCGAGGCGACCCTCGACGTGACCGGCACCGACCTGCTCACCGGGCAGCCCTGCGGCGGGACGCTGCGGGTGCCCGCCGGGGAGGTGGCCGTGGTCCGGGAGGAGCAGGCGGCGACGGGAGCGGTCCCAGCGGTGGAACCGCCCCCGGCCGCAGCGGCCTGAGCTGCGTACCGTTCCCTCGTCCGCGCGGTTGGGAGGTTCGATGCTCGCTCAGCAACGGCAGAACGCCATCCTGGAGCTGATCCGGCAGCGCGGCGGGGTGCGGGTCAGCCACCTGGTCAGCCGGTTCGGCGTCTCCGACATGACGATCCGCCGCGACCTGGAGGTGCTGGCCGAGCGGGGGCTTGTCGACAAGGTGCACGGCGGGGCGACCCTGGCCGGCCCCGGGTCGGCCGAGGAACCCGGCTTCGCCGCGAAGTCGATCCGTCAGCAGGATGAGAAACGGGCCATCGCCGGCCGGGCCGCCCGGATGGTCGAGCCCGGCATGGCCGTCGCGCTGTCGGCCGGCACCACCACCGCCGCGCTGGCCACCCTGCTCGGCGACGTCCCCGGGCTGACCGTGGTGACCAACTCGATCCCGGTCGCCGACGCGCTCTACCAGAATCCGCGCGTCGACCAGACGGTGGTGCTGACCGGCGGCATCCGTACCCCGTCGGACGCGCTGACCGGGCCGGTGGCCGAGGCGGCCATCCGTACCCTCAATGTGGATCTGCTCTTTCTCGGCGTGCACGGGATGAGCCCGCGCACCGGCTTCACCACCCCCAACCTGCTGGAGGCGGCGGTCAACCGGCGGCTGATCGGCGCGGCCCGGCACCTGGTGGTGCTGGCCGACCACACCAAGTGGGAGACGATCGGCATCGCCACCATCGCCCCGCTGGCCGAGGCCGACCTGCTGATCACCGACGCCGGGCTGCCGCCCGACGGCCGCCAGCAGATCGGCGAGCAGGTGGGTGAGCTGGTCGTCGTCGAGGTCGACTGACCCCGGCCGCCCGGCTCACCGGTCGGGGTCGCACGGCCCGTCGTGGTCGGCCCGCGCCAGGCAGCGCCGGCGGTCCGGCATGATCCGGTCACAGAACACCCACCGTCGTACGTGCTGGTCGTCCTCGGCGGACACGGTGGCCCCGGCGATCTCGACCCCCGGCACCAACGCCAACGACCGCGCCAGCGTGTACGCGAAACGCAGCGCCTGATCCTCAGCCGTGACCGTGACGGGCAGGTGCAGCACGTAGCGTGGACCGTCGTCCCTGCCGGTGTTGCTCCCGGCGGTGGTCGTGCTGTCGGCGGCGGTCGGGGGGACCGCCTGCTCACCGGGTGCCGGGTGATGGCTCACCACTGACCCCGGTTGGCCTGGGCGCTGCGGCGGTCCCGCAGCAGCCGTTTGAGCCTGGTGTTCTCCCCGGTCAGCCGGGTCACCTCCTGATGCAGGCTGGCCAGCTCCAGAGCGACCCGGAGCAGGAACCGGCGTACCTCCCGGGGGTCGAGGCCACGACGGCCGAAGCCGGCGGTGGGGAACTGGTGGTCGCGGACCAGGACCGGATGCAGCCGGGCCGGCAGGGTGCCGTCGGGGCGGGCGTCGCGGATCATCGGTCGCCTCCTGGTGGGTGCTCGATGGAGCGGCCCTGCCGTTTCGGGCAGGACCGCCCCGCCCGGCGACCGCAGCCTCATTCGGCGGTACGGCGGCCGGGCTGCCGTTGGTATGTGCAGGTGTCGTGCGGTACGGGGTCGCGGTGACCCCGGCCGCCGTGATAGATATTCAGCAAGTCGGTCGGAGCCGACAGACGAATGCGAATGCGGCTCCACGTAGAGGCCCGACGAGATCCGGTATGCGGCTGCCACCCGCGAGGCCGTCTCTCGTCACCTTCTCGGCTGTTGGCACAGCCGCGGTTACTGCGCTTGCACCGGGCGTCCCCGGGGGCCGGTGATCACCCTCACCCGAAGGCCACATTTCCAGTGGCCTCCGTGTTGGTGCAACCACACCAACGGATTTCTTTCACTGGAACCCGGAGAGGTGAGCATGGCCGCAAAGAGAGAAGCGTTCGTCCACACCTTGCGCGCGCAGTGGCTCGGTCAGCAGATGCGCGAGCTGCGGGAGAAACGCGGCCTGACCCTCAAGTACGTCGCGAAGTTCCTGGAGCGGGACTTCTCGTCACTGGCCCGGTACGAGCGGGCCGAGTGGCCGTTCCGCCGGGATCTTGTAGTGGAGCTACTTGATCTCTATGGCGTCTACGACGAGCGCGAGCGCGATCGGTTGATCCAGCTCGCCCAGGATGCCTGGCGGGTGGATCGTTGGGACAACAGCTTCGACCGGACGATCTACGACACGTCCTTCATCGACTTTCCCTGGCTGGAGTCGAGAGCGAACCAGGTCTGTACCTACGCGTCGCTGTTGATCCCTGGGCTACTCCAGACCAGGGACTACGCCGAAGCCGTCATCAGGAACGCGGAGCCGAGCTCGACCAGCGAGAGTCAGATCCGCAAGTGGGTGCAACTGCGAATAGACCGGCAACGCCTCCTTGAGGGGCCTTCCGCGACCAACCTTGCGGTGATCGTCGAAGAGTCCGCGCTCCGTCGCCCGGTGATGAGCCGTGGAGTGATGGCCGCCCAGCTCGCCCATCTGGGCCAGATGTTGACCAGGCCGACGATCGAGGTAAGGGTGCTGGCGGCCTCGCTGGGGCTCCACGCCGGCCTCGATGGAACCTTCTGGCTGTTTAAGATGCCTGCCCCATACTCCGACGTGGCGCACGCTGAAACTCTGGGCGGCCGGCTGTTCATGGAATCGGACAAGGCCCTGCGGTACGTTCACGCGTACGATCGCCTCCGGGAGGCCGCACTCAGCGTGAGCGAGTCGGCGAAGCTGATCGCAGCACTCGCAGAGGAGCTGTCATGAGCGAGATCATGCCTGAAGTGGCGTGGCACATCAGTACCAGGAGCCCGGACAACGGAGGTAACTGCGTGGAGGCGGGGCCGCTGCTTGATGGCTCTGGTCGGGTGGCTGTGCGGCACAGCAAGGCGCGTGACGCGGCGACGATCGTCTACACGGCCGACGAGTGGGCGGCCTTCGTTGACGGCGTCAAGGTCGGCGAGTTCGACTTCAACAACCGCTGACAGCAGAGGGAGGGGTTGCACCTCAAGCATCAGCCAGATCGCGTCGGCCGGGACCGGAGGGCAGACGCCTTCCGGTCCCGGCCGGCCTGCCGACGATGTTCTGCGTGTATGCCTGATAGAAGGCGAGGCCAGTGCCGGGAAACTTGAATGTCTCGACGGCGGCTGTGGGCGACCCGGTGCTGCTGATCGCTGAACCATCTACCGGAGACCTCGCCTACTTCCGACCTTCCAGGCGGAATACCCTCAAGCCGGCTTAAGCCCTGGCGCGGACTTTGACACAGGCTCTTGACGGCTGGCACGGGCGCTACCAGTACTCTTTCCGGTACGAACGCCAGCAGTCGTACAAAGAACCCTCGATAGCGCCGAGCGCATCGAGTACCGAATCTCGGTCAACCAGCTCGAAGAAGCCAAAGTTGTCAAGCTCTGACACCACCTCGTGAGCTTTGCTGGCGCTAATCTTCGAACGTGCGGCGGCTTGACGCATGGTCGGTCCGTATCTTTCTACCTTTTGAGCGGCCACTGCGGCTGTTAGGCCCCCAAGCCAGAGCAGGTCCGTTTCACTAACATCTTGTGAGCTCGCCTTAATCGAGCGAAGAGGGTGCGATTCGAGCAGAAACGTCTCAGTCCCTATGGCGACACTTTCGAATCGCCCATCAATTTCGCACTGAACGTCGCGATTCAGAATCCAAAAACTGTCAGCCCTTAACCGCTCAGATCGTTCGAGCAGTCGATGTGTTACCTCAGAGACGCGCGCAGAAGTTGGGGAAGATAGACAAATCCAACGTGGTGCATGATCGTTCCTTAAGCGGAACCGGACTTCAAGAATCTCGCCATCTAGCTTGGGAGATATCTCGCTGATTTCCCACTGGTCAAGCAGCCACCTGCCGAAAGGCGTCGACGGGGACCAGCTACAAAGCAGGGGGACATCTGGCACGATCTCTCCTGGCATACCTGCAAAACCGAGAAGTGACCTAAGCGTTGCTTGGGTTGGAAGTGATGCCAAAAAATTCTCTGTACGAGACGTAAGTGGTCCCTCTAAGGCGGCAATCTCAGGAAGTTTCGCTAACTCGCTTAGCGAAACTAGCTGACGCCCTTCATCTGACTCAATCAGATACGCTGTCACCTTATCTACGCCATCAGGAGTGCGATTATATTTGCCCCTTTGCGCCGTCTGCAGGATTGGCTGCGCAAGATGGTTAGCCTCCGCGGCAGCCCGAGTGGCCGAAAACCCCCGCGAGAGGTGCAGGCTTCGGATCTCTTCGTTGATATGTCCAATCAGGGCCGACTGCACGAAACCACTCAACGATCGATGAGCTTCCGATGGTTCGATTCCGGTGCGTGCTACGTTTGTTCTGATCGCGTCGTTATTGGTGACATCCACCAAGGCCCATACAGAGCCTGGCCCAGCGTAACCGGGCGGGGATGTCGTAACCCTAATCCCCTCGACACATGTTCCTGGTGGAATGAGTCGGTCGCTCTGGCTAGCACTCGAATGAGGATTGAGCCGCGAACTAGAGGGATAGTGGAGAATTGATGATTGCTTGAATGTTTTACTCCACCGCGTGACGTAGGCCATCTGCGCACAATCGATTTTTTCCATCCGAACTTCGGCGGCACCATCTTGCCAAAATTCAACGGAATTCTTTAACGCAGCTTCAACGCTGTCAAAGCCGACGTGAGTGAAGGATGGGCTGTCGTCCATGTATAAGCGCACATCGCACCTGGGTACAAGGATCCAGTGGCGCAGAATCTTCTCCACGTCGCCCAGCCTTGCGCTCGGCCTAATGCGCATCCTAACAGACGTGCCATGAGATTTGCTTAGGTTAGGCACTTGACTATCATCTTTTGACAATAGCCGGATAAGGTACTTTCCATGAACTGACCGGAGGGTAAGTTCTCGTGCCTTATCTTCGTCGGGGTGGCACGTGACGACTCGCACTTCATCCGCAACCATAAAAGCAGAAAGAACACCGATACCGAATCGGCTAATCGAGGTAAAGTTTGGGTTCTGCCGCTTGAACTGGGGGTCCTGGTAACGGGATGAACCTACGCGAAGAAAATTACCTTCGACTTCGGTCTGAGTCATCCCAGTTCCATTATCTGTCACTTCTAGGACTCGGCGTTCTCGACTCCAGCGTATCTCGACCTGTGGACTATAATTAGCGCTATTCAGGAACTGATACAGCCTCACTGCGTCAATGGCGTTTTGTACTATCTCTCGAACGGCAACATTACTGTTGTTGTAGAGAGTGTGACCAGTAAGAAGATCGAGAACCTTGTGTTGGTCAATCTGAAACTCGAACGGTTCTGTGATGAATCCATCAGCCACAACACTGTCCGCATTTATTGCTTTCCAGGGAAAGCGATGAGGAGTATCCTCATTGATGTTCGATGCTTCAGCCCAGCGATAGCTTTGCTTAATCTCGGAGTCTGCGTACCTCAAGTAGGACGTTAGCGCAAAGAAACCTTCTTCTTCTGTGAACTCTGCATGCACTTCGATGGTGTCGCGAGGCGCTTGGCGGTTGACCTGTCCATCGTTATTTCGAGCAGGCATGGATCGTACAGTTACAACAGCGTTCTGCTTCGCCCACTCCACCTGGCTAATAGGGTTGCTAGGGTTAATGAAGCGCATCGCCACCGACGGCGCCCGATCTTTCCGAATGTGCAGCAAATCTGCTGAGCGCAGCATAATTGCTACGTACTGAACGTTTGCTGTCTCAGCTTCGGCTTGACCGTAAGGCTTATCTACTCTGTACTTTCCGGTGTCATTAAGGTCCGCAAGGTGATGGCTCTCGCAAACCAGCGCGAGATCTTTCAGAAACGGCTGACCAACTCCACCGATACATTCTTTTATCTGCTCAACTAGAGCGGGATCAAAGCCTAGAGAGGCATCCGGTTCTCCAGCGATCCAGGAGCGGACCCTCCTCGCATGGTTCTCCCGAACGAACTCTTGGTACAAGAACTTATCTCTATCCGCCTCGTGCTCAATTTCGCCTACCCGTGATCTGTAATCACTATCCTGTGCGCCCTTCGCAGCCTGAATGTCGCTCACATAATCGCCGAAGGCTGAGGAACTGCGCCGATTATACTCGGCCTCGGTTACTAATAGGCCGAAATCGTGGAAGTACGTGGCTAGAGTAAGCAATAGCCAGTCGGCTGACGACATCTTCTTTTGGGTATCATCAGGAATAAGCCAATTGTAAAGGCCCAGCATTCCGTCTACGTGAGATATATCATGCTTCGTGTATTCCTGGAAGATTCCGAGACGACCAAAGTGAGATAAAGCTTCCGCGACTTCCGATCTAATCTTTACAAGATTTATCCCACTAAAGGCCGACAGGGCTGTGGCTTCCTGCGCGCGAAGCTCAGCCGTCGTCATCAGGGGGGGAGTCATGGCCTTGGGTCTCCTTCAAGCATAGTTCAGATGCCCCGCAGGGTAATCCCGCCAGATTAGCGATGTCATACGCGGCAGAGATGGGCTGTGGTGTGTCGGATTCACGACACTAGGGCTGATGTCTCCCGCGTACCTGGTTCCCTCGTAGGCTCCACGTACGAAAGGTCCTTGCAGTGAGATGCAATCAGTCTTACCTAGATGGTACAAGTGCAGTCTCTGAGCTGCATGTGGAGCGTTACAAGTTCATCTTGCAGCAACTGCATTCGCTCAATGAGAACGTTTACAAGATCCTTGGCATTTACCAAAGTCTCTCAACTGTGCTTGCTGGTGCGGGAGTTGCCCTCTTCGTTGGCTATAGGAAATGGGAATTATCTCCCGAACTTGCGAGATCTGGAATGATTGGAATTGCTACACTTCTCACCATTGCTGCATCGTTTACAATCCTTTTGATTGTCGTTGGCATGGTTTCGTGGTTTGACTACAGAAATGAAGAGTATCATTTCTTGACCGAAGTCTGCGGTCTTGCTTTTCGGAGTAAGCCATCACTTCGGAATATCTTTCGCTGGTATGAACCGCATGTCATTGGGTTCATTATCATCTCAACGCTGGCTTTGTGGATGCTTGTTGTCTTGCTTATGTTGCCGGTAATGAAATAGGACGCCATTTTATAGCAAACCCTTTCCGCATTACTGCCCCCTCATTCCGTTTTTAAGAGTCGAAGTTCATAAGGCTCATGTCGCCGCTTGGTGACGGGTGGCGTAAGTTGGATGTCACGCCTCGGGAACTATGTCCTGCCCCGGGTCGATGGAGACTCTTCAACAAACCCGGGGCTTGAAACCGTGTCACCTGGGCGGAGCTATTTCGCCTCGCACCAGAGTGCGGGATACCAGCGGGGGGCGCCTCCCGTCGACGGCAACCCGCGTCGGGTGTGTGACGGCGATGGTCTCGACCGCATCAGCCAGGCGGTCGAGCAACTCGTCGCGGGTGCCCTGGTCCATGTCCCGTCCCGCCGCTCGGTGTGGAAGACCCGATGACCGTTCCCTCTGCCGCCCCGCCCGTCGTCCACCAGCTGACCAGCACGTCGTGACTTTATCGTCGGGCCGGCCGGGCCCGGTCGTACGAAATTCGGTGTCGCTGGCGTTGCGGAGCCCGGTATACCCGGGAGATGCGCGAAGAAGTGCTGCCCGGCGGTAACACCACGGGCGCCGTGTTGATCGACGGTGTCGTACACAAGCGGGCGTCGCGGTGGACGGCCACCGTGCACGCGGTGCTGCGACATCTGGAGGACGCCGGGTTCGACGCCGCTCCCCGCGCGCTCGGCTTCGACGACCGGGGGCGCGAGATGCTCAGCTATCTGCCGGGGGAGACGATC
This sequence comes from Micromonospora sp. NPDC049257, assembly GCF_040678915.1. Classification (NCBI taxonomy): domain Bacteria; kingdom Bacillati; phylum Actinomycetota; class Actinomycetes; order Micromonosporales; family Micromonosporaceae; genus Micromonospora; species Micromonospora sp. NPDC049257. Next base: position 40,629 of record NZ_JBFAQU010000021.1, read on the forward strand.
GGCGGCCGGGAGCCCTGGCCCGACTGGGCGTCGGCCGACGCGATGCTGGTCCAGGTCGGCCGGTGGCTGCGCCGGGTCCACGACCTGACCGCCGGTTTCACGCCGCCGCCTGACGAGTGCTGGTTCGTCGGCCGCACGATGGGCCCCGGGCTGGTCGTCGGGCACCAGGATGCGTCCCCCTACAACGCGGTGGTGGACGGTGACCGGCTGGTCGGGTTCTGTGACTGGGACACCGCCGGCCCGTCGTCCCGGGACTGGGCTGGCGTTCTCCGCGCTGACCTGGGTGCCGCTCGCGTCGCCGCGCGACGGCAGGCCGTTGACCGACGGCGACCTGCGCGAGCGGGCCCGCCGGTTGCGTCTGCTGCTCGACGCGTACGGCTACGGGGGCGACCGGGGTGGGTTCGCCGCCGCCGTGCCGCAGCGGGCCCGCCGGCAGGCGGACGTGATCCGTCACCTGGCCGCCGCCGGGGATGCTGCCACGACCGCCCTGCTGCCCATCACGGCACTGCTCGAACGGTCCGCGACCGACGTCGAGGCCCTTCCGGCGGCCTTCTGGACGCGGTGACCGCACTCGTGGGCGGAGACGCCACCACCAGCGACTCGCTCTTGCCGAGGTGAGCGCGTCGACAACAACACGGACGCCCACGGAAACGGGTTTGGCAGGATTGCAGCCATCGGGAAGGGTGCACGCATGACCGGTCAGCGGCACGTCGGTTACCACGGCATGTGGGCGGAACCCGAAGCGGACCCCAGGTCCGCCGTCAGCCCTGAGGGCGAACTGGCAACCATCCGTGGCTACCTGTCCAATTACCGCCTGACGCTGGGCATGAAGTGCGAAGACCTCTCACCGGAGCAGTTGGCCTCCCGGTCGGTGCCGCCGTCGACGATGAGCCTGCTCGGCCTGCTCCGCCACATGGCCGCCGTGGAGCACAACTGGTTCTACCGGATCCTGCAGGGCAACCTGAACGCGCCGCCGCTCTACTGGTCCACCGAGGAACCCGACCGGGACTTCGACGGTGCGGTGGCTGACCCGAACGTCGTGGACGATGCGTTCACCACCTGGCGAGAACAGATCGCCATGGCTGACAGGTGGCTGGATTCGGTGACCGATCTCGGCGCGATGGTCAGCATGGCCAACGGCGAGCAGGTCAGCGTCCGCGACATCCTGATCCACATGGTCGAGGAGTACGCGCGGCACTGTGGCCACGCGGACCTGCTCCGCGAATGCATCGATGGACGTACGGGCCAGTAGCCGCCCGACGAGGGGTGCGCAACCCCGTGGATCGTCGCGGACGAGTTCTGGGCCGAGGTCGAAGGCGGAGGTGCGGCTACCGTGGTGAGGGGGCACTACGGGAGGAACGGGTTTGACCGAGGGGTGCACGGTGACGGTGTGCCGGGACTGTTGCTGCGGCAGCCGGACCAAGCACCCGACGGTCGATCACGACGCGCAGCTCGACGGTCTGCGAGAGGCTCTGGAGCCGGATCATCGAGTGCGGACCAGTCTGTGCCTGGACGTGTGCGCGCAGTCCAACGTGATGGTGGTGCAGCCCAGTCCGGCCGCGCGACGCCACGGGGCGCGGCCGGTCTGGTTCGGACTTGTCGCCGACGATGCCGTGGTAGCTGATCTGGTCGCCTGGGTTCGGGCCGGTGGTCCGGGTGTGGCGGCGTTGCCGGCCGTGCTGGAGTTGTCGGTGATCACGTCGCCGGTGCTCACCGGTCGGTGAGGGCGGGCGGGTCGGCGTGACCGGCTGAGGCCGGCCCGCCTGCTGTCCGCCGGCTGGTCAGGAGCGGGCCCGCTGCGAGGTGACCGGGGTGGTGAAGAAGTCGGCGAGCGCGTCGACCAGGTGCTGCGGGGCCCGGTTGAGGGCGTCGTGACCGGCGCGCGGCACCACCAGCGTGCGGGCGTGCGGTAGCGCCCCGGCCAGCGCCTCGTTGATCGGCCGGTAATAGGGCGGGCCACTGCCGCCGTAGGCCAGCAGCACCTCGGCGGTGATGCCGGCCCACCGCTGCGGCGAGCTGTCGTGCTGCTGGATCAGCGCGCTCTCGTCGAGGGTGGTCGGCAGCAGGTCGCCCATGGTGCGCCCGATCGTCGTACGCAGGAACAGCCGGCAGATGGCCACCTGGACGGCCAGTGGCAGGCGCGACGTGGCCGACTGGGTGTTGAGGCCGGCCCCGGTGATCGCCAGGGCGCGGGCGATGTCGCCCGCGTGTGCCGCCGCGCGGGCGGCGGGCACCCAGTCGAGGGGGAACAGGCCGTTGACCTGGACCGCCGGGTCATAGAGAGCGAGGCGGTCGATCGGCAGTCCACGGGCGGCGGCGCGCAGGGCCACGAAGCCGCCGCCGCTGTGGCCGAGCACGTTGCCGACCCCGGTGGCGGTCAGCAGCGCGGCGAGGTCGTCGACGTCCTGCTCGCCGTCGTAGGGCTCGGCGCGGGCCGCCGCGTCGGCCCGGCCGCGACGGTTGTAGAGGTGCACGGTGAACCGGTCGGCCAGCCGCACCGCCAGTCGGCGGTAGACCTCGATGGTGACGCCACCGCCGTGCACCACGATGATGCCCGGCCCGCTGCCGGTGGAGTGGAGCACGATCTCGGCGTCGTCGGCCGCCGGTACCCGTTGCTCGGTCCAGTGCTGTTGCATGTCGTCCTCCCCAACAAAACTGCGAACACCGTTTGCAGTTTTAGAGTGTAGCGGTGACCTCACCCGACGAGCCAGCGCGTACCCCGATCTGGTCCCGGCCGGCCCGTGGGCAGCGCGGGCCCGCGCCGACACACACCCGGGACGAGATCGTCGCCGCCGCGATCGCGACCGCCGACGCCGACGGCATCGGCGCGGTCTCCATGCGGGCGGTCGCCGCCGCGCTGCACACCGGCGCCGGCTCGCTCTACCGCTACCTGTCCTCCCGCGACGACCTGCTCGACCTGATGGTCGACCGGGCGGCGGGGGAGTTGCGCCCCTACCCGGAGGCCGGCGACGACTGGCTCGACACCATGCTGCGCCTCGCCCGGCGGCAACTCGACCTCTACCGCCGGCACCCCTGGCTGGTGGAGGTTCTGCCCCGGCCGACCGCCCCCGGCCCGCAGAGCCTGGCCTGGTTCGACCACTGCCTGGCCGTCCTGCGGCCGGTGCCGGCCGCGACCACCACCAAGTTCGAGGCGATCGCCATGATGACCGGGGTGACGTCGCTGTTCGCCCGGCAGGAGTCCGCCGCCCCGCCGGTCGGCTTCGCCGGCACCGACCTGGCGGCCTACCCGAACCTGGTCGCCGCCGTCACCGACCCGTCACCGTCCGCGCCCCGCGACCTCTTCGCGACGACGGTACGCAGCGTCCTGCGCGGCCTGCTCGTCGACGACGCCGGATAGGCTCGGACGCGCCTGATGGCGGCCCGACACCACAACCCTGCGCCCGCCCGGTCACGGGACTACGGTCCATGGGTGACACCTCCGCGGGTCGAGACGCCGTCCGGGTCGCACCGGCCCGGCCGGGTGGCGGGTAGGCCCTCCATGATCGCGCTGGTGCTGCTGACCGGGGTCGGGCCGTTCGCCACCGACGCGTACATCGCCGCCCTACCCGAACTGCGGCGCTCCCTGGACACCAGCGCCACCATGGCGCAGCTGACCCTGACCGCGTTCATCATCGGCGTGGCCGCCGGTCAGCTCCTGCTCGGCCCGGTCAGCGACGTACGGGGCCGGCGCGGCATCGTCCTGGTGAGCACCGTGAGTTTCGTGCTGCTGTCGCTGCTCTGCGCCGCCGCCCCGACCGCCGGGGTGCTGGTGCTCGCCCGGCTCGGGCAGGGGATCGCGGCCGGCACCGGGGTGGCGCTCGGCCGGGCGATGGTGACCGACGCGTGGCAGGGCGACCAGGCCGCCGCCCGGTTCGGCAGCATCGCCTCGGTGACGTTCCTCGGCCCGGTGCTGGCACCGGCCGTCGGCGGGGTGATCCTCGACCACGGCACCTGGCGTACCGTCTTCGTCGCCCTCACCGGGCTGGGGGCGGCGATGGCGGTGGCCGCGCTGGTCGGCCTGCCGGAGACGCTGCCCGCGCACCGCCGGCACGACGGCGGCCCACGCCCGGCGCTGGCGCGGATGGCCGGCCTGCTGCGCGACCGGACGGTGCTCACCAACCTGATCGTGCTCTGCCTGGCCATCGCCGGGTTCTTCACCTACATCGGCGGCTCGGCGTTCGTCTTCCAGACCGCCTACCGGGTGGACGAGTCCCGATACACCCTCATCTTCGCCACCAACGCCGCCGGCATGGCCGCCGCCGGGCTGCTGTTCCGGGTGTTGGTCAGGCGGGTAGGAGCCGGCCGGTTGCGGGCCGCCGGGCTCGCCGCGTCCACCGTGGCCACCCTCGTGCTGCTCGTCGTCGCCCTGGTCGACCGGGAGGCCGGGTGGCCGCTGGCCGTGCCGTGGACGCTGCTCGCCGTGGTGGTCGCCGGCATGGGTCTGACCCTGCCGGCCAGCACCGCGCTGACGCAGGAGGCCGGCCGGCGTTCCGCCGGCACCACCGCCGCGCTCCAGGGTGGTCTGGGTTTCCTCGCGGGCGCGCTGGTCACACCCCTCACCGGCCTCCTCGGGTACGCGAGCCTGCTGCCGATGGCGGCGGCCATGGCGGTCTTCTTCGTGGTGGCCTGCGTGATGCTGGTGCTGCTGGCCCGCCCCGGTGCGTCCTTTCAGGCACTTCACAGTCCTGGCAATTAGGGTGCGGCGGGTAACCGTGCGTGCTCCACGGTGGAGTACGCGCCGACCGTGAAGCGGGAGTTCCGATGGTCTTCAAAAAGATGCTGAGCGCGTTCGGGGTCGGTGGGCCCAGCGTCGACACCGTCCTGGCCAACCCGAACACCCGGCCCGGCCTGACCCTCGACGGCAACGTGAACCTGGTCGGCGGGGACGCCCCCGCCAACATCGAGCAGGTCGTCATCGGCCTGGTCACCCGGGTCGAGATCGAGGGCGGCGACAGCGAGTACGCCGGCGTCATGGAGTTCCACCGGATGGTGGTCAGCGGCCCGCTCCAGCTCGCGCCGAAGCAGCAGCTCGCCCTCCCGTTCCAGCTGCCGGTGCCGTGGGAGACCCCGATCACCGACGTATACGGTCAGCGTCTGCACGGCATGACCATGGGGCTGCGTACCGAGCTGGCGATCGCCCGCGCGGTCGACAAGAGCGACCTCGACCAGGTCAACGTCCACCCGCTGCCGGTGCACGAGCACATCCTCGGCGCGTTCCAGCAGCTCGGTTTCCGGTTCAAGCACGCCGACCTGGAGCGGGGTCACATCCGGGGCTCCCAGCAGACGTTGCCGTTCTACCAGGAGATCGAGTTCTTCGCCGCACCCCAGTACGCGCAGGCCATCACCGAGCTGGAGCTGACCTTCGTGACCGGCCCGCACGGGGTCGAGGTGGTGCTGGAGTGCGACAAGCGGGGTGGTTTCCTCAGCTCCGGGCACGACGTCTTCGGCCGCTACACCGTCTCCCACACCGACGTCGACCGGGTCGACTGGGTCCAGGTCGTCGACGGCTGGCTGCGCGAGACCACCTCCACGTACGGCAACCTGCGCGCCTCCTCCGGATACGGTGCCCCCACCCACGGCTACCCGATGCACGGCCACGGCCACCACGGCCGGGGCCCGGGGATGGGCGGCGTGGTGGCCGGTGCGGCGCTCGGTGTCGCCGGTGGCCTGGTCGCCGGTGAACTGATCGAGGACGCCTTCGAGGGCGACGACGACGGCGGCGACTTCGGCGGCGACGAGTGAACTGAGGTCACGTCCGGCGGACGGGCCGTCGCCGGGCGGGTCCCTGGTCCGGTGTGGACACACCGGGACGGCCGGACCCTGCTCGGCGGTCCCCCAGAGCAGCGATGGCCCCCGGGAGCAATCCCGGGGGCCATCGTCCCGCGCAGCTCGCGCTGCTCGGGTCAGCTACGGTCAGCGACGACCCTTGCGCTCCGCGCCGGAACGCCGTGCCGAACCCGCCTTCGCCAGGCCCCGGCTCACCAGGTAGGCGCCGGTCAGGGCGGTCAGGAACCACCACGCCTGCGTCGGGTTGTTGATGTTCAGGCCGTTCGTGGCGGTACCACGCCAGAAGGCGGAGATCACCACGACCGCGACTGCGGCGGCGTACACCCAGAACTCGGTCGTCAGGAACGACTGCTTGGTCTCCGTACCCGGAGACGGCATCGCTTCCCGGTGCCCGTCGTGCATCATCGGCATCTGCCGGGTCTGCTCGTTCATCATGGCGTTGCGCTGGGCGGTGTCCATCGGCCGGTTCATGGGCCTGGTGGATGCAGCCTGCGTGCTCATCTGGTCCTCCTCAGGATTTGATGAGTACCTGCGCTCCCTCACCCCGCTACCGCGGTCGGCCACGGCACGGTTCGCCTGCTGTGGCGGGGGCACCCTGGGTCTACCCCCCGACGGCGAGCAGGTAACACCGGCTCCGGCCGAAATTCCGCCGCCGCCGGGCCAGCCCTCCGGTGCCCCGACCGTGGTACGCGGCGACGCCGCGCCGACCCAGCTCCGGTCCGCCCGGGCCGAAGCGGGGTGCGGCCCACGCGTGGTCGGGGCGGGTGCGGTCCGCCCGGGGGCGGGGCGGGGTGCGGTCGCTGTCTCGACCGCCTGCTGCTGACCTGGTCCCCGGGGCTGGATGCGGTGTTTGGTCGTGCGGGCCACGGGCACGCAGCGGGTTCCGCCGAGACTCTGCGAGGTGATGGACGTGCGCGACGACGACATGATGCGGAACTCCACCCGTAAGGCCGAGGAGCGGCTCACCGCCGGGGTGTACGGCCCCGGGGCGCTCGACGAGGTGACCGTGCCCCGGGTCGACGTGACCAGAGCCCTCCAGGAGGACGACCCGGACGACGTGGCCGACGTGCCGATCGACCCGGAGGTATTGCGCGACGGTGGCCCGACCCGGGGCCAGGGGGCGGTGACCACCACCGGCGGCACCGCCGGCCCGGCCAGTGTTCGGCGGGTGGCCCGGCAGCCCGGACGACACCCGGGCACGGTCGCACCGACGACCACCGGCGACGCCACCACCGGCGGGCTGAGCACTCCGACCGGCGGCCCCGTCAGTGACCAGTCGGCCAGCGCCGTCGAGATCGGCGACTTCTCCGACGACTGACCGCACTGCTGGAGGGGCACCCGCCCCATGATCACGCTCGAACATGGATGTAGTGGTCTCCTCTCGCCGGGAGGCCACTACATCCATGTTGCAGCACGGTCTTGCCGATCACGGGCCCGGTGCGTCGGGGCCGGGGTCGGGCGTCGAAGGGGTCGGGCATCGAAGGGTGGGCGTCGAGGGATCGGGCGGACCCCACGGCGGTCGCCCGGTGAACGCGGTGGCCCTCTTCGAGAGGTGGGGGTCAAGGGGTCGGGCGGAGCACCCCCAGGCGTTGGGTGGCGCGGGTCAGCGCGACATAGAGGTCATTGCGGCCCCGGGGGGACTCGGCGACGATCCCGTCCGGGTCGACCACCAGCACCGAGTCGAACTCCAACCCCTTGGCCTGGCCGACGGTGAGCAGCACCACCCGGCTCTCCAGCTCGGGCTGCTCGCCGACCGCCGCCTCGGGCAGCGCGGCCAGCAGTACACCCGCCAGCTCGTCGGCCCGCCCGACCGGCACGATCACCCCGAGCCGCCCCTCCCGGTCATCCGGGCGGGCATCCGCACCGCCACCGTCCAGCCCGGCGGCCTCCCGACGGGCCGCCTCGACCAGTTCCACGCCGAGCCGGCCCGGCTCGACGGTCCGGTCCCACGGCGGCACCCCGCTGTGGCGTACCGAGCGGGGTGGGCGCAGCTGCGGGTCGATCCCGGCGAGCACCTCGGCGGCGACCGCCATGACCTCCGCCGGGGTGCGGTAGCTGACGGTCAGCTCCTCCAGCCGCCAGCGCCGCGCCACGTACGGTTCCAACGCCTCGGCCCAGGACGGGGTGCCGGCCAGCGCACCGGTCTGCGCCACGTCCCCCACGATCGTCATCGACCGGCTCGGACAGCGGCGCATCAGCAGCCGCCAGGCCATCGGGGTCAACTCCTGCGCCTCGTCCACGATGATGTGCCCGAACGCCCAGCTCCGGTCGGCGGCGGCCCGCTGCGCGGTGGTCAGCCGGTCGGTCTCCTCCTGCCGTTCCAGCAGCCGGTCGGCGTCGATCAGGTCGGTGACACCGAGGATCTCACCGCCTTCGGCCTCGTCCTCCACGTCGATCGAGCGGGAGCCCCGGGCGATCTCCAGCACACCCTCGGCGTACTCGCGTTGGAAGGAGCGGATGCGTTCCCGGCGGGCGGTTGCGGCCCGCTCGTCCTCGCCGAGCAGTTCGGCGGCCTCGTCCAGCAGCGGCACGTCGGCCGGCGTCCAGCCGTCGCCCGGCGGCCGGTGCAGCAGGGCACGTTCGTCGTCGGTGAGCATCGGCGCGGCGGCGGCGATCCGCTCCGGCGAGGCGTACAGGTCGGCGAGTAGCCGCTGCGGGGTGAGCACCGGCCAGAGCTGGTCCAGCGCGGCGGTGACCTCCGGTTCCTCGCGCAGTTCCCGGCGGATCTCGGCGCGGTCCGCCTCCTCCAGCAGGTTGTCCCCGCCGAGCGGATCGGCCCCGATCCGCTCGGCGACCTGCTCGGCGAGGGCGTGTACGACCTCGATGTCGAACAGGGCACGGGCCAGGTTGTGCGGGCGGTCGGTGCGCCGGACCCGGTCCCGGGCCAGGCGTACCGTCTCCGGGTCCAGCCGCAGCACCTCCCGCTGGGGCAACTCGATCTCCAGCGGCGCGTCGGGCACCCACTGCCTGTCCCGGACGGCGGCGGCGAGCACCTCGGCCAGCACCGACCGACCCTTGAGTGCGGCGGTGCGGGCCGGTTCGGCGCGGCGGGCGCTGACCCCGGGGAAGAGGTCGCCGGGGGTGCTGAGCAGCACCCCCGTCTCGGCCAGGGCCGGCAGCACCTGGGAGATGTAGCGCAGGAAGGTGGCGTTCGGCCCGACCAGCAGCACGCCCCGGGTGGAGAGCTGCTGGCGGTGGGTATAGAGCAGGTACGCGGCGCGGTGCAGCGCGACGGCCGTCTTGCCGGTGCCGGGGCCGCCCTGCACGACCAGCACCCCGGGCAGGTCGGCCCGGATGATGCGGTCCTGCTCGACCTGGATGGTCTCGACGATGTCCCGCATCCGGCCGGTCCGGCCGGCGTTGAGCGCGGCGAGCAGGGACGCCTCACCGGTCAGCTCCTCGTGCCCGGTGGGGGAGGCGGTCTCGATGTCGAGCACCTCGTCGTTGAGGCCGGTGACCTTCCGTTCCCGGGTACGCAGGTGCCGCCGCAACCGGACACCCTGCGGGTTGGCGGCGGTGGCGAGATAGAACGGCCGGGCGGCGGGAGCGCGCCAGTCCATCAGCAGCGGTTCGTAGTCGCCGTCGGTGTCGAAGATGCCGATCCGGCCGACGTAGTGCCGGCTGCCGTCGGCCCCGTCGAGCCGACCGAAGGCCAGCCCCTGTTCGACCGCCGAGAACTGCTCTACCTGGTCGGCGTACATCCGCACGGCGCTGTCACGTTGCGAGCGGTCCTGCAGGGTGCCGCCGCCGGTGCGCAGCTCGTCGGTGAGCCGTCGGGTGGCCTGCTCACGCAGGTCGTCCAGCCGGCCGTAGAGCATCGAGACGTACTCCTGCTCGCGGCCGATCTCGTCGTCGGGTTGCCGCAGCTCGTCCGGGTGCGTTGACAAGCCGTCTCCTCGTCGATTAAAATCGCTTCTGGAATGGCTTTGTGCCATTCCTTTTTGTATTTCGGGAACTGTTCAAGATACCGCCTGCGTCGGCACTCCACCAAGCCTTCACCCTGCCCCGGCCGACGCCACCTTCCCGTGGCACACCGCAGGGCGTCCCACCCGGTGTGTTGCCACCCTCCCGGCAGGCGAGGTCGGCGCTGCCGGGGTCGGACACGCCGACGGGGGCCTGTACCGGCACACGCCGACGGGGGCCCGTACCGGCTCGCGCCGGCCCGGACCCCCGAGGGTCGTAGCGTGCAGGATTCAGCCCCGCGCGGCCTGGTACAGCCGCTCCGGGGTCACCGCCCCGGCGAGCACCCGCCCGTCGTCGGTGAGTAGCACGCTGAACAGCTTCCCGGCGAACAGCCGGCCGCTGCCCCAGTCCCCGCTGACCTTCGGCAACCCGTTGAGCATGTCGAGGGCCTGCGCCGCGCCGGGTCCGTCGGCCGGTCCCGGCTTCGCCGCGTCACCGACCGGGGTGCGCGCCGCGTCCGCCGCGTCCGTCCGCGCCACCAGCACGGTGGTCCAGCCGGTCCCGACCGTACGCAGACCGGCGTCGTCGCCCGCCCCGGGCTTCGCCGCGGCCCCGGCCTTCCGGTGCGCGTCGGCCTTCGACCCGGCCCTGTCCTTCGACCTGGCCCCGTCCTTCGACCCGGCCACCGCACCCGGGAGGTCGCCGGTCGCCTCGGTCACCTTCACCCCGGGCGGCGGGTTGAAGGTGAACTGGTCGGCGTCCGGCCGGCGGTAGTCGACCTGGGTGAAGGCCATCTCGAAGGCCGGCTGGTCGGCACCGTTGGCGAGCACCTCGAACCGCAGCGGCACGTGCTCGGTCGCGTCGATGGCGATCCGCACCTGGTGCACCAGGGACGCCTGGTCACGCGGGGTCAGCACCAGCTCGTACGCGTCCCGACCGGCGACGGTGGCCGACCGGCCGGTGGTGACCAGCGTGCTCGGGTCGACGGCGGCCAGCGCCCGCTCGGCGGCCTCCTTCGGGGTGACCGGCAACGCGCCCTCCGCCGCCCGCCCGGTCGACTCCGGCAGGGTCCGGTGGGTCGCGGTGTTGGCCTTGCTGTCCCAGGTCCACACGTCCCGGCCGGAACGGATGACGTCCCGCTCACCGAGGGTGTCGAGCAACGCGACCCGCTGCCGGTCCGGACCCGAATACCAGACCCGCAGGGTGTGCGTGCCGCTGAGCAGCGCGGCATCCCCACCGGCCAGGCCGACCAGTTTCGGCAGCCCGAGATCGGCGCGCTGCACCACCGTGCCGGAGAGCCCGTCCAACCGGGCGGTCTGCAGGTCGACGAGCAACTGGGCGGCGCTGCGCGGCGGCAGCGCGGGTTCGGCGTTCGCGGCGAACGTGCCGATCGCGGCACCTCCGCCCACGACGGTGACCGCGGCGGCCAGTGGCACCAGCCACCGCAGGGTGGAACGGTTCTTCAGTACGGACATGGGGCACCTCCTGGGACCATCCTGCCCGTCGGGTGCTGTGAGCCGGCTGAGGACGGCGTCCCGGTCGGTCGCGTCGGGGTGGCACGCTGGGATGATGCGGGTGCTGGTGGTGGAGGACGAGACGCGGCTGGCGGCGGCGTTGCAGCGCGGCCTGACCGCCGAGGGGTTCGTGGTGGACACGGCGGGCACCGGGCCGGCCGGGCTGGACGCCGCCCGGCACGGCGGATACGACGCCATGATCCTCGACGTGATGCTCCCCGGCCTGTCCGGCTACGAGGTGGTCCGCCGGTTGCGCGCCGACGAGTGTTGGCTGCCGGTGCTGATGCTCTCCGCCAAGGACGGCGAGTACGACCAGGCCGACGGGTTGGACTGCGGGGCCGACGACTACCTGACCAAACCCTTCTCGTACGTGGTGCTGGTGGCCCGGCTGCGGGCGTTACTGCGCCGGGGCGCCCCGGAACGGCCGACCGTCCTCGCCGTCGGGGACCTGAGACTGGACCCGGCCCGCCGCCGGGTCACCCGCGCCGACACCGAGGTGGTGCTCACCGCCCGGGAGTTCGCACTGCTGGAGTACCTGATCCGCCGCCCCGGCGAGGTGATCTCCAAGACCGAACTGCTCGACCACGTCTGGGACGCCAGTCTGCGTACCGCACCCAACGCGGTCGAGGTGTACGTCGGCTACCTCCGCCGCAAGATCGGCCGGGACCGGTTGGAGACCGTCCGGGGTGCCGGCTACCGGTTGACCTCGTGAGACGCCCCCGCTGGCCGGTGCTCGGCCTGCGCGCCCGGCTGATGGTGCTCGGCGTGGCCGGCCTCTCCGTGGGGCTGGCCCTCGGCGGGGTGGTGCTGCTGGTCGCGCTCGGCTGGACGCTGCAACGCACCGTCGACGAGGAGGCGTTCCGCACCGCCGACGCGGTCGCCCGGCTGGCCGGCGAGAACGCCCTGCCCGACCCGCTGCCGGTGGCCGGCGGGCAGCTCCGGGTACAGGTGGTCGACTCCGCCGGGCGGATCCGGGCCGCCTCCATCGACGCCGACCGGCTGGTGCCGATGGTCCGTCCCGACCAGCTCACCGGCACCGGCCGGCAACGCACCGTGGTGCCCGGCCAACGCCTCGGCTGGGAGGGGCCGGTGCGGGTGGTGGCGGTGCCCGCCCAGTCCGCGGGGGAACCGTTGACCGTCCTGGTGGGCCGCTCCACCGTCGACATCCGACACGCCACCCAGGCCGCCCGGACCGTGCTGCTGGTCGCCTTCCCGCTGCTGGTGGGGCTGCTCGCGGTGGTCGCCTGGCGGGTGGTCGGGGCGACCCTGCGGCCGGTCGAGGCGCTGCGCAGCGGGGCAGCCGAGATCACCGGCCGGGACGCGGCCGACCGGCTGCCGGTGCCCGCCTCCCAGGACGAGATCCACCGGCTGGCGGTCACCCTCAACGACATGCTGGACCGGCTGGAGGCGGCCCGTGCCCGGCAACGGTCGTTCCTCGCCGACGCGGCACACGAGCTGCGCAGCCCGCTGACGAACATGCGTACCGAGCTGGAGGTGGCCCAGCGCCTCGGCGACCGCACCGACTGGCCGGTCGTCGCCACCGACCTGCTCGCCGACACCGAACGGCTGGGTCGGCTCGTCGACGACCTGCTGCTGCTGGCCCGACTCGACGAGCAGCCGACACCGGGGGCCGGTCACGCCCGCGAGGCGGGGCCGGTGGAGCTGGGCGGGTTGCTCGCCGAGGTCGCCGCCCGCTGGCGGGGCCCACCGCCCTCCCCCGCGACGGAGCCACCGGACGGGGACGACCCGTCCACCCCACCCGGGGCCGGCCCTTCGTCTGTCCCGTCGGATGTGGTCAGCCGGTGCGTTCCGGCTGGTGTCGGCGTTCCGCCTGTTCCGTCGGGTGGGGGCAGCTCATCGGTGCTGTCGGGTGGGGGCAGCGCGACCGTCCCGCCGGGTGTCGGGGATCCGTCCGGGCCGCCGGTCGTGCTCGTCGCTGCGGCGTCGGGGCCGGTATGGACGGTTGGCGTCCCCGACGAACTGCGCCGGGTGCTGGGCAACCTGGTCGACAACGCCGTCCGGCACGCGCGTACCCGGGTCGTGCTGGCCGTCGAGTCGACGACGGACGGGGCGTACCACCTGGTGACGGTGACCGACGACGGGCCGGGCATCCCGGTGGCGGACCGGGACCGGGTGTTCCGCCGGTTCACCCGGCTGGACGAGGGCCGGGCCCGGGACGCGGGCGGCGCCGGGCTCGGCCTGGCCATCGTCCGGGAACTGGTCCGCCGGGGTGGCGGCACGGTCGACCTCACCGACGCGAAACCCGGCCTGACAGTCCGGCTCCACCTCCCGACCCTCCCAGACCCCGACTAACCACCCCCACCCACCCCCACCCCCACCCCCACCCGAGTTGATCAAGAGGTTTGCGTCAGGATTTTCGTTGTGGGTGACGCAAACCTCTTGATCACCGCCGCGTCCAACCGATTGCCTGGGTGATCAAGAGGTTTGCGTCAAAGATCGAGGGTGGGGTGACGTAAAGCTCTTGATCAACTCCGGCGGGGGCGGGGGCGGGGGCGGGGAGGGGGGAGGCGGGAGGGGGGAGGGGGGTTAGCGGCGGGTGGTGCAGATGCGTTTGGCGCGGGCCACGACGTCGGTGGACCAGACCACGGCGACGGTGAAGCAGTAGTTGGTGGTGCGGTCCAGGCCGTGTACGACGAAGTTGTCGGTGCCGGGCGGCAGGGTCTGGAACGGGCGGGGATCCTGCCCGGCCTTGGCGGCGGAGAGGATCACCGGCCCCTCGCTCCCGGCCGGGTACGTCCAGGTCAGGGTGATGCCGTCGGGTCGGTCGCGCAGCGTCACCTTGCCTGGTGGGGTCCCCGGTGAGGCGGGTGGGACGGCGTTCGGCGTCGCGGCGGTCGGCGTTGCCCCGCTCGGTGCGACGGGCGGCGGGTCGTCGGAACTGCCCACCTGGGACACCCCGGCGATCACCGCGATCGCGCCCAGCAGCACCACCGCGACCCCGACCGCCACCAGCGGTACGGCACCCGGGCGGCGTGGGGGCGGGGCGTGCCGGCGCGGCACCAGCACGGGCAGCAGTCGGGACGGGTCCACCGGCGGCTCCGCCGGCACGACCCGGCGTACCCCGGCGGCCTCCTGCCCGGGGTGGCCCGGCGGCGGGGCGTAGGGGAATTCCCGCCGGTCGCCGGTCACCCCGGACCCGGCCGTCGTGGTGGCCGACTCGGGCGGCCAGTGACCGTCGTCCCCGCCCCAGCCTGACCTGGCCGAATAGCCAGAGCCAGCCGAATGGTCCGACCCGGCCGAATAGCCCGACCCTGCCGAATAGCCCGACCCGGCCGAGGTTTCCGATGTCGCCGGATGGTCGGACGTCGAGGGATGGCCGGATGCCGCCGGATAGCCAGGCGTCGTCGGATAACCCGATGCCGCCCGATGGTCCGACGTGGCCGGATAGCCGGTGCCGCCGGGGTGTCCGGTGCCGTCACGGGTGGGGTAGCCGGCGCCGGTCGGCTGGTCGGGGGGGTCGAAGCCCGCCGGGTGACCGAAAGCGGTGGGCCGCCCGGTGCCCTGCGGGTAGCCGGTGTCGTCGGGGGGTAGCCGCTGGCCGGGCACCGTCGGCGGGTACGCCTCGTCGGCGGGCACCACCCCGGCCGACCAGGCCGACAGGTCGGGGGGCCCTTCGGCGGGTGGTGGGGTACGGGCGGCCGGCACCACCGGCGCGTCGCGTTCCGGGGTGGGCTCGTCGTCGCAGACGTGATCCGGGTCGGCAGCCGCCCGGGCCAGCGCGGCGACCTGCCGGGCCAGCGGGTCGTCGGCGGCCAGGTGCTGGCGGGCCAGCTCGCGGGCGAGAGCGAGGTTGTCGTGCGCCTCGTCGAAACGGCCGCAGTCGCGTTGCATCGCACCGAGCCGGGCGAGCATCTTGATCCCGCTGGCGTGCCCGTCGCCGTAGACCTCGCGGTGCAGCTCCCACGCGTCCTGGAGGCGTTCGCGGGCCTGGGCGCACTGGCCCCGGGCGTACTCCACGGTGGCCAGGTCGGCGTGCGCGGCGAGCACCCGCAGCGACTCGGGGCCGTCCCAGGCGGTCAGCTCCAGGATCACCTCGGAATAGAGCCGGGCGGCGCGGGCGTCGCTGCCGACCCGGTGCAGCACCGCCGCCAGGGTGGCCGCCGTGGAGATGGTCCGCTGGTCGGAGATGCCGTACAACCGGCTCGACGCCGCGTACGCGAAGGCGGCCCAGCCGCGTGCCGAGTGTGGTTCGCCGAGGGTGACCAGCAGTCGGGCCTGGAGGCCGGCGGCCTCGGCCAGCTCGGGGGAGGCGTGGTCGGGACGGGGGTCCGCGTCGGTCAGCGCGTCGGCCAGCAGACGCTGGGCGCCGGCCAGGTCGCCGGCGGACACCAGGTGCTGCGCCTGGAGGGTCAGTTCACCGAAGCCGGAAGACACGCCCCATCGTGCTTGGCCGGCAACCGTTAGTACAACCCTTGCCGGTCGGCAACTTGGTCAAGAACCGGTCAGGTGGGCGACCAACGTCTCGCTGATCCGGCGCAGCTGGTCCACCTGGGCGGGGCTGAGCGCGTCGAACAGGTGCCGGCGTACCCCCTCGACGTGGCCGGGCGCGGCGGCGGCGAGGGCCGCGAAACCGTCGTCGGTGAGGACGGCGATCTGGCCGCGCCGGTCGGTGGGGCACTCGTCGCGGCGGACCCAGCCGGCGGTCTCCAACCGGGCGACGGCGTGCGAGAGTCGGCTGCGTGACGAGCCGGTGAGGTCGGCCAGCTCGCTCATCCGCAGCCGTCGGTCGGGCACCTCGGAGAGCCGGACCAGGATCTCGTAGTAGGCGTGCGGCATCCCGGCGTCGCGTTGCAGCTCGCGGTCGAGGGTGTCGCTCAGCGCCCGGGAGGCGGTCAGGAAGGCACGCCAGGTCTGCTGCTCGTCGTGGTCCAGCCAGCGGGTCATGACCGTCATCATAGCCGCAATGGTTGAACGCTCAACCAAAGCGCGCTACCGTGGGTGGCATGGGAATCCACCGCCTCAACCACGCCGTGCTCTACGTCTCCGACCTGCGTCGCAGCATCGACTTCTACCGCGACGTGCTGGGCTTCCGCCCGGTGCCGATGACCCCGGACGGGTTCCGGGGCGCGGCCTTCCTCCAGGCCCCCGACTCGACCAACGACCACGACCTCGGCCTGTTCGAGATCGGCGCGAACGCCGGCCGCTCGCAGGCCGGCCGGGCCACCGTCGGCCTCTACCACCTGGCCTGGGAGCTGGACACCCTCGACGAGCTGGCCGCGACCGCGCAGCGGCTGGCCGCCGCCGACGCCCTGGTCGGCACCTCCGACCACGGCACCACCAAGAGCCTCTACGGCCGCGACCCCGACGGGTTGGAGTTCGAGATCGTCTGGATCGTCCCGGCCGACCAGCTCGACGAGGACACCCTCGCCGCCCGCAAGCGGATCGGCCGGCTCGACCTCGACCGCGAACGGGCCCGCTACGGCGGCCAGACCCGGGGCGGGGTGGGGATCTCCGTCCCGGTCTGAACGGCCGTAGGGTAGAACGACAGCATGTCGATCGACGCCGTCCTGCCGGAGCTGCTCGTCCGCCAGCTCGACCACTGGCTGCCGGGGGCGCTGCACCGCTCCCGGCGGGCCACCCTCGCGCTGGCGTACGCCGGTGATCCGGGCAGCGCCGAGGCGGCCCTGCGGGTGGTGGCCGGCCACGCCGACCGGCTCCGGGGCCGGCGGCTCACCGTGCTGGTGCTCGCCGACGGCGGCCCCGAACTGCCCGCCCGGCTCGGCGTCGTCGGGGCCGGCCTGCCCGGTGACGTGGCCGTGCACGTGGTGCCCGGCGACCCGGCCCGGCTGCCGGTGGCACTCAAGGCGGCCGGCGCGGCGGGCGCACCGCTGCTCACCCTGGTCGACGGTGTGCCGCCGGACCGGGCGCTGCTGGCCGCCACGACCACCGGCCGACCGGCCGAGGTGCTGCTCACCGCCGCCACGACCACCGCCCTGCGGCCGGCCCTGACCGCCGCCGGGTTTCCGCTGGTCGCCGAGGTCGAGCTGGTGCCCGTCGACGGGTCACCGGCCAGCAGGGTGGCCTTCGGCACCGGGCTGGACAGGAGCCTGGAGGCGTTCAAGGACGCCCTCTGGGCCGCCGCCGGGTCCGGCGCCGCCGACAGGTCCAGGGTCACCCACGGGCCCGGGGCGGGCGACGAGTCCAGGGTCACCGACGGGTCCGGGGCCGCCGACGGGTCCATGGTGACCGGCGGGGGCGCTGCGATCCGCTACCGCGACCCGGCCGGCGGGCTGCTCGACGTCGCCGGGCCACCGGCGGCCGGTCCGTTGTGCGGCGAACTGCTCGCCGAGTTGACCCGGCACGGCCCGCGTACGGTGACCGAGCTGCGGCGGCACGCGCTGACCGCGACGGCGTACCGGGCGGTGGACGCCGGGCGCGCGCTCACCGAGCTGCTCGACACCGGTGCGGTCAGCCGGGACCCGGAGCACGGGCGGCTCGGCGGGGACGTGCTGATCAGCGCGGTCCCCGCCCCGGCCGCCCGGTCAACTGCCTGACCACGATGGACGCCCCGGTGGCGATCACCCCGATGCTGAACACCATCTGCACGCAGACGATCGCCTTGGCGAGCTGCCCCTGGGCGTGTACGTCGCCGTAGCCGACGGTGGTGAGGGTGGTCAGGGCGAAGTAGAGCGCGTCCAGCCGGGTGTGCAGCCCGGAGAACTGGTCCGGCCCGCTGCCCGCCACCACGTAGTCGGCCACCGCGAAGGCGAGCAGCCCGGCGACCAGCGCCACCACCAGGCGGCTCAACGACCGGACCTCGTCCTCGCCGACCGGGGCACCGGCACCGAGTTGACGGCCCACCTGGCGGGTCACCAGAAAGGTGACCACGGCGATCAACAGCAGGGTGCCCACCGCGCGCAGGGTCAGCCGCAGGCCGTTCGGATCAGGCTCCAACGGGATCAGGAAGTAGCTGACCAACAGCAGGGCGCAGGCCGCCAGGGTGTGCCGGCGTGCCCGCGCGTAGCTCCCGTCGTCGCGTGCCATGCGGCGATTCTGCTCCGTAGGGGCGGGGCCGACCCGGCGAATCCGGAACCCGACCGGTGCCCTACCGGGGCACAGACGTCGAACGGGACACCGGTGAACCACCGGTGCCCCGTTCGACGAAGGACGTCACGCCCGGGATTTGTCCTGCTTCCAGGACAGCGGCCCCGGCAGGTCGACGCGGTGCGCCTTGGCCTTGGAGTTCCAGGACCAGCGGCCGATCTTGATGCTCCACGACGAGAAGCCGTTCTCGGTGAAGTTCAGGATGATCGGCCCGTACTTCTTGCGCTTACGAAACATCAGGCCCATCGTGGCGCTCCCTTCGCGTTTCCTGTCGTCGTTGCCGTCTCAACCCGGTAGATGCCCGCATCCACCAAATCCGAAACCTGCTCCGGTCCGAGCTGGACGGACGCGGTGACTCAGCGCGGCTCCCACGCGTCGGGCAGGGTGGTCAGCCGCCGCACGTGCGTCGGGAGCCGGCCGCTGACCACCTCGGCGAGGCTCACCTCGTCGAGCACCTGTCGGACGGCGGCGCGGACGGCCACCCAGAGCCGGGGAAGGTTCTCCGCCGAGCCCTCGTACCGGGTCTCCTCGGGGCGCAGCCCGCGTACCCCGGCCAACGGGCCCTCGACGGCGCGCAGGATCGCCCCGACGGTGACCTCGCGCGGCGGTCGGGCCAGGGTGTAACCGCCCTCGGCGCCGCGCTGCGCCCGGACCACGCCGGCCCGACGCAGGTCGGCCAGGACAGCTTCGAGAAACTTGCGCGGCATGTCCTGCTCGCTGGCGATCGCCTGGGTGGAGAGCAGGGAGGGGTAGGCGGTGGCCAGGCTCAGGGCCGCTCGAACCGCATAGTCGCCGCGCGCGGAGATCTGCACCCTGCCATCATGCCCGTCCGGCGGGGGTGCAGGGGTCGCCGGGTCGACGTGGCGCGACGATCCGCTGCGGTGACCGCCCCCGGGCGGCCCGGAACGCACCCGGGCTCACCCCCACCTCCCGGGTGAAGAACCGGCCGAAGTTCGTCGGCTCGGGGAAGCCGAGCTGGCGGCCGATCCGGGCCACCGGCTCGTCGGTGGCGGCGAGCAGCCGGCGGGCCTGGAGCGCGACCCGCTCGTCGACCACCTGCTTGGCGCTGCGCCCGGTCACCGCCAGACAGGCCCTGGTCAGGGTACGCACCGAGCAGCCCAGGCGGGCCGCATAGTCCTCCACCCGGCGGGTGTACGGGTAACCCGCCTCCACCTCCCGGCAGAACCGGCGGAACGTGGCCGCCTCGGTCCGCTGCGGATCGGTGTCGTCGGGTGCCCGTTCGGAGTCGCGGGCACCGGGCAGCAGGGCCAGCCGGATGAGCAGGACGGCGAGCTGGTGCCGGAGCAGGGCGCGGGCGGCCGGGTCGTCCCGGTGCCGCCGGTGGTCCACCACGAGTTGGGAGACCTCGTTGATGACGGCGTCCTCGTCCTCACCGGTCAGCTGGTGGTGGTGCGGCACCGCGGCGGGGTCGACGTCCAGCCCGTGCAGGGCGTCGGCGTGCCAGCGCAGCACGATCGCGTCGAGCCGCGCGGGACAGCGCAACACCTGGCCGGGCGTGGCCCGCAGCAGGGTGCCGGGCCGGCAGGGCAGCGCGTGGAAGTCCAGCTCGACGATGCCGTGCCCACCGGTGACCAGGATGAGCAGATCGTTGTCGAGCAGGACCGGCCGGGGTTGGCCGGCGCCGGGGGTGAGGTCGCCCAGCTCCAAGATGTCGATCTCGGGGCTGGGCAGGTCGGGACGGGTTGCCGGGGGGAGCTGACCGGAAGGGACCATCGTCTTCGACCGTAACCGGGGACGGCCGGGGTCGCATCCCGGCGACGGGACCCGGTCGCGCTCCCGGGTGGCCCGGTCGACCGTCGCGGGGTTGTCCGCCCGCCGGGGCCGGGCTACGTTACCGATCGGTAAGGACTGCGACGTGCGATGGGGTGCTCATGACGGATCTGTTCTCGGTCGACGGCAAGACGGTCCTGGTCACCGGCGGCTCCCGGGGGATCGGGCTGATGATCGCCCGGGGCTTCGTCCGGGCCGGGGCCACCGTGGTCATCTCGTCCCGCAAGGCAGACGTGTGCGAGGCGGTGGCCAAGGAACTGTCCGCCGAGGGGCGCTGCGCGGCGATCCCCGCCGATCTCAGCGACGACGCGGGCGCCGAGGCCCTCGCCACCGCCGTCGGCGAACGGTACGACCGGCTCGACGTGCTGGTCAACAACGCGGGCGCGACCTGGGGTGCGCCGCTGGAGTCGTACCCGGACGCCGCGTTCGACAAGCTCTGGTCGGTCAACGTGAAGGCGGTTTTCCGGCTCACCACCGCACTGCTGCCGCTGCTGCGCGCGGCAGCCGACGACGACGACCCGGCCCGCGTGATCAACATCGGCTCCATCGACGGCCTCCGGGTGCCGGCCATGGAGGTGTACGCGTACTCCGCGACGAAAGCAGCCGTGCACATGCTCACCCGCAGCCTGGCCCACCAGCTCGCCGCTGAGCGGATCACGGTCAACGCGATCGCCCCGGGCCCGTTCGACAGCAAGATGATGGCCTTCGCCCTGGACGACCCGGCGTCGCGGGCGGCAATCGCCCAGCAGGTGCCGCTCGGTCGGATCGGCCGCCCCGAGGACATGGCCGGCACGGCGATCTACCTGTCGTCGCGGGCCGGGGCGTACCTGACCGGCGCGGTGATCCCGGTGGACGGCGGCATCACCACCCACGGCTGACCGGCGTACCCGACGGGTGGCCGGCCGGGCCCGGGGGCCGGCGGTCGGGCCGCGTACCGGCGGGCCAGGTCGCGTACCGGCGGCGGGGGTCGCAATGGTGCGGACTGGAAGTGGACGGCCGGAGCCGCGCGGACTCGGCAGATCCGCGCGGCTCCGGTACGGGTCGGTCAGCGGCCGGCGAGCAGCCGGGTCACCGCCGTGTCGACGTCCAGGTGCTCGGCCTCCCGGCCGCGCGGGACGACGACGTAGGTCCGGCGCAGGAAGCGCACCAGCACGCTGCGCGGGACCTCGAACAGGGCGTTACCGTCGGGCGACGACAGGGCCAGCGCGACGAAGTCGCCGCGCGGGGTGGCCCAGGGCCAGACCCGGACGTCGCCGATGCCGGCCGGCTCGTCGAGGCCGGTGACCAGCAGTTCGCGGGCGAAGGACCAGCTCACCGCCTCGCCCCCGGCCGATTCGGCGTGGAACAGGACATGGACCGCATACGGGTCAGCAGGGTCGTAACGCAGGCTGGCACGCACCGGCAATGCGGTGGCGTCAGGCGCGACGAGCCTTAGCGACGTCTCGACCTCTACGGTCGTCGGTCGGATGACACTCATGGACGTTCTCCCCCCGGCACCGCTGCGGAACGCGCGTGTCCCGCTTTTCCCATACTCAGGTGCTACTGCTGGCTACGCTCCGCCATACGCTGACTTCACCCAGTGGTGGGAAGGGGGTCCGAATCGCCGTGAGAATGTGAGAATTCTTGTAGGATTTCCGGTTCTGCCCAGTCGGGAGCCCGTCCGAAGTCGGGTGGTTCAGTCGTCGACTTACTCCGGTAACGTCCAGTGGTCTGCGCAAGTGACGGTCCAGGACGACACTGGGGGGTGAAATGGCCACGAAACGTTCCTCAGTGGATGCGGTGAGTACGGCCGAGTCGCCGAAAGTAGGGGCCCGAGCAGCCAAAAGGCGGGGTGACAGGGTGCCGATCACACCATCGGACCGGGACGGTCGGACGACCTCCGACACCGGTCGCACCGCCGGTGCCTCCCGCGCCGCCCGAGGCCGGTCCCGACCGGCCGCCAACGGTCGGGCCCGGGGCGGCGCGGGCCGGTCGGGCCGTACCGCCCTGGCCGCCCGTCCCACCGGCTGGCGCTGGCGGCTGCGCACCACCCTTGAGCTGATCCGGGCCAACCCCACCGGCCGGGTCGCCCTCAAGATATTCATCGCCGTCGCCGGGGCGCTCGTGGTGACCGTCGGCATCGCCCTCATCCCGTTGCCCGGCCCCGGCTGGCTGATCGTCATCGCCGGCCTCGCCATCTGGGCCGTCGAGTTCCACTGGGCCCGCCGACTGCTCGGCTTCACCCGCCGCCACGTCCACGCCTGGACCCGGTGGGCCACCACCAGGTCGCTGCCGGTGCGGTTCCTGCTCGGCTCCGTCGGCCTGGTCTTCGTCGCCGTGGTGCTCTGGCTCTCGCTCAAGTACAGCCTCGGCATCGATTTGGTCGCCCAACTGCTCCGCTACCTCGCCACGACCTGAACTGGCACCCCGGGTTTTTGGCTCCGCCCCACGATCGGGTAGAGTCAACGGCGCTGAGGGCGATTAGCTCAGTGGGAGAGCGCTTCGTTCACACCGAAGAGGTCGCTGGTTCGATACCAGCATCGCCCACCCTCGATATGCAAAGCTCAAGGCCCCTCGATCGAGGGGCCTTGAGTCGTTTCTGTCGATCAATACCGGTCGAGAGGCAGCGAGAAGGCAGGTGCCGGCGGCAGGCCGGTGACGCCCTTCTGTGCAACGGCAGTGGCTCAGCTCGCTGTCAGCGGGTCTGAGGCGTACCCCTGCTCCACGCACAGTGTCGCCTCGGGGTAGTGGGCGAGCACCTTCGCGCCGTCGCGCTGCGGGTCGGCCAGGCCCACCGTGACGCACCGGCCGAAGTCGGTGCCGCAGGCGGCGAGCGCGGGGAGTAGCGCGGCCAGGCGGCGGTGCATGGTCGGACCTCCAGTGGTACGGCGGGCTGCGCCCTTCGGGCACGACGGGTACAACGAACCGGCCGGTGGTCGGGGTACCGTCCGACGAGGTGGCGACCGGGTGTCGCCTGGCCCGGTGAGCTTGGAGCGGCGCTATGGTCTCGTCTGCCGACCCGCGCTTCGGTGTAGCTCTGCGTGAGTTTCGGGAGCAGCGTGGTCTGTCGCTTCGTTCCCTGGGGCAGCGTGCTCATCGGAGTAAGAGCCATCTGCACGAGTTGGAGACGGGACTCAAGGCTCCGACAGTCGACACGGCTTGTCACCTGGATCGGGTTCTCGACGCGGGAGGTGCACTCGCGCGGTTGGTGGATGCGCCGACCGACCATGCGGCCGAGGCCGGCGAGCTGAGGGCCAGAGTCGCCGCCAGCGATGTCAGCGCGGACGTGCTCGACCGGATCGAGCAGGGCGTTGACGATCTCGCCAGTGCCTACCCGACGATGACACCGACGGGTCTCCTGCCGTTGGTGCGGCGGCATCTCTCCTACGTCGGGCGGTTGTTGGAGGGGAGGGTGACGCTCGCGCAACGGAGGCGGTTGTTGGTTGCCGGTGGCTGGTTGGCGGTGCTGCGGGCGACGGTTCACATCGACCTGCGGCAACGGACTGCTGCGGTCGCCCACCTGCGAGCCGCTCGTGACCTTGCCGAACATGCTGAGCACGGCGAGATCCAGGCGTGGTGCCTCGAAACCCGGGCCTGGGATGTGCTGACTCAAGGTGACTACCAGGGAGCACTCGATCTCTCCCGTCAAGCGCAGCGGGTCGCTCCGAAGGGGAGTTCCGCCCGCATTCAGGCGACTGCTCAGGAGGCTCGCGCCTGGGCGCGGATCGGCGATGTCGGTGCGACTCGCCGAGCGTTGGACCGGGTGGAGCGGCTGACGGCGAATCTGCCCGTTCCTGAGCGGGCCGAGCACCACTATCGCTACGACCCGGCCAAGGCTGCCGCGTACGCGGCCACGACTTTGGCGTGGGCGGGTGACCCCGGTGCCGAGCAGGTGGCGCGGGCGGTGTTGGCCGAGCTGGACCCGTACGGCGATGGGGGAGCGCGGCCCCGCCGGTCCGCGTCGGCCCGCCTCGACCTCGGTCTTGCCCTGGTCGCCGCCGGTCAGCCGGACGAGGCGGTTGCCCTGGGGGCGCAGGCGGTGGCGTCCGGACGGGTGGTGCCGTCGAACTGGTGGCGTGCTGCGGAACTGCTGGCGAAGGTGGAGCAGTCGGGAGTGCCGGAGGCAGTGACACTGCGCGATGTGTGCACCGAGTTCGCACCGGGACGGCGACTATCAGCGGACAGCACACCCGGTTAGCGGACGCTCACCCTCTGGATCGGTGGCCTGCGGAGCATGAGGCTGGACCTCGCTGAAGCCGGGCACGGAACGAGGAACACCAGTGGGGTGCTGCCCTCCATGCCCTGAAGACGGAGGGCCAGCCACATGGCGGTGAACAGCGGACTCCTGCGGCGAATTGTTGGCCGGTGCTTTCCGTCGTCGCCGGTTGTTTCCGGGGTCGGAGAACGCGTCCAGGCAGTGGAGCAGGACGCCGCCCGGCGACGGTTGTTGGACCTCGCGCGCGGCGTACCACCGCGCCCGGCAACGGGTGGGAATGCCATCTCGTCGAAGCAGCGCGTTCCGTACGACGGGTATCTGTCGGCCACGGCGCTGACCCTCGCGCGCCGGCATCGACCGGTCTGGTGTTGGCGGCGATGGCGGTGGGTCTGTCGGTGCGGGGCCGAGCTGCCCTGCCACGTCCGACACCGGATTCCGATCAGCCGTGGGCACTGGCCGACCGAGGAGGAGCAGTGACCAGTCACGGCCCGGTGCCGCCGGTCTGGAGTTGCGGCGGCTGCGACCGGCCCTGGCCGTGCCCCACCCGGCGGCAGGAACTGCGCGCGGAGTACGCCGACGCGCCGGTGTCGTTGGCCCTCCACCTCGGGGCCTGCTTCGTCCGGGCGGCCGGGGACATGCCCTGGGCACCGGCCGGCCCCCTGTACCGCCGCTTCGTCGGCTGGACCAGGCAGCCGCCGGAGGTGCAGCACCGAAGTGCGGTGACCGTGCCAGCCGCACCCGACCGGCACCAGCGCCACCAGGCCGGATGACACCCGATCCGACGGGCCGGGAGTCCACTGTCTGCTGGCCGGGCAACGGTCCGGCCGGGGACCGTAGTGGCCGTCCGGCCTCGTGACACGTTCACGTCGGTGGCTGCGGGTGCGCCTGCGGGTGCGTAGGGTCGGCGACGTGAACGCCTCCCTCGACACCCTGCCGACGATCGGTGCGCCGGCAACGCGTGCGCTGACCGCAGCCGGCTACCCGACGTTGCGCGACCTCGCGGGTGTGCCGCGCGCCGAGTTGGCCGCACTGCACGGGGTGGGGCCGAAAGCGCTCGGGATCCTTCAGAGCGCACTGGAGCAGCACGATCTCAGTCTCGGGTAGGGGTGCGGCCGGGGAAGTGCGCGACGCTGCCGCCAGCCGGTTCGGTTCGGGAACCTCCGGCCGGGCCGGACCGATCGCCTCGCTTTACGCCCTGCGATGGTCATGGCACGCTTCGTAGGCGTGCGGATGCGTGCGGTTTCAGTATGGTGGGAAGGGTAGGTCGACGGGGTTCGATGGCGAACATATGGCGGCGTAGGGCGGCGTATCCACTACTCCTCTGGCTGGTGTTGGGCGCCGTCATCGCGGGCGCGTGGAAAGTGTTCGGTAGCTCCACCCTGCTGACGGTGCTGACGATCCTGTCCACGGCGGCCGCGCTACTGCCGTTGTTCAAGGAAATCCGGTCTGAACGCGACGTCGTGAGCACCCCGGAGCAGGTCGACCAGGCCGTGCGGGTGCTCGCCATCGAGGTGCGCAAGCAGTGGGACGAGGAGTCTCGTCGGCGTCAGCTCCAGGAGACGCGGCAGATGCCGGTCCGCTGGGAGGTGGCGGAACGGCCGAAAGCCCAGTCACCGCTGCCGTCCACCGGGGAGCTGCCGCGGCTGATCGACGAGTTCGTGGGGCAGCCCCGCGCCATGGTGGTCATCGGCGAACCAGGTTCGGGTAAGACGGGCCTGTGCGTCATTCTTGCCCTCGACCTGCTGAAGGAAGCAGCCGAACGAGTTCCGCTGCTGTTGCAGATCGCCTCCTGGGATCCGGCAGAGAACCTCGACAACTGGATGGTCCGGAGACTGGTGGAGGATTATCCGTTCCTGGGTAGCGAGGCGCGGTTCGGCTCCACCGCCGGCAGTGAGATCGTCACCCAGCGCCTGGTGTTGCCGATCCTGGACGGCCTGGACGAGATGGCACCGGCGCTGCGGTCCGTCGCGCTGCGGGCGCTACACAGCGACTGGTCCGACCAGCCTTTCGTGTTGACCTGCCGTACGGAGGAGTTCCTGACGGCCAACGAACAGAACCTGCTCACGGGTCTGCTGGTCGTCCGTCTTCGGCCGCTGGAACCCCAGGCCGCGGCGAACTTCCTGCTCGACGCCAGCGCCGACGCGCGGTTGGAGGAGTGGGAGCCGGTCCTGGCCGACCTGGTCGCCCATCCGTCGAACGACCTGGCACGGACCCTGACCAATCCGCTGATGCTCGCGCTCGCACGTACCGTCTACGAGGCTGAGGACGTGTCGCCGGGTGAGCTGCTCGACAGGGAGCGGTTTCCCCGGCAGCACGACGTCGAGGAGTATCTCCTGGACCGGTTCGTTCCCACGGTGTTCCGTATCCGCCCGTACCGTGGGGTGCCGAATCCGGCCCGGGTTTCCCGTCGGTGGGATCCTGCGGTCGCCCAGCAGGCGTTGGTCTTCCTGGCCATGCATCTCCAGACCCTGGGGACTCGTGACCTCGCCTGGTGGCAGCTCACCCGTGCGGTGCCCCGTCCGGTCCCGCAGGTCGTACGGGTCACGGTGGGCACGCTGGGGTGCGGTCTGCTGGGTTGGGTGATGTTCGGGTTGTTCGGCCGGCCCTTCCTGGGAGCGGCCTTCGGCCTGGGGGTGGGCTTCCTCGCCGCGCTTCCGTTGGGAAGGTTGCGGGACAAGCGGCCGCGTCGGTTCGTACCTCGGATGCTCCGCCGCGCGGATCTGGCTCCGGAGTTTCTGGTTCGGGACATCGGCTTCGGTGTGGTGGGCGCGCTGGTCGGCGGTCTGATCGTCGGTCTGCTGTTCAGCGCCGGATACGGGGTGTTGATCGGTCTGTTCTTCGGCCTGGTGTTCGGAATGGTGCGACGGTTCACCGAGCCGACCGAGACGAAGGAACCGGCCAGTCCGGGCAACGTGTTGCGCGGCGACCGCAGCACCGTGCTGTACGGGACCGTCCTGGGGGCGACGGCGGGTGGGTTGGTCGGCGGCTTCATGGGGGGCATCGTCGGGGCCGAACAGTACGGGCTGATCTATCACCTGACCCCGGTGATGGAGGGACTCCTCGGCGCCTCGGTGGGGCTGCTGCTCGGGGCTGCCGGCCTCGGGATGATGGTCTACGCCACCAGCGCGTGGGCTCAGCTCGTGTTGGCGCGGATCTGGCTGGCGTGGCGTGGCCGAACGCCGCTACGGCTGATGACGTTTCTTGCCGACGCGCACAAGCTCGGCGTGCTGCGCCAGGTGGGGCCGCTCTACCAGTTCCGGCACGGGCTGCTCCAGGACCGTCTGGGGCGGCCGGTACCGGGGCCGGTGGAAACGCCGGAGGCGGAGCCGGCGGTTCGCGGATGACGGTCGGGTGGGGCGGGGATCACGTCGCCCGCGCCGTGGTGAGTTGCACCGGCCCGCTGAGGGACCAGTGCGCCACCCGGCCGGGCCACCGGTCGCCCGACCCGGTGTCGCCCACGCCCGCGACGTAACGGGCCTGCGGAAACCGGATGCGCGCCCAGGTGATGGGTATGTCCACCGGGCGGATCTGCAGGTCGGCCAGACGTCTCCGCACGCTGTCGCTGCCGCGACCGGCACCGTCGCTGCCCCAGTAGCCGAACTCGATTCGCGCCTGCGGCGAGACGTCGGCACCGAGGTCGGTCTGCTGGTGAAGCAACCAGGCCACGTCGGCGGGGTCGGTCAGATCCACCGTGCGGACGGCGGACCGGGTTTCTTCGACGGTCACCTGTACCCGGAGCGCGACCACCTCGAAGGGGTGTCGCCGTAGCAGCTGTGACAGGGCCTCGAGCCAACTCCGTTCGAAGGCCTGTTGTCGCCGTTCGAAGATCACCAGTGCGACGGCACGCGCGAGCGTGTAGCCGATCATCGCGACAGCGGTCCAGGTCGCCAGAACGTGGTCGACCAGCAGACGATCGGCGATCACGGCGAGCGCGGCGGCCACCAGCCAGCCCAGGGTGACGTTACGGGCGTGGGCGAAGGACGACCGGTGGGAGCCGACGGTGAACCGCCGCACGAGCGCGGCCGGCCAGCCCAGTGGTGCCGGGGGTATCGGGACACCCGGCTGTACGCTGCCCGACTCGGCCAGCATCCCCTCTGCTGTCCTCACCGCCTGCCGCCTCTCGCCGGCACCCCTGCCCGCGCTGCCGTCGTGCTCCTCGGCCGCGATGACCACGCGGGCCGCTCGCCTCCCGGGTCCACCGTCCGGGAGCGATCGGCTCTCTCCGGTTCACTCTACCGGCCGCGACCACGCCCCCACCGAACGTGAAGACAAAAAGCTAAATTGTACCCGCGCGTCAGCCGCTGTCATCGGCATGGGGATTCTCCGCCACGGGACCGATGTTCCCTGCCGGCCAGAAGAGCAACCGGTGGGGCCGGCGATCGGTGGGGTCGGGTTCCGCTGCGGGGAGACGCGGGCGGGCGAGGGTGCCGGCTCGCTGCCGGTGCCGGTCGATCAGGTGATGGACCAGCCCACCCGCCAGCATCATGAACAGCATTCCGAACAGTCGGTCACGGCTGCCCCCGGGGTACCGGTGGCGGAACTCCCGGCGTAGGTGCCCGATTCGTCGGCCGGTCTCGAACAGGGTGATCGATCCCAGCGTCACCTCGGTGGTCACGCCGGTGGCGCGGTCCAGCGCCACATCGTGGTAGTCGTCCAACACCTGGAGGACGTCGCCGAGTTCCACGAGTAGCCGCTGGTCGAGCGGTGGCAGCGCCGGCCGGAGCAGCCCGAAGAGCGCTGTCGTGCCGAGCCCGCCCTTGCCGCGGGTGATGCGCCGCAGGGCCTGCCCCGAGACGACGGACCCACGCTGCTGCCGCGACTGGATCTGGAACCGGTGCATCCGGCGAAGCGCCGCATGGACCGGTGCGGAATCCTCGTGCCGCAGCACCGTCTCGATGGCGCGGTAGAGCCCCAACAGCATCGTCTCGGCATCCGACTGTGGCTGGAAGGAACCGCCGTCGAACAGGACCGTCAACCGCTCGTCCAGGTCAGGGGCGCGGAAGTTGTCGAACAGGTCATCGTACACCCGGGTGAAGGAGCTTCCCAGCACGGCCCGGTCGGCCCGGAAGGCGATGCCCGTGGCCTGCGCGTAGCCGGACATGGCCAGACACACCTTGACACTGGTGCCCAGCAGGATCCGCGAGATCTGCCGTCGTCGGCCCACACCGGTGATGCTCGCGTCGATGATCGGCCCCACCGTCCGGTCGAAGACCTCGATGATCCCGTCGACGTCGCGTCTGACGAACCGATACACGCCCGGCCAACCCAGCGCCAGTGGCGCGAGACGCAGTACCGCGACGACCTCAGTGGACACGGCCGGTGCACTCGGGCCGAGCCGACCGGGACGGCCCTGATGATTCTGGACCCGTCACCGCCGGCCACCGTGCCTGCCGGGCGGCCGGTGCGAGTGCGTTGCGGGGATCGATCGTTGCCTAGGGGCTGTTTCACGACTGTGGGGCATGTGTCGACACTATCGAAGAACATCACCGGGTGTGTTCGGCTGATGACGCGCCGGTTCGCAGTGGTGACCTCGGCGCGGGCCGGAGGGGGTCAGCACACGGCCCGGTCGTGAGCTGGGGGACGCCACGACCACTCTCGGCTTCTCCGTCACCGATTGTGCCGGGTGGTCCGGTGGTGCGGCGTACTGAATCGGGGATTCACTGTCTGTCCACTGGGGCGACCTACCCTGCCTGGCATGACATCGAAGCGTTTCGAGTTCCGTCGTGCGGTGGCGACGGTCGTCGCGTCGGTCGGCGCGGTCGCGCTGGTCGTGGCACCGACGACGCCCGCCTCGGCCTCCACCATCCGCGACGGGTGGGTGCAGCTCTGCCCCTGGGGCAACTACCGGGTGCACCTCGAATACCTGACCCTCAACAACCAGACCGTGCAGCTGGGCCCGGTCCTCGACCCGGGGGCCGACTGCTGGTGGGGGCCGGTGCCGACCGGCAGCGAGGCCACCCTGATCTCGGTCGTCGGGCACTTCAACACCAGCACCGACACCTTCCTGGTGATCGGCCCGAACCGGAAGTACGAGACGTTCTACAACGGCGTCACCGGGATCGGCATCGCCGCCGAGGGCACGACCGCCTCCGGTGGCCGTAAGGACGCGCACTACTACCGGTACTGACCCACCCGGAACAGGGGAGACGTTCATGGTCCGCGCTGCCCGCGTACTGCTGGGGCTGTTGCTCATCGCGACGGTCGCCGTGCCCCCGCCGTCGTCGGCGCAGGCAGCGGCCCGGCCGGCGGGGGTGCCGCCGTCGACAGGCGGGGCGGCGTCGCTGGTGGCGGGCGTCGCGGGGGATGCCGAGCTGACCGCCGGCAACCGGATCGGCGGGGTCGCCGGGATGCCCGACTGGTCCCGGGTCGGCTATCTCGGCGGCCAGTCGTTGCCGACCGACGGTGATCTGGCCGGCGGCGCCTGCACGATCGACCCGGCCCGGCTGGCCGGTGAGTTCGGGGTCCGCGCGGACGACTCGGTGGACGACAGCGTGGGCCTCCAGTCGGCCATCGACCGGATCAAGGCCAACTGCTCGCCGTCGGGCAACGCCCGCCGGCTCTCGCTGATCGCGCTGCCGGCCGGGCGGATCGACATCTCCCGGCAGATCTACGTCGACGCGAACTTCCTGGTGCTGCGGGGCCAGGGCGCGGGCAGCGGCGGGACCCGGGTGGTGTTCCGGCCGGACGTCAACACCCGGTACGACACGCTGACCGCCGACGGCAGCCGGTGGAACCAGGACACCATGACGTTCGGCTCGGCACCGGACACCGGCACCGGGGGCTGGATCTGGCCGGGCCGGGCGTTGTTCAAGGTGCAGACCCGCGAGGTCGCCGAACGGTACGCCGACGAGTGGTCCGCCGCCCCCGCCAACCGTAAGGACCTGTTCGAGGGCTCGATCAACCAGCACTGGGCCTCCGGCCAGAAACTGGGATCGGCCTCCACCGACCCGGGGTTCTCGGCCCGCGCCGGGCAGAACGTGATCCGGCTCGACGCCAAGGCGAAGATGGACGGCTTCCGGGTCGGCGGCTACGTCTGGGTCGGGGTGGCCAACAGCCTGCGCTTCTACGAGCAGCAGGGGCTCGCGCCGGACGACCCGGGCACCCGGGAGAACCTGCACATGCGCCAGCAGATGTTCCGGGCGACCGCCGTGAACACGTCGGCGAAGACCGTCACCCTGGACCGCCCGCTGGAGTACGACGCGCCGGTCGACTCCACCTCGGACGGCTCCGCGCCGATCGCCGGCAACGTCTACACCAGCAAGATCACCCCGCTGCGTGCGGTGGAGGGCGTCGGCTTCGAGAACTTCGCGTTCTCCCAGGAGATGTCCGGCCTGCCCAAGCTGCTCGGTGGCGTCTACCAGCCGAGCCCGACCGACGCCGTGCACAACTACGGCAACCTGGCCCCCGAGTACGCCATGCACGGCATCGCCTTCAAGTGGGCCGCGAACAGTTGGGCGCGTGGGTTGGCCGGGTCGATGACCGGCTCGCACCCGATCGTCACCGAGGTCGCCCGCAACCTCCAGATCGAGCACAACACGTTCGACGGGGCGTGGAACAAGGGCAAGGGCGGCAACGGCTACCTGCGCGGCAGCCGGGTCTGGGACTCGCTGTGGGCCTACAACACCAGCCGGAACCTGCGGCACTTCACGTTCCAGTGGTCGGCCAGCGGCAACGTGGCGTTCGGCAACGACCTGGATTCCGACCTCAACCTGCACGGCGGCTGGGAACGCTACAACCTGTTCGAGGGCAACACCGTCCGCGTCCCGTACGAGCACCGGTCCGGCAGTTGCACCGCCAACTGCGGCGGCGAGGGCGGCGAACTGGAGGACGGCACCTGGTTCCCGATCTGGTGGGCGGCGGCGGCGAAGGCGATCAAGTGGTCCGGCGCGTCCGGCCCGCAGAACGTCTTCCACCGCAACACGATGATCAAACAGTCCGTCGCCGGTGGTCCCTACCTGCCCTACGAGCCGTATTCCAGCGACGGCGCCGATGCGGAGGCGATCTACCAGTTCGGGTCCGACCAGGCGAATCCGCGCGCGTTCACCCCGCTGAGCCAGGGCGGTACGGCGATCAAGGACTGGTCCGGCCGGGAGACCGTGAACTACGCCGGCCAGGGTGTCGCGGTACGCACCGGCGAACGGTGGCCGTCGCTGTTCCTGCGCGACGTCGGCCAACTCGAACCACGCGACGGCAACCGCCGGACGGTCGTGACCTGGAACATGCAGGGCGCGGGTTCCAGCGCGGGCGGCACCTACGAGAACAAGTACGCGACCGTGACGGGTTTCCTCAGCGCGGGGGCGCTGGCGGTGGCGCTCCAGGAGGCCGGGTCGCCACCGGCCGGCAGCGCGCACGAGCGGGGCCAGTACACCCAGAACGTGTTCCAGAACAACGGTGTCTTCCCTCCGGTGTACGAGTACTACCTGGGCACCCTGCTCGGTGAACCCACCCGTCACCTGTACTGGTTGAACACGGACACCTCGACGCAGGGCCCGAACCGGGTCAACCTGGCCATCGCCACCGCCCAGCGGGCCGACCAGATCGCCCTGGTCCCCGGTCAGGCGGGCGCCCGGCCGGCACTCGGCGTGCGGATCGGTGAGACGTTCTTCTTCACCGTGCACGGCTGGTCGGGCAACGGCGCCGGCAACGACATCCCGACCACGCTAGCGAACATCCGCACGTACATCCAGAACAACCCCGGCCCGAACGGCCCGTACGAGTGGATCGTGCTCGGTGACTTCAACCGTGAGCCCCAGGATCTGCGCAACGCCCTGCCGGCCAACCAGTACGGCGTGATGGCCCCGGACGGCAACACCCACCCGACCCTCGGGCCGGTACGCACGCTTGACTACGCCGTCACCGCCTTCGGCAACGGTGCGCCGCGGCTCTTCCAGGCCCACACGGAGACGACGATCACCAACTCCGACCACCACCCGGTGACCTACGGCTTCGAGCTGCGCGCCGCCGCGCAGGTGCCGCCGCTGTCCACGCCGACGAGGCCCGGCCAGGCCCTGCTGCGCAACGCCGCCACCACCCGGGTGGCCGACGCCGAACCCAACGGCGGGTCGCTGGTCGTGGACACCGCGTACGACCCGTCGCGGGCGCAACAGTGGCGGTTGGAAGGGGACAACGAGTTCCCCGGTCACCTGCGCCTGCAACGGGTACGGGAGGGCAACTCGACCGACGACCGCTACCTGGGCCTGGCCGACGCCGCCCCGGACGCCCGCGCGGCACTGGGCTGGTCACCGTCGCTGGCCCAGCTGTGGCGGCCGGTGAGCAACGGCGACGGCACGTACACCCTGCTCAACTACCTGACCGGCCAGGCGCTCACCGCGCTGCCGGGCGACTTCCTGCTGGCCGCCCGGGACGCGACCGACTCGCCGTACCAACGGTGGTTCCTCTCCTCCTCGACGGACCTCGAACTGCGGCGGGACATCCTGCCCGTCACCGCCCCCGCCGGCACGGAGGCCGAGCTGGGGGTGGCCGGCCCGGACGGCGTCGAGGGCCGGCCGGTGCAACTGCTGCCCACCACGACCGGCACCAGGGAGTGGCAGCCGGTGCCGGCCGGGCAGCGCGGTGCCGACCGGTGCT
Organism: Micromonospora sp. NPDC049257; assembly: GCF_040678915.1. NCBI lineage: Bacteria > Bacillati > Actinomycetota > Actinomycetes > Micromonosporales > Micromonosporaceae > Micromonospora > Micromonospora sp. NPDC049257. Next base: position 74,472 of record NZ_JBFAQU010000021.1, read on the forward strand.
TCTATCTGCTCCACGGCGACGAGTACCTGACGTCCACCCCCGACGGGGGCCTGCCCCGGCCCGGCGCCCACGTCGTGCTCGACGACTACGACCCGCACAGCGAGGGACAGCTCTGGTGCGTCCACCAGGACAGCACCTCGATGAGCATCTACAACAACACGGTCGTGCAGGGCCAACTCGTCCAGACCTACCTGACCGGGCACGGCCTGAACGCGCACCTGAGCGTGGAGTCCGTGCCGGACAACGGGCGCGACGGCTGGCGTTGGTGAGTGACGCCCGGTCAGCCGGCCACCGCCTCGGGCGCGCCCTGCTCTCCGGTCGGCATTGCGGCCTTTCGCGTAAGCTGAAGGCCGTCGATGTCGTCGACGGCCGGGGGTACCGAGGTGTGGCGGGGCTGATGTCGGGACAGGGCGTCGGGGGCGAGCACCGGATCCGGTCGCCAGGCGCACTGCGACTGCAGATCCTCGGCCCGCTCCGGGCCTGGCGGGACGGCGTCGAGCTGGACCCCGGCCCCCGCCAGCGGGCCTACCTGCTCGCCCTGCTCCTGGCCCGCGCCGGTGGGCCGGTCAGCGCCACCGAGCTGATCGACCTCGTCTGGGGAGACGACGCCCCCGCGACCGCGCTCAACGTCATCCACAAGTATGTCGGTGCGCTGCGCCGCCTGCTGGAGCCCGAGCTACCACCCCGCGCGGTCGGCTCCTACCTGCACCGGCACCCGACCGGCTACCGGCTGTCCGCCACGGCGCAGATGCTCGACCTGATCGCCTTCCGCGAGCACGTCGTGGCCGCCGACGCCCACCGGGTCGGAGGGCGGGGCGGGGCCGCCCTCGACGCATACCTGCGGGCGCTCGCGTTGTGGCGGGGGCCGGCCGGTGACGGGCACGTGCACCGGCCGGGTGCCGTCGCCCTCTTCGCGGCGCTGGACGGGGAGTTCCTCGCCGCCGCCGTCGTCGCCGCCGATCTGGCCGTCTCGCTGGGGCAGCCGCACCACGTGCTGGCCCCCCTGCGCCTGGCGGCGACGATGGCACCTCTGCACGAGCCGGTGCAGGCGAGCCTGGTCACCGCGTTGGCCGCCGCCGGTCAGCAGGAGCAGGCACTGGCCGTGTTCCGGGCCGTCCGCACCGACCTCGCCGAGCAACTGGGGGTCGACCCCGGCCCGGCCCTGGGGCAGGCCTACCACCGGGCGTTCGGCCCGGCGTCGACGCGGTCGGTGCCGCCCGTGGCACCCCCGCCGCAGGCCCCGACCGGTGGCGGCCTGGTCGGCCGGGCCGGCGAACTTGCGGCACTGCACCACGCGACCACGGCGGCCCTCGCCGGGGGCACCGCGCTCGTGGTCGTCCAGGGCGAGCCCGGGGTCGGCAAGACCCGGCTGCTCCGGGAGGCCACCGCAGAGGCGGAGCAGCGCGGCGCGTTCGTCGTCCGGGGGCAGTGCCCCGAGGGCGGCGGCGCCCCCTCGATGTGGCCGTGGGTGCAGGCCATCCGCGCCGTCCTCGACGGGCTGCCCGCCGGGCAACGACACACCTCGGTCGGCCGGGAACTGGGCAGCCTCCTGGAACCGCGCCGGGACGTCCTCGCCGCGCCGGTGCTGCCCGACAACGGCTTCCCGTTCCGGCTCTTCGAGCAGGTCGTCGCGATCATCGCGGCGGCCTCGGCGCAGCGGCCGATGGTGCTCGTGCTCGACGACCTGCAATGGGCTGACAGTGCGTCACTCCAACTGGTCAGCCACCTCGCGGCCCGCCTGCCCGACCGCACCACGCTGATCGGTGCGCTACGCGACCGCGCCCCCACCCCTGGCTCCGCACTGTCCCGGATGCTCGCCACGGTCAGCCGGCTCCCCGGCCACCAGCGGATCATCCTCGGCAACCTCAACGAAGCCGAGGTGGCCGAACTCATCCGCCGGGAGACCGGTGCCGTGCCCACCCCCGATGCGACCCGCGGCATCCTCGCCCGCACCGCCGGGAACCCGTTCTTCGTCCGGGAGCTGTCCCGCCTGCTCAACGACCGGCCCCGGGGGCGGGCCGGCGTGCCGGCCACCGTACGAGACGTGGTCATCGACCGGTTGGCCGGGCTGGACGCCGACGCCCGCGACCTGCTCCGGATCGCCGCGTTGATCGGCCGGGACGTGGAACTCGGACTGCTCGCCCGCGCCGCCGGCCTCGACCTCGACGGCTGCCTCGAACGGTTGGAACCGGTGCAGGCGCTCGGCATGCTGGAGAGCCGGCCGGCCGATCCGTTCTCGCTGAGGTTCGCCCACGACCTGGTGCGCGAGGCGGTGGCCGCGACGACCCGACCGGCACAGGTCGGGCAGCTGCACCTGCGCATCGCGGACGCGCTGGAACGGGGCGGGCCGGACGCCGAGACGGTGGCCGAGCGCCTCGCGCACCACCTGTGGTCCGCCGGTCTGCTCGCCGAGCCGGCCCGGACGGCCCGGGCGCTGATCCGCGCGGGCCGGCACGCGGCGGGCAAGTCGGCGCTCGACGTCGCCGAGCGACACCTGCGCGCGGCGGTGCAGGTGGCCCGCGGCGCGGGCCTCGCCGAGTGGGAGCTGGCCGCGCTGGCCCAGCTCACCGCGGTCCTCGGGATGCGGTCGATGTACGGCTTCTCGGTGACCGACCTGCTGGAGCGGGCCGAACACCTGGCCTGTGGCCTCGGCCTGGAACGGGAGGCGGCCAGCTTCCTCTACTCCCGCTGGGCCGCCCTGGTCCAGGCGATCGAGCTCGACCGCAGCGCCCCGTTGGCCCGCCGGCTGCTGCGCCGGGGCGAGGAGTCCGGCGATCCGTGGGTGCTCGCCTGCGGTCTGCACGCCTGGGGCCTGCAACAGTGGGACTACGGGGAGATCGGCGAGGCGATCCGCTGGCTCGACCGGTCCCGGGACATGATCTTCGACATCCCGCGCAGGGACGGGGACCCAGTGCGGCACGACCTCCAGCTGCTGATGGCCGCGATGCTGGCCGAGGTCACCACGTTGCACGGTGCGGTGGCGGACGGGCGGGCCCTGCTCGACGGGCTCGAAGACCTGGCCGGCGAGGACCCGTACATGGTCACGGTGTGGGCGTGCGCCGCCACCCGCATCGCGGTGATCGTCGGCGATCCGGTGCTGGCGCTGCGCGCCTCCGGGCGGGGGATCGCGGTCGATCCCGGGTTCTCCTTCGTCTTCCTCGGCACCTACCAGCGGCTGGCCCGCTACTGGGCGCTGGCGGTCACCGGCCGGGACCCGATCGGCAACGCGGACCGGGCGCGACAGCTCATCGCCTCGCACCTGCTCGACCCGCCCCGCTCGGACGTCGCCGCCTGGCACGGGCTGCTCGGCGAGATGCTCATCGCCGGTGGGGCGGTCGACGCCGCCGCGACGGCGCTCGACCAGGCCGACTTCTATCTGGAGTCCTGCGGTCAGCGCCATCCGGAAGGGCTGCTGCTCCTGCTGCGGGCCCGGCTCCTGCGGGCCCAGGGTGAGCCGGTCGAGGTCGTGACCGCCGTCGCCGAGCAGGCACGGGCGGTGTCCGCCGAGCGGGGTGCGTTCCTGCACACCCGTCGCGCCGAACGGCTCCTCGCCGAACTGGCGACCCTGCCCACGCGATAGCGGCGTCGATCGTGGCGAGCATCCTGCCGTACGGCCTCCGGCACGTCCTCGGTGACCGCTACGTGCCGTTCGGTTTCGGCACCTGACAGCACCTCGCGGCGGTGCACCGCTTGACAAGCCGCCCCGTCCGGAGTGGACGATGGGACGTGAGAATTCTCGTGGTGGGCGGCAGTGGCCTGATCGGCACCCATGTGGTCGGGGTGCTGCGCGGGCGGGGCCACACGGTCACCACGGTGGCCCGTACCGCCCAGCCGGGCGTCGACCACCTGCTCGATCTGGGGTCCGCCGCGATCGACGACCTCCGGCCGTTGCTCGCCGGCCACGACGGGGTCGTCCTCGCCACCCGGGCGGACGAGCAGCGGGTGCTGCCCCGGCCGATCCACCCGCTCCTGCGTCGGGAACTCGTCGACCCGGTGGTGCGCCTGTTCACCGCCGCCCGCGAGGAGGGGCTCACCCGGGGGGTCGTCATGGGCTCCTACTACACCCACTTCGACCGGTTGCATCCACAGTGGCGTCTCACGACCCGCCACTCGTACATTCGGTGTCGGTGGGAACAGGCCCGGGAGGGCCGGGCCGCCGCCGGCCCGGATCTGCCGGTCACCGTGCTGGAGTTGCCGTTCGTGTTCGGCCGGACCGGCGACCGGCTGCCCAACTGGGCCGGTCCGCTCGACCGGTGGGCACGGTCCCGGGCACCGCTGGCGGTTCCCGTCGGTGGAACGGCCGCCGCTTCGGCGCGCAGCGTGGCCGAGGTCGCCGTCGACGCGCTCGAACAGGCCCGGGGCGAGGACGTCCCGGTCGCCGACGAGAATCTCACCTGGGCGGCGATGATGGGCCGCATCGCCGACGCGGTCGGCCGTCCCCGTCGGGTCGGCCGCCTGCCCGCCCCCGTCGTCCGCGCCTCGCTGGGCTGCGGTGGCCTGCTGCACGGTCTCGCGCGCCGGGAGGCGGGCCTCAACCCGACCCACCTCGGCGACCTGCTGCTGGCCGACCTGTTCATCACGCCCACCACCGGCCGGTCGCTGGAACCGGCGCTGCGCGCCACCTTCGCCCCCACCGCCTAGACACGCCGCCGCCCGGCGGCGCCGGGGTCAGGCACGCCACCGCCGGGTGCGCTGCCGGTGGGCATGCCCGCGCATCGGACGTTGCCGCCGCCGCCCAGGCACGCCGCAGGATGGCCCGCGTCGGGCGGGTGGGGTGCTACAGCCACACGCAAGGTTCGCGTTAGGTCCGCCCGCGACGATCGGGCGTATGAGTGAGATCGGTCGCACGCTTCGGGTTCCGGACGCCAACCTGTACTACCAGATCTGTGGTTCCGGGCCGGTGCTGCTGATACTCCAGGGCGGGGACGGGGACGCCGACCGGGCGGCCGGTCTGGTCGAGCAGCTCGCCGACGCGTACACGGTGGTCACCTACGACCGGCGTGGCCTGTCGCGCAGCGTCATCGACCCCGACGACGGCCGTCCGGTGCCCGTGGAGACCCACGCCGACGACGTGCACCGGCTGTTGGCCGAGGTGACCTCGGAGCCGGCGGCGGTGTTCGGTTCGAGCATCGGCGGCCTCACCGGGCTGCACCTGGCCACCCGGCACCCGGAACAGGTCCGGGTGCTGGTCACGCACGAGCCGCCGATCCTCGACCTGCTGGCCGACGACATGTGCCGCACGGTCAACGCCGGTCTGGACGAGGCGGAGGAGCTGCACCGGGGCACCGGTGGCCTGCCGGCCCTGCTACGTCTGGGCGCGCTCAACGGCGTGGACTTCCGCCGGTTGGAGACCGAGCCGGGGGTGACCATGTCCCCACCCGACGAGCGGCGCACCGCGAACATCGAGTTCTTCCTGGCCCGGGACCTGCCCGCGTTCCGGGACTACCGGCTCGACATGGACGATCTCGACGCGATGAAGACTTCGCCGACCCGGGTCGTCCCGGCCGGCGGGCAGGACTCGCACGGCGTGTGGGGCTACGTCGCCGCCGAGCGCCTCGCGGCCCACCTCGGGGTGGCGACCACGGATTTCCCCGGTGGGCACGCCGGCCTGACCACCCACCCCCGCGCCTTCGCCGCCCGGCTGCGCGAGGTGCTCTCCAGTTTCGGCGTCTGACGATCGGGAGGCGAGACCATGACGACGATGGTGCACGACACGACGACGACCGGCGCGGCGACGGGACAGGCTCCGGTCCGGCAGCTCGACCGGGTGGTCATCCGCTTCGCGGGTGACTCGGGCGACGGGATGCAGCTCACCGGGGACCGGTTCACCTCGGAGACCGCCCAACTCGGCAACGACATCGCGACGCTGCCCAACTTCCCGGCCGAGATCCGGGCGCCCGCCGGCACCCTGCCGGGCGTGTCGAGCTTCCAGCTCCACTTCTCCGCCTCCGACGCCCTCACCCCCGGCGACGCACCCGACGTCCTGGTCGCGATGAACCCGGCCGCGCTCCGGGCGAACCTTGCCGACCTGCGGCGCGGCGCGGCGATCATCGTCGACACCGACGAGTTCACCGGACGCCAACTGACGAAGGTCGGTTACCGGGCCAACCCGCTGGAGGACGGTTCGCTCGACGGGTACGAGGTCCATCCGGTGCCGCTGACCACACTGACCATCGGCGCGCTCGCCGACACGGGGGTGTCGAAGCGGGACGCCGAACGGGCCAAGAACATGTTCGCGCTCGGCCTGCTGAGCTGGATCTACGCCCGTCCGTCTTCGTCGACCCTGCGGTTCCTGGAACGCAAGTTCGCCACCCGCCCGGAGTTGGCCGCCGCGAACGTCACCGCCTTCCGGGCCGGCTGGAACTACGGCGAGACCACCGAGGACTTCACCGTCCGGTACGAGGTCGCGCCGGCCCCGATGCCGCCCGGCCGGTACCGCAACATCACCGGCAACGCGGCGTTGGCGCTGGGCCTGGTGGCGGCCGGCGTCCGGTCGGAGCTGCCGGTGTTCCTCGGCGCGTACCCGATCACGCCCGCCTCGGACATCCTGCACGAGCTGTCGAAGCACAAGCGGTTCGGCATCACCACCATGCAGGCCGAGGACGAGATCGCGGCGATCGGCGCAGCTCTGGGCGCCTCCTACGGCGGGGCGCTGGGGGTGACCACCACCTCGGGGCCGGGGGTGGCGCTCAAGGGTGAGACGATCTCCCTGGCGGTCGCGCTGGAGTTGCCGCTGGTCGTCATCGACGTGCAGCGCGCCGGCCCGTCGACCGGGATGCCGACCAAGACCGAACAGGCCGACCTGGACATCGCGCTGTTCGGCCGCCACGGCGAGGCGCCACTGGCGGTGATCGCCCCGGCGACACCGGCGGACTGCTTCGCCGCGGCGATCGAGGCGGCCCGGATCGCGCTGACCTACCGCACCCCCGTCATCCTGCTGTCGGACAACTACGTGGCGAACGGCTCCGAGCCGTGGCTGCTGCCCGACGTGTCCCGGCTGCCCGACCTCCGGGTCAGCTTCGCCCGGGAACCCAACGGCCCGGACGGCCGGTTCCTGCCGTACCTGCGGGACCCGCAGACGATGGCCCGGCCGTGGGCGGTCCCGGGCACCCCGGGGTTGGCGCACCGGATCGGCGGCCTGGAGAAGGCGGACGGCACCGGCGACATCTCGTACGACCCGGCCAACCACGACCTCATGGTCCGCACCCGGGCGGCCCGCATCGCGTCGATCCCGGTGCCCGACCTGGAGGTGGAGGACCCGGACCCGGACACCCGGGTGCTGGTGCTCGGCTGGGGCTCGACGTACGGGCCGATCACGGCGGCTTGCCGGGCGCTGCGCCGACGGGGACTTGCCGTGGCGCAGGTCCACCTGCGGCACCTGAACCCCCTGCCGGCGAACCTCGGCGACGTCCTGGCCCGCTACGACCGGGTGGTCGTCCCCGAGATGAACCTGGGTCAACTCGCCCGGGTGCTGCGCGCCCGGTACCTGGTCGACGTGGTGTCCCACACCAAGGTCGAGGGTTCGCCGTTCACCACCGGCGAACTGGCGAACGTCTTCGAGAGGGTGATCGGTGATGCCTGAGGTCGCCCTGTCGTTGACCGCCCGGGACTTCCGCTCCGACCAGGAGGTCCGCTGGTGCCCCGGGTGCGGTGACTACGCCATCCTCGCCGCGGTGCAGGGGTTCCTGCCCGAGTTGGGCATCCCGCGCGAGAACATCGTCTTCATCTCCGGTATCGGCTGCTCGTCGCGCTTCCCGTACTACCTGGACACCTACGGGATGCACTCGATCCACGGGCGTGCCCCCGCCATCGCCACCGGCCTGTCCGTCAGCCGGCCCGACCTGTCGGTCTGGGTGGTCACCGGTGACGGCGACGCGCTGTCGATCGGGGGCAACCACCTGATCCATGCCCTGCGCCGCAACGTCAACCTCAAGATCCTGATGTTCAACAACCGGATCTACGGCCTGACCAAGGGGCAGTACTCGCCGACGTCCGAGCTGGGCAAGACCACCAAGTCGACGCCGGTCGGCTCGCCCGACACACCCTTCAACCCGCTCTCGCTGGCGCTCGGCGCCGAGGCGAGCTTCGTCGCCCGTACCCTGGACGCCGACCGTCAGCACCTGCAGTCGGTGCTGCGGGCCGCCGCGGCCCACCGCGGCTCGGCGTTCGTCGAGATCTACCAGAACTGCAACATCTTCAACGACGGTGCCTTCGCGCCGCTCAAGGACCCGGACGTCCGCGACGACCACCTGATCCGGCTCACCCACGGCGAGCCGATCCGGTTCGGTGCGGACGGCCGGTTCTGCGTCACGCATCCGCCGGGCGGCTTCGGGCTCGTCGTACGCCGCACCGCGGAGGTGCCGGCCGGCGAGATCGTGGTGCACGACGAGTCGGTCACCGACCCGGCGTACGCGTTCGCGCTGACCCGGCTCTCCGGCTCCGACCTGGGCACCACCCCGGTCGGCGTGTTCCGCGCCATCGACCGGCCCTGCTACGACGACACCGTACGCACGCAGCTCGCGCACGCCACCGCGACCATGCCGCACGATCCGACGGGGATGCTCGCCGAACTGCTCGACAGCGGCGACACCTGGACGATCGGCTGATCGCCGTGCACCGGAGACGAGACGGGCGGGGCCGAGGACGTCCCCGGACCGTGCGGGCCGGGGACCGGCCCGACATCGTCACCGACCGGGACGTCGGCACCGGCGCTTCCCGACCCCACCGTCGGGCACAGCCCGTCGACCGCACAGAGCCGGAGGTATGGCCATGACCACGTCGCAGGTGAAGGTTCGTCTCGAGGGCGGCCCGAACGGTTTTCCCGACGACTTTCGGGCCCGACTGGTGAGCAGCCTGGAGCCGAAGATCAAAGTCCGGTACGGCTGCGGCTACGAGCACTTCGAGCGCACCGAAGAGTCGCTGACGGCAGTCGACGGTGACGTCGTCATCTACCGCTGGACGGCGCAGACCCGCGTCGCCGAGTGACATTTCCCCCCACCCGCGGTGGCCGCCATCATCCCCCCGATGGCGGCCACCGCGCTGTTCGCACCTGATCCTTGCCCGGTAGTCGGGTCGGGCAGGTAGCGGTCGGCGCGGCCGGCGGACCTGTGCAGGGACCGGGCTCCGGGTGGACCGGGCGGGTGTGGACGGCGGTTTCGCTTTCGCGCGGCCCGGGGTTTCGCGCGGCCCGGGGTTTCGCGCGGTCCGGGGTTTCGCGGGGACCGGCCCATGTGCGCCGGGGCATCCCGTGGGGCCGGGTCCGGGTATGCCGGAAGGGTGGTGGCGGGCACGGCACTGGCACCGCCGGCGGGACGTGGCCGGCGGTGCCAGTTGGTTCCGCGAACTCAGCTCACCAGGTGACGGGAAGGGAGGTTACGCCACCGGTGAGGGTGAAGTCGCGGAACTCCAGCTCGGCTGGGGGGACAGCGAGCTGGAGGTTGGGGAAGCGGACGAGCAGCGTCGCGAACAGGCACTGCAACTCGGCCCGCGCGAGGCTCGACCCGATGCAGAACCGGGGCCCGTGCCCGAACGCGATGTGCCGGTCCGAGTCGCGGGTGATGTCGAAGCGGTCCGGGTCGACGAAGACGTCCGGGTCCCGGTTGGTCGCGGTGAAGGCCAGCAGGACCAGGTCACCGGCCGGTACGTCGGTGCCGCAGACCGTGATGTCCTGGTGGGCGTAGCGGGGCAGGACGTCCTGGGTGGACGGGGCGACCATGCGCAGCATCTCCTCGACCGCGGACGGCACCAGGCTCAGGTCGTTCTGCAGCTTCTCCCGCTGGTCGGGGTGGGTGAGCAGCAGCAGGGTGCCGAGGTCCAGCCGGGTGACCGTGGTCTCGTGGCCGGCGAAGAGCAGGCCGGCACCCATCCGGGCGATCTCGTCGTCGGTGAGGTTCTCCTGCTCGGCGACCGCGAGCAGGTCGGAGAAGACGTCCTCGCCCGGCTCGGCCCGCTTGATGTCGATCAGCCGGTACATGTAGGCGACGAGCCGTTCCCAGGCGGCCTTCGCCGCGGCGGGGTCGTCGAGCGCGGTGGCGCCGGCCGAGTAGTGCCGGAACTCGGTGCGGTCCTCCGTCGGCACGCCCAGCAGCTGGCAGATGACCAGGACCGGCAGCGGGAAGGAGAGGGCCTCGTGGAAGTCGGCCGGCTGCGGGCTCGCCGCGAGATCGTCAAGCAGCTGGTCGACGATCTCCTGCACCTGCCCGCGCAGCTTCTCCACCCGGCGGGCGGCGAACGACGGCCCGATCAGCCGCCGGAACCGCTGCCGGGCGGCGACCTCCTTGTCCGGGGTGCCCAGCGGCCCGGTCAGCACGGCCGCGTTCGCGACCCGGGCCGCCTTGGCCGGCTCCGGGTGCGATCGGCCCAGACGCGGGTCGTTGAGCAGCGTCTTGACCTCCTCGTACCGGGTGACCAGCCACGCCTCGTCACCCGCCGAGGTGCGCACCCGGACGATCGGTTGGGTGTCCCGCAGCTCGCGGAACAGGGGTGCGATGCCGTTGACGTCGAACTGGTCGCGCTCGAACGGCAGCGCGGGCAGGTCGACGACGGGCAGGTCGCTGGTGATTGTCATGGTGGATGCTCCTTAGTTGAGTGAGATCCGGTCGAGGCGCTGCCGCTGGGCCGCCCGTACGCCCTCGGCGAGTGCGATCGGCGTGGGGTTGGCGAAGATGTCGGCCAGCGCGAGCCGGACCCGCAGCCGGGCCTCGACCTGCTGGACGAGCCGGGCGGCGAGCAACGAGTGCCCCCCGGCGGTGAAGAAGTTGGACGCGGCGTGCACGTCGGCGTGGCCGAGCAGGTCCTGCCACAGGGTGATCAGCTCGTCGACCACCGGGTCGCCGCTGGCCGCCGCCGGGCGTACGGCCTCGCGTGCCCGGCGTTGCCGCTCCTCGGCGAGCCGACCCAGCGCGGGATAGTCGACCTTGTCGTTGCCGGTGGTCGGGAAGCCCGCCACGACGATGAACTCCTGCGGCACCGCGGCGTGCGGCAGCACCCCGATGGCGTGCCGCCAGAGGTCGTCGTGGACGGCGTCGTCCGGGTCGGGGCCGACGACGAACGCGACGAGTGTGCCGTCCGCGCCACCGTGCACCAGCACCGCCGCCGCGTCGACCGCCGGATGCTCACCGAGCACCGACTCGACCTCGCCCAGCTCGATCCGGTTGCCCCGCAGTTTCACCTGGCGGTCCATCCGGCCGAGCACCTCGATGGTGCCGTCCGGCCGCCAGCGGGCCAGGTCCCCGGTGCGGTAGAACCGCCCGTACCGCTCGTGCCCGCCGAACCGTTCGGCGGTCAGTTCCGGGCGGCGGTGGTAGCCGATCGCCACGCCCGCGCCGGCGATGCAGAGTTCCCCGTGCAGGCCCACCGGCAGCTCGCGACCCTCCGGGTCGACGACGAGGACCTGGGTGTTCGCGATCGGCGTACCGACGTGGACGGGCCCGCTGAACGGGGCGTCGAGCAGCGCCGCGGTGGACCAGATGGTCGTCTCCGTGGGGCCGTAGACGTTGTGCAGCTCCCGGCCGGCCCCGGCGAGTTGCCGGGCCAGCCCGGCGGGCAGCGCCTCGCCGCCGCTGAGCAGCTGGACGTCGCGTAGGACGTCCCCCGCCTGTTCGGCCACCAGCCGCCAGGTCGTCGGTGTCGCCTGCACGATGTCGACCGGATGCTGCCGCAGCACGTCCAGCAGCACCGACCCGTCGGTGCGGGCGGCGTCCGGGGCGACCACGGTCGAGCCGCCGGCCGCCAGGGGCAGGAAGAGCTCCAGGGCGGAGATGTCGAAGCTGAACGTGGTCAGCCAGAGGGTCGCGGTGCGCGCGTCGGCGTGGAGCAGGTCGACGAAGTGCTCGATCAGGTTGGCCAGCGCCCGGTGGGTGATCCAGGTGCCCTTCGGGCGTCCGGTCGACCCGGAGGTGTAGATGAGGTAGGCCGGGTCCGCACCGGCGGCGAACTCGTCGGTGGCCGGGTCGACCGGGGTCGGCTCGGCGGTGGTGACCTCCACCGGGTGCAGCACCACCCGGCCGGGCACCTCCGGCACCGGGGTGCCCGGATCGGCGATCACCACCCCCGCGCCCGAGTCGTCGAGCTGGTAGACGATCCGTTGGTACGGGTGGGCCGGGTCGATCGGCAGGTAGGCGGCCCCGGCCAGCCAGGTGCCCAGGACCGCGCCGACCAGTTCCGGACCCCGCCGGCCCAGCAGGGCGACCACCCCGCCCGGGCCCACCCCGGCCGCGCGTAGGGCCGTCCGGGTGCGCTCCGCCGCCGCCCAGATCTGGGCGTACGACACCTCGCGGTCGCCGTCGCGGACCGCCACCGCCGTCGGTGCCGCCGCGACCCGGGCGGCGATGGCCGTCAGCACCGAGGGGCTCCGCGCCGGACGGGTGGTCGCGTTCGCCGCGCCGATGGTGGCGAGGTCCGCCGGGGCGTGCAGGGGTAGCGCGTCGACCGGCTCCCCGCTGCGCTGGCCGAGCGTCACCAGCAGCGCGTCGAAGCGCGCCAGCATGGCGGTCACGTCCGCCCGCCCGAGGACCTCGGTGTAGAAGACCGCCCGTACGTCCAGCGCGCCGGCCGTCGAGATGACGAAGAACTCCAGGTCGAACTTGCTGAAACCGTTCTCCACGATGCGTCGTTGGGCCCGCAGCCCACCGAGGTCGTAGCTGGCCTGCCCCTCGTCCGGGACGTAGTTGAACAGGTGCTTGAAGACCGGGTTGCGCCAGGAACCGGTGGCCGGTCGGAACTGCGCCATCAGCGCCTCGACGGGCACCTCGCGGTGGATGATCGAGGCGAGGAACACCCCACGGGCCTCCCCGACCAGGCTGGCGAAGGTGACGCCCGGCGGGATGCGCAGCCGCAGCGGCAGCGTGTTGATGTGGTAGCCGACGGCCCGGCTGCTCTCGGCGGTCCGCAGCGAGGCGGGTGCGCCCACGACGACGTCCCGGCCCGCGCCGTGGCGGGACAGCAGCAGGCTGTACGCCGCGTAGAGGATGACCGCCTCCGGTGCCCGCAGCTGCCGGGCGAGGGTACGCACCGCGTCGTACGCCGCCGCCGACAGGCGGGCGCTGACCCGGTCGCCGGTGAGGGTCGGTTGGGCCACGTCCGGGGCCTCGCACCACAGGGCGAGCCCGGACGGGTCGAACCCGGCCAGCTGGTCCCGCCAGTAGGTGAGGCTGCGTTGGCTCGGTGCCGTCTCCAGGCAGAGCGGGGCCGGCTGCGCCAGTTCGGCGGGCGGCTCGGCGTCCTCCGAGATCGCGGTGTAGTGGGCGACCAGTTCCTCGGTCAGCACCACCGAGGAGAGGGCGTCGAAGTTGAGGTGGTGCACGGCGAGGCAGAGCACGTCCCCCTCGGGGGTGCGGAACCGTCCGGCGCGCAGCAGCGGGCTGCCGTCCATTGCGAACGGGCGACCCACGTAGTCGGTGAGCAGTTCCTCCAGGTCGGCCCGGGTGACCTCGTACTGGTCCAGCGTGATGGTGATCTCGGTCGGGCCGAGGACGTGCCGCAACAGCCCCGCCGGGGTGTCGCGGAAGACCGTACGCAGCGTGGCGTGCCGCTCCAGCAGTCGGGCGAGGGTCTCCTCCAGCTCCCAGTCCCCGAGTTCACCCTCGACGTCGAGGGCCACCGCCAGGTTGTTGACGCCGGAGCCCGGGACGAGTTGGTCGAGCATCCACAGCGCCTCCTCTTTGCGGGTGGCGGCGGCCGGCCCGGTCACGACCGTGCCCCGCCGTGGACCCGTACCCGGCCGAGCAGCTCGCGGGTGGCTGCGGCGACCGCCGGGTCGGCGAGCATCCCGGCGTGCTCGACCGGGAAGGTGATCTCGTTGCCGGCGAGGTTCGTCGGGGCCTGCGGGTTGATCGTCCGGTACCCGTTGAGGCCGCTGGTGGGGCTCGCCGAGGTGAGCACCGTCGCCCGCGACCACGCCGGCAGCGGGTCGAACTGGCCGGCGGCGCAGAGGTAGCTGATGAAGGAGCGGAAGAGGGTGACCACCTCGGCGCCGCTCGTGGCGTCCAGGCCGAGCCGGGGGAAGGCCACCGCGCCGACCTGTCCGAAGATCTCGCTGAGCCGGTCCGCCAGCGGCTCCAGGCCGGCGAGGTCGCGTTGGGCCTGCCGGCCCGCCTCCCGCGCCTCGTCCAGCTCGGTCGGCGTCAGCGAGGAGGTGGCCACCTCGATGATCTTGGCGAACTGCCAGTACATGGTCAGCGGCGTGACGGTCTCGGGGTCGAACAGGATCAGCTGGGGCTCCGGCTGCCACTGACCCACCTGCGCGGCCAGGGCCGGGGCCAGTGCGCCCCCGGCGCAGAATCCCATGACCGCCGTCACCGTACGGCCGCTGTCGCGGACCTCGTCGGCCCAGCGCTTCACGTATCCCTCGCCGCTGGGCCCGACCAACGCGTCCATGCCGAGCGGAACGGTCTCCCACACGCTCGAATCCGGTCCCAGGTGCGGTGCCAGGTCGGCGAACCGCGCCTCCGGGCGGCCGGTGGCGTCGAAGTCGATGGCCAACGCGACCTCGTCGGTGCTGCCTGTCGTCAATGCTCGCCAGGTGGTCGATTCATTCATCGTGTTTCGGTCCCCTCGCTCCACTGTCCGTCTGGGGAACGCTATGGCCGGTCACTGAAACCGTTCTAAAGCCGGACCCCGCGTCGATCGACGCCGATCTTCGCCACTGCGGACGGCAATGGGGGACGCCATCCGACCGACCCCGCTGCCTGTGCGCACCGGGGCCGGTCCGTGTCGATGGGGCTCAGCTCAGCCGCAGATCCGCCTGGATCGCCCGGGCCACCGGGGCCCAGTGCCGCAGCAGGAAGAAATGGTCGCCGGCGAACGGTTGCAGGCGGAATCCGCCGTCGGTGTGGCCCGCCCAGGCCCGCGCGTCGGCGAGCTCGACCCGGGGGTCGGAACTGCCGTGCAGCGCCGTCACCGGGCACCGCAGCCGGGGCACCCCGGCCCGGGGCGCGTACGTCTCGATCGCCCGGTAGTCGGCCCGGATGGCCGGCAACACCATCGCCGTCAGTTCCTCGTCGGCGAAGACGTCGTCGTCGGTGCCGCTGAGTTCCGCGACGTCGGCGAGCAACCCCCGGTCGTCGCGCAGGTGGACCGTCTCGTGCCGGGACACCCCGGGCGCCCGGCGGCCGGAGGCGAACAGCCACAGCGGGGCGACCCCGAGCTGTTCCAGGCGCAACGCCACCTCGAAGCCGAGGATCGCGCCCATGCTGTGCCCGAAGAGCGCCACCGGTCCGGGCACGGCCGCCCGGATCACCTCGGTCAGCAGGTCGGCCAGGGCGTCGATGGTGCCGACCGGCGGCTCATTGCGGCGGTCCTGCCGGCCGGGGTACTGCACGCACGTCACGTCCGCCTCGGCGGCGAGCAGTTCGACGAGCGGCCGGAAGAACGTCGCCGCGCCGCCGGCGTGCGGCAGGCAGATCAGGGTGGGTCCGCCGCTGCTGCGGGTGCCGAACCGGCGTAGCCAGAGGTCGGGCTCGTCGGTGCGGTACGGCGCGTTCGCCGTGGTCGTGGTCACGACGCCGCCGCCAGCGGGCTGACCAGCATCGACGGCCCGAGGTCGCGGTCCTGGAGGATGTCCTGGTGCAGATCGCGCAGGGCCTGGCAGGGCTCGATGCCGATCTCCATGTCGAGCCGCTGGCGGGCGGTGTGGAAGACGGCCAACGCCTCGGCCCGGCGGTCCGAACGGTGCAGGGCGAGCATCAGGTACTGGTATAGCTTCTCGCGTAGGGGCTGCTCGGTGATGAGGGCGGAGAGCTGGCCGACGATCTCACGGTGGCCGCCGAGGGTCAGCTCGATCTCCATCAGCTGCTCCAGGCACTCGATGCGCAGCTCGTTGAGCAGGGTGGCGTACGCGTACACGACCGGGCTGTCGATCAGTCCGCTGAACGCGGGTCCGCCCCAGAGCAGGAGGGCCCTGCGCAGGGTCTGGGCAGCCGGGAAGAACTGGCCGGCCCGGCGTAGCTGCTGGCCGAGGTGGGCCAGCCGGCGGAACTCGTCGGCGTCCAGGTCGCCCTCGGCGGTCAGGATGGTGTACCCCCGGGGCCGGGTCATGATGGCGGCGTCGTGGCCGCTGGCGCGCAGCACCTTGCGGAGCTGGGAGATGTAGACGTAGAGCGCGTCGTTGGCCCGGCTGGGCGTGTCCTCGCCCCAGATCTCGCTGAGCAACTGGTCGGAGGTGACCATCTGGTTCGTCTTCGCCAGCAGCACCGCCAGCAGGGTCTCGGTCTTGCGGGTACGTGGTGTGACGACACCGCCGACGCCATGGACCCTTATCTCGCCAAGGATCTCGTACTTCACGGATGTTCCCCCCGTCGAGTGGGCCCGCCGGCGCGGTGTCGGCGGTGCGTGGCATCGGGTGGAGTGCCGGCGCTGTCGTGGCGAGTCAGTCCGCCGTCTGGTCAACCCAAGTCACTACGCCACTGTGGCGCAGGTCGATACCGAATCAGTCCCGATCCGTTCCCGCCGGCCGCATCGCCGCAGTTCGCGGTGGGGAGGGCGGGCCGCCGGGATCCGGGAACGACGGCGGCGTGACGCCGGACGGGTGTCGTCGGTCGGTGGCGGAGGCGGCACCCGGGTGCGGCGACGGCGGTCCACGCCGGCACACCATGTCTACCCGATAGACCGAAGTCGCCACAACCGTTGGTTTTGAATGCGTTTTGCGTCATGCGCCCATAAGTGCCGCACTGTCGTCGTCCTCGCCATCTGGGACCGCAATGGTATTCATGGGTAGCGATGTGGGATCGTTCCGGTAGCGACGGTTGTGACAGTGGCATTGTCAAAACGACCGACGAACATCGGGGGAACGTCATGTTCAAGATTCGCATCCTGGGTCGGGCCGCTGTCGTATTGTGCCTGGCTGTTGGGGCCTCCGCGGTTACCGGGCTCGGCGCAGATCGCGGTCAGGTGGCTGCCGGTCAGGAGGGTCACACCGTTGTCACGGTGGTCGCCGACGGGCCGTTGCTCGACAATGGTGGACCACGCTGAGGCGCCCGCCAGCCGAATAACGTCATCGATCCGTAGCGGATTTTACGACGCCCCACCATGGCAGCGCATTGATCGATGTCGTCGGGCGGTGCTGTTTCGAGGTGCGGATGCCGTGCCCCGTGACGGTGGCCGCCCGGCACCGGGCCGGCGGTCAGTGCGCGACGGCCGACCGGGACTGCTCCAGCCGCCCGAGGTGCTGCTCCAGATCGGCGCCGGTGACGCCCATGGCACGGTAGAGGCTCAGCGCGGCCTGCCAGTCCGTCATCGCCTGATCCAGGTCCCCGAGACCCGCGTGGGCGCGCCCCATGCCGTCCAACGCGCGCGCCTGTTCGAGACGCAGACCGATCCGGTCTGCGTTCTCGTGGGCCGTCCGGTGCCGGGTCAGGGCACCGGTGAAGTCGCTGCGTTCCGTGCTGACCCGACCGAGGACGTTCTCCACCTCCGCACGCAGCGCCGGGTTCTCCAGGCCACCCAGCAGGCTCAGCGCGCTCAGTCCGTGCCGGTCGGCCTCGGCGAGCCGACCCAGCCGCATCAGGACCTCGGCGTACCGCGTCTCGAGCATGGCCCGGGCCCGGCGGCTGTTCGTGGTCTGCACCGGAACGGCCGCCAGGGTCAGCGTGGCCAGCGCGGCGGTCCCCTCGCCCAGGCTGCTCTGCGCCGAGGCGAGCCGGGTCAGGGCCGAGGCGAGGTCGGCCGGCTGGTCACGGCCGTCGAGCAGGCGTACCGCCTCACGGGCGCTCGTCACCGCCTCGGCGTGCATGCCGAGGACGTTCTGTAGCTGGCTGATGTTGCTCAGCGCATTGCCCTGCTCGGCCAGGCCGCCCATCGTACGGTGGATGGCCAGCGCCCGTTGCTGGTAGCTGAGCGCCTCCTCGAACCGGCCCATGCTGGCGCAGACGATGCCGATCCGGCCCAGGCAGGTGCCCTCCCCGACGGTGTCGTTGGTGTCCTGGGCGATGGCCAGCGCGTCGGCGTAACACTCCAGCGCCTCGGTGAACTCGCCGAGATACCAGTGCGCGATCGCCACGTTGATCAGATTCAGTCCCTCGTGGACCGGCTCGTCGATGCGGCGGGCGGCGGCTGCGGCGTTGCGGAAGGTGGCGACGTGCTCGTGCATCTCGCCCCGGACGTAGAGGAAGAAGGCCATCGTGCGGGGCAGGTGGCACAGGTGGAAGTCGTGCCCCCGGTCGGTCGCCAGGTCGATCGCGGCGAGCAGGTTGCGTCGTTCGGCCTCGAACCACTCCAGCGCCTCCGCCTGGTCGTCCAGCGGCGGAACGTCCTGCGGCGGATTCCGTACCCGGGCTTCGGTCACGAACCGACCGGGCTGGACCCGGTTCGCCGCGGTCTCCGCCGTGACGACGTAGTAGTCGAGCAACCGGTGCAGGGCGGTGGCGTTCTCGTCGTCGTCCTGGGCGAGGACGGTGCGGACGAAGTTGCGGACCAGGTCGTGCATCTCGTACCGGTCGAGCTGCCGCTGGATGAGCAACTGCGAGTCGAGCAGGTCCTCCAGGATCTGCTCGGCCCGCTCCTGCGGGACGCCCGCGAGCGCCGCGGCGGTGTAGGCGTCGCAGCTCTCCCCGGGGAACATCCCGATCAGGCGGAACATCTGCTGATGGTCGGGACCGACCCCGTGGTAGGACAGGCCGATGCTGGCCGCGACGCTGCGGTCGTCGAGGACCAGCTCCCGCATGAGCCGCCCCTCGCGGCGCAGCCGGCCGATCAGATAGCCGAGCGTCCACTTCGGGCGGTTGTGCAGCCGGGCCACGGCGATGCGCAGGGCCAGCGGCAGCCGTCCGCACGCCTCGACCAGGGCCTGCACCTCGGCCTCGGTCGCCCGGTGCCGGTCACCGAGCAGCCGGTGGACGATCGCGCTGGCCTCGTCGTCGAGCGGGGGGTCGAGGGTGATCGAGTGGGTCCCGTCCAGCCCGTTGAGCCGTGACCGGGTGGTGATCAGCACCAGACTGGTGGCCGAGCTGGGCAGCAACGGGAGGACCTGCTGGGCACTGCTGGCGTTGTCCAGCAGGATCAGCAGCGACCGGTCGGCGGTCTTGGCCCGCCACAGCGCCGACCTGCCGACCTGGTCGGTGGGGAGCTGCTCGCCCGGGGTGCCCACCGCCCGCAGCAGGATGCCCAGCGCCTCGACCGGGTCGACCGGCTCCCGGCCGTAGGTGAAGCCGTGCAGGTCCAGGAAGAGCTGACCGTCGGGGAAGCCCTTGCCCAGGCGGTGTGCGGCGTGGATCGCCAGGGTGGTCTTGCCGACGCCGCCCATTCCGTTGATCGACACGAGGGTCAGCGCCGTGGCGTCCGGTCGGGCGTAACCGACGAGCGACTCCAGGGTGTCGACGTGTCCGGTGAAGTCGACCAGGTCCCGGGGGATCGTCATCGGACGGTTCGACGACGTCACGACCCGGGCCGCGGGTGCCGACGCCCGGGTGGCGGAGCGCGGATCGAGGACCGGGTCGTTGCGCAGGATCTGCTCGTGCCGCCGGTTCAGCTCCGGCCCGGGGTCGATGCCCAACTGGTCGGCGAGCGACTGCCGGGCGTCGGCATAGACCTGGAGGGCCTCGGCCTGCCGGCCGGCCTGGTAGAGCGCGGTCATCAGCAGGACCAGCAGCCGCTCCCGCATCGGGTGCTCGGCCGCCAGCGCCCGGAGCTGGCCGACCAGGTCACCCTCCTCGCCGATCTCCAGTTGCAGGGTGATCAGACGTTCGACGGTCATCAGGCGTCGTTCGTCGGCGCGGGCCGCAGCGGTGCGTACGGTGAGGCCGTTCATGCCGCTCAGCGCGTCGCCGCGCCAGAGGGACAGGCCGGTGGACAGGGCGTCGATGGCCTCGTCGGGACGGCCGCCGTCCTCGGCGGCCCGGGCCCGGACGAGTTGTCTCTCGAAGATCTTCAGGTCGACCGCAGTGTCGTGGACGTCCATCCGGTAGCCCGGCCCGTCCGTGACGATCAGCCCGGGGGGCAGCCGCCGACGCAGGTCCGCCACGATCTTCCGGATCTGGTGCGCCGCCGTCGAGGGTGGTTGCGTCTCCCAGACGACCTGCACGAGTTGTTGCAGGGTGACGACGCATCCGGTGGCCAGCAGCAGGGCCGCGAGCACCAGTTCCTGCCGGGTGCCGCCGAGGGGTACGCGGACGCTGTCCACCCACACTTCCAGGGGACCGAGGAGTTTGAAGACAATTGGTTGATCGGCGGTGATCAACGCCTCTCGATCATCCCCGGATGGCAACGTGTCCCTCCCCAAGAGATGTGACGAATCGCAATTAATCATGTTTCGGCGAGAGTGTCAACCTGCTTTATTTCATGCTGTCGATATGGCCGTTAAGACCGTTCCGAGAATTTTGCCGAAGGTGTTTGTGTGGGCGGGCCCGGGCCGGCGGTGTCGGGCGCCGGGAACGACGTGCACGGGAGCGTTTCGAATAGAGGTCTCTTGTCGGCGATGCGACTCGCCCGCGCTGTGACTCTCCCTCATGAAAAGCCGCCCCGCAAGCACCGACACCTGCTCGTTCGTCGCGAGCGGGCGAGCTCGGACCGGCGGTCGGGGCGGTGATGGCGGCTGCGCCGACCGGATCCGTCCCGCCGGGTGGGGGCGCCGGACGGGCGGGTGCGCCACCACCGGCCCGTACCAAGATCCTCTTTAGGTCGCCGTTAGGCGGGCCGAGGACCGTTGGGGATGTTGGCCGCACCATTTCCCGAAAGCGGGTGGCAATGAAAGTCCAGAACGTCTTTGTCGCTGGTGTCGGCACGTATCTGCCGGACCGCATCACCACCGAAGAAGCCGTGAAACGCGGTTGGTACGACGAGGCGAACCGCACCCACAGCGATCTTCATTCGATCGCGGTCGCAGCGGACATGCCCGCCCCCGACATGGCGTTCCAGGCCGCCTCGGAGGCGATGAAGCGGTCCGCCCACCGCCCCGAGGACGTGGCGGCGTTGATGCACTGCCCGGTCCACTACCAGGGGCCCGACACCTGGTCCGCCCCGCACTACATCCTGCACGAGACGCTCGGCGGGCGGGGGGTGCCGGCGCTGGAGATCCACCACGGCTGCAACGGGATGCTGTCGGGGCTGCGGCTGGCTGCGGCGCAACTGATGGCCGACCCGGAGTCGACCGCCGTCCTGCTCACCGCCGCCGACAACTTCTCCACCCCGGTCGTCGACCGCTGGCGGATCAGCTCGCACTACGTGCTGGCCGACGGCGCGAGCGCCGCCCTGCTGTCCACCCGGGGCGGCTTCGCCGAACTCCTCGCGGTCGGCTCGGCGTCCAACCCGGCGGCCGAGGTCCTGCACCGGGGCGGCGAACCACTGTTCCCGCCGAGCATCACCACCGGGCAGCGGGTCGACCTCGAGGCGCGCTCCCGCTACTGGGCCGAGCAGTGGGCCAACGGGGTCACCCCACCGGTGTTCCACCTCGGCGACCTGGTCACCGAGACCGTCGACCGGGTGCTCGACGAGGCCGGGGTGACGATGGCCGGCATCGCCCGGGTCGCCCACAGCGGGGTGGCCCTCGACCAACTCCAGAACGGGATCTTCGACCCGCTGGGGATCACCGCCGAGCAGACCGTGTGGGACTTCAGCCGCACGGTCGGGCACTGCGGCGCCAGCGACCAGATTCTCGCCCTGGACCACCTGGTGACCACCGGCGCCGTCGGCCCGGGCGACCACGTCCTGCTGCTCGCGGTCGGCGTCGGCATCGAGGTCGGCTGCGCGGTAGTCAAGATCATCGAAGAGCACCGTTGAGTCGACCGGAAGGACCCACCGTGCAGCAGGAAACCACGGCAACCACACGTGAGGAGATCCGGCAGGCGATCGCCGTCGTGATCGGCCTCGACGCCGCAGCCATCGGCGACGACGCCAACCTGGTCCAGCTCGGCCTCACCTCCCTGCAACTGATGCGGCTGGTCAACGGCTGGCGTCGCGCCGGGATGCGCGTGCGCTTCGGTGACCTCGCCGCCGCACCCACCGTGACCGCCTGGTCGCAGCAGCTCGCCGACGCCGTCACCGCACCCTGACCCGACCGCCCCGACCCGACCGCCCCGACCCGACCGCCCCGAACCGGTCCGACCCGACCGCCCCGAACCGGTCCGACCCGACCGCCCTGACGGCCAGCGCCCCCGACCACCGGTCGGGGGCGCTGGCCGTGCCACCGGTCACCCGGCCGGCTCACCGAACCACGACTTGAGCGCGCCGGACAACCCCTCGGCATCCGCGACCGGATCCCCGGCCCAGGCGACGTGACCGTCCGGACGTACCAGGACGGCGTCCACCGGGATCTCCCCGGTCGGGTCCGCGTGAACCGCGTCCACCCGGTCACCCAGTGCCGCCAGGGTGCGTCCGGCCGGCTCGGGCGTCCGGCCGGCCAGGTCCAGGTAGACCCCGCGCCCGCCATGGTGCAGGTCGGCCACGCCGCCCGACGTCGTCGCCCCCGTCGCCGTGGCGGCCAGGGGCCGTACGCCGGTCAGCGGCACATGCGGCAGCCGGCGACCCGCCGGCACCGGACCGGTCGGCTCCACCCCGACGTCGTAGCGGACGTCGAGCCCGGTGGACAGCTCCAACAGGTAGGTGTTGACCTGCGGCAGGCGCAGGAGATCGGCGAAGAGGCCACGCAGCGGGGTCACCCGGTCGATCGGATGGATCAGCGCGAGCTGCGCATCGGTGGCCGCTGCCGCCCGGACCGCCTGCGGATGGCGCTCCTCGTGGTAGGTGTCCAGCAGGTCGGGGCGGCCCCACCCGGACAGCTC
This sequence comes from Micromonospora sp. NPDC049257, assembly GCF_040678915.1. NCBI lineage: Bacteria > Bacillati > Actinomycetota > Actinomycetes > Micromonosporales > Micromonosporaceae > Micromonospora > Micromonospora sp. NPDC049257. The sequence continues at coordinate 97,181 of NZ_JBFAQU010000021.1, forward strand.
CGCGGCGAGCTTCCAGCCCAGGTTCACGGCGTCCTGCAGACACAGGTTGAGGCGCAGGCCGGCCAACGGATAGAAGGTGTGCGCCGAGTCGCCGGCCAGGAAGACCCGGCCGCTGCGCATCCGGTCCACGGTCCGGGTCTGGCCGCCGTAGCGACGGACCCAGCGCACCGGCGCGTCCGGGAACTCCGCCCCGGTGAGCCGGGCGATCGCCGCACGCAGCTCGGCGGTCGTCGGCGCGGTGTCGGCGGGAGGCGCGACGTCGAACTCCGCCGTGATCACCCGCAGCAGCCCCGGCCCGACCGGCACCGCCGAGTAGACGCCCCCGCCGGGGCAGAACTTCGACCCCCGGTGCTCCGGGGGCAGGTCCGCGACCGCTATCTCCACGTCGGCCACCAGGCCGCAGTTCGCCGGGCCGGCCCCCGGGAAGTCGATGCCGGCCGCCGCGCGCACCGTGCTGTCCTCGCCGTCGGCCGCCACCAGGAAGCTGCCGTGCAGGTGGTACTCGCCGCTGGGGGTGGCGACCCGGACCCGTACGCCGTCGTCGTCCTGGTGGAAGGCCGTCACCCGGTGGCCATGGCGCACGTCGGCCCCCCGGGCCACGGCGGCGTCGCCGAGCCGCCGTGCGATGAACTGGTGCCCGAGCAGCATGGCCGGCTGGTGCCGGCCGTCGAGCGGCGACATGTCCAACCACATCAGCGAGAAGTGGGTGCCCTGCACGGGGGAGACGTGCCCGCGCAGGCCGGCGAGCAGACCCCGCTGGTCGAGCAGCTCGGCGGTGGTGGTGTTGATCGCCTGTCCGGGCGACTCGTCGGTCAGGCCGGGGCTGCGCTCCAGCACGACGACGTCGATCCCCCACAGGGTCAGCTCGTGCGCGAGCATGAGCCCGGTCAGGCTCCCCCCGGCGATGATCACTGGTGCGGTCATGTGCGACTCCTTCAGCCGATGCCGAGTTCGTTGTCGATCAGGTCGAAGATCTCGTCGTCGGTCGCCGTCGAGATCGCGGTCACCTCGTCACCGGTCTCCGCCACCACGGCGGACCGCTGCTCCTCCACCCGGTCCTGGAAGCCGGCCAGCCGGGCGGCCAGCCGGCCCATCGCCGCGGCGTTGGGTGCCGCCACCGTCAGGTCGGCGGTCAGCCGGTCCAACTCGGCGAACAACACCGCGAACGGGTCCTGCTCCCGGGGCGTCAACCGTTCACCGAGGTGCCTCGCCAGCTGTGCCGGGCTCGGGTGGTCGAAGATCAGACTGGCCGAGAGCCGCAGCTGGGTCGCCGTGGCGAGCCGGTTGCGCAGCTCCACCGCCGTGAGCGAGTCGATGCCGAGGTCCTTGAACTGCCGCTCCGGGGGGATGCCCGCCGTCCCGGCATGGCCCAGGGTGATCGCCGCGTTCTCGCAGACCAGGGTCAGCAGCAGGGCGTGCCGGTCGCCGTCGGTGAGCCCGGCGAGTCGTTCGGGCAGCGGCCTGAGCGTCGCCGGACCGTCCGGCTCCGACGAGGCTGCGTCGACCGGCCCGGTCAACGCCCGGAAGAGCGGCGCGAGCAGCCCGTCACGCGCACGGGCGGCGAGGGTGGGCAGGTGCAGCCCCATCGCGACGGTCACCGGCTGCCCCAGGTCGACGGCCGCGTCGAGGGCGGTCAGGCCGTCCGCGACGTCCATCGGCCGTACGCCGATCCGGCCGAGCCGCTGGAGATCCTGCTGCTGGAGGCCGGCGCCCATCCCCGACTCGGTGTGCCACAGCCCCCACGCGATCGTGGTGCCGGCGAGCCCCAGGGTGTGGCGGTGGTGAGTCAGGGCGTCCTGGAAGGTGTTGGCCGCGGCGTAGTTGGCCTGACCGGCGTTGCCGAGGGTGCCGGTGGCGCTGCCGAAGACGACGAGGGTGACGTCGGGGTGGTGTTGGAGTGCGGTGTGGAGGGTGTGGGTGGTGTCGATTTTGGCGGTGAGGGTGGTGTGGAGGGTGTGGGGGG
>NZ_JBFAQU010000022.1:0-97625 GCF_040678915.1 Micromonospora sp. NPDC049257
CAAACCCGAAAGTCTGCCCAGCACGGGGTATAAATCATAATTGGCACTGGCTTATCAAGCACCCTGTTGAGTTCTCAAAGAACAACCACACACCATTCGGTCACCGCTTATCGCGGCGAACCGTCCGGGGCAACTCGCTTAACTTACTAGGGCTGAATTTCGCTGTCAAATTCGCTTTCGCGATCAGCCAGCTCGACTCAAACCATTTCCACGCCGACGCACGCCGTTTCCGGCGGTCGTTGCTGTCGTGGGAATCGGCAGACCGGCTGGCATCCGCTTTCGCGGCGCCCGCCCGGCTCCCTGCCGGCTTCAGCACTCTACCCGGTCAGCTTCGCGTTCGCAACCCCAACCTGCGGGGCCTCTCGCACTGCCCGATCCTCAGCATCGCTCGGCGTCTCCGCCACGATCCTGGTGCTTGCTTTCAGCCGGTTTGTCCGGCCTGCCGCGTGCAGAGAGAAAGTTACGCGGCTGTCCACCGGAAGGCAAATCAATGATCGTCACTTTTCGTGCTCGGCGGTCGTACCATCCGAGCGGCCGGCACCCGGTCGACCGGCTGACCCCCCTCCCGGCGGCAGCCGGCCCGCTGCGGGGCGGTACGACGTGCCGGGCGCGCTGGGATGCGCCGAGTTCGCTGCGGCACCGCGCACCGGAACCGACGACGGGATGGCCGATCCGTGCCAGAGTGGCTGCCATGGATGAGGCGTCCCGATCCCCCACGGTCACCCTCGCCGACGACGCGCTGCTCGGGCTCCTCCTGCCCTTCTGGCAGCTGGTGATCGCGGCGGTCGTTCTCGTCGTCGTCGTACTGTCGGTCGTTCGACTCGCCCAGCGGGGACCGTCCAGGATGGGAACGGCGTTGCTGGTGACGGCCGCCGCGATCATCGGCCTGGCCATCGCCGGGGTACTGCTGAGCTGACCCGACACGCACCCCGCCCCGGACCCGGCGGATCGTGAACCGGCAGCCGCACCGCAGCGAGGCACCGCCGGACCAACAGGGCCAGAACCGGCCGGTGCTCGGCGACCAGGTCGGTCGGCGACCGGTCCAGATGCCAGCAGGCGCAGGGCGGCGTCGCCGGGGCGTCGAGGTCGGTCAGAGACGACGGTTCGCCAGGCTGGGCAGCTCGGCCCGGATCGTGCGCAGCCGATCGAGGTCCAGGTCGACCACGGTCAGGCCCGGCCCGTCCGGCACCTGGCCGAGGACCGTGCCCCACGGGTCGATCACCATGCTGCGCCCGAAACAGGTCCGACCCGGCTCGTGGTCGCCGGTCTGCCCGGCCGCGGCCACGAAACACTGGTTCTCGATCGCCCGGGCCCGCAGCAGGACCTCCCAGTGGTCCCGCCCGGTGTGCATCATGAACGCCGCCGGAACGACCAGCAGATGCGCGCCCCCCTCGACGGCGAGCCGCCGGTAGAGCTCCGGGAAACGCAGGTCATAACAGATGGACAGGCCCACCCGCAGCCCTTCCACGTCGACCACCACCGGCTCGTGTCCCGGCGCCACCGTGGCGGATTCCCGGTAGGACACCCGGCCGGGGATCTCCACGTCGTACAGATGGATCTTTCGGTAGCTGGCGGCCAGCCTGCCGGACCGGTCGAAGACCAGCGAGGTGTTCCAGGTGTGCGCCGGGTCCGGCCCGACCTCGTGGAAGGAACCGGCGATCAGCCAGATCCCCAGCCGGCCGGCTACCTCGGCGAAGAAGGTCCCCACCGCGCCGTCGGCCCCCTCCGCCGCCGGCATCCCGTCGGACCGGCCGAGATAGTCGACGTACTCGGGAAGGACCGCCAGGTCGGCACCGGCCGCCGCGGCCCTGACCAGCAGGGCCTCGGCGGCGGCCAGGTTGGCCGCCCGGTCGTCGCGGGCGTTGAGCTGGCAGACGGCGACGCGCATGATGCCAGGGTACGGGCGGACGGCGACCCGGGACAGCGGACAGCCTGCGGCGGACAGCGGACGCGCACGGCAGACCCGGACAGCGGGCCGGCGCTGCGACCCACCACACCGGCGAAGACCGCTCCCGGTCCCCCGTGAACGCCCACAGCACGGCGGTGGGCGGACGGCACACGCCGTGGCTCCCCCCGGGCACCACGTGGGGCGTCCCCGGCCGGTGGTGACCGGCTACAGCCCGTCAGCGACGCCGCCCAGCAGTTCGGCGGCTGTTGCCCCGCCGTTGCCCGGCGGGGCAACAGCGGCGACATGCCCGTGCCGGCGACGACAGCCAGCAGGCCGGGGCGGGTGGCGAAATCCGGGGGCAGACCCGGACCGTCACGCGCAGAAGCACGGCCCGGGACAGCGGCCGTGCTTCCGACGGTGTTCGGGGAGGGGTCGGTCAGGCCGACTTCTCCTCGCGGTCGCGGCGGGCCCGGCGGCCGGTGAACTCGCGCGGGACGATGGTCGGGTTGACGTTCTCCAGAACGGCCTCGCGGGTGATCAGCACCCGGGCGGCGTCGGGGTTGCTCGGCACCTCGTACATCACGGAGAGGAGGACCTCTTCCATGATGGCGCGCAGACCCCGGGCACCGGTGCCCCGGAGCATGGCCTGGTCGGCGATCGCCTCCAACGCCGGCGGCTCGAACTCCAGCTCGACGCCGTCCAGCTCGAAGAGCCGCTGGTATTGCCGCACGAGGGCGTTACGCGGCTCGGTGAGGATGCGCACCAGGGCGGAGCGGTCCAGGCTGCGGACGTTGGTGATCACCGGCAGTCGGCCGATGAACTCGGGGATCAGCCCGAACTTGAGCATGTCCTCCGGCATCACCTGGCTGAAGATGTCGTCGGTGGAGCGCTCCGAGACCGACCGGAGCCGAGCGCCGAAGCCGGTGCCGCCGGAACCGGTGCGGGACTCGATGATCTGGTCGAGGCCGGCGAAGGCACCACCGCAGATGAACAGCACGTTGGTGGTGTCGATCTGGATGAACTCCTGGTGGGGGTGCTTGCGTCCGCCCTGCGGCGGCACGTTGGACACCGTGCCCTCAAGCATCTTGAGCAGCGCCTGCTGCACCCCTTCGCCGGAGACGTCCCGGGTGATCGACGGGTTCTCCGACTTACGGGCGATCTTGTCGACCTCGTCGATGTAGATGATGCCGGTCTCGGCGCGCTTGATGTCGTAGTCGGCGGCCTGGATCAGCTTGAGCAGGATGTTCTCCACGTCCTCGCCGACGTAGCCCGCCTCGGTCAGCGCCGTGGCGTCCGCGATCGCGAAGGGGACGTTCAGCATCCGGGCCAGGGTCTGCGCGAGGTGTGTCTTACCGCAGCCGGTGGGGCCGAGCAGCAGGATGTTGGACTTGGCCAGCTCGACCGCGTCGTTGCCGGAGCCCGGCGCGTTGGCCGCCTCGGCCTGGATGCGCTTGTAGTGGTTGTAGACCGCGACCGCGAGCGCCTTCTTGGCCTGGTCCTGGCCGACGACGTAGTTGTCGAGGAACTGGCAGATCTCCATCGGCTTGGGAAGCTCTTCCCACTTCACCTCGCCGGACTCGGCCAGCTCCTCTTCGATGATCTCGTTGCAGAGGTCGATGCACTCGTCGCAGATGTAGACACCTGGCCCCGCGATGAGCTTCTTGACCTGCTTCTGCGACTTGCCGCAGAACGAGCACTTCAGTAGGTCGCCGCCGTCACCGATCCGTGCCACCTACGTTCTCCCTGCACTCGTCGACCGGAACCCGGCCCTGAACCGCGGGCGCCGGGGCACCCGTCCGTGGTGAAATCCGTTCCGCCGGTCCGACCCGGCCACGCCGTACGGACCCGACGTTACCCGCTGGCGGTGGTTTCTCCGACCCCCAAAACGGGTGTGTCAGAGGCCGGTCGGGAACTCCTCGCCCCGACCGACCTCCGATCGGCAGTGCTCAGCGGGCCGCGTTGGAGGCCAGCAGACCCTTCTTGCGGCTGGTCAGGATCGTGTCGACCAGCCCGTACTCCTTGGACTCCTCGGCCGTCATGATCTTGTCACGGTCGATGTCCTTGCGAACCTGCTCGATCGGCCGGTTGCAGTGCCGGGAGAGCATGTCCTCCAGCTGGGTACGCATCCGCAGGATCTCCCGGGCCTGGATCTCGATGTCCGAGCCCTGCCCGTAGCCGCCCTCGGTGGCCGGCTGGTGGATGATGATCCGCGAGTTGGGCAGCGCCATCCGCTTACCGGGGGTGCCCGCCGACAACAGCACCGCCGCCGCGCTGGCCGCCTGACCCAGGCAGACCGTGGAGATGTCCGGCCGGACGTACTGCATGGTGTCGTAGATCGCCGTCATGGCGGTGAACGAACCACCGGGCGAGTTGATGTACATGATGATGTCGCGGTCCGGGTCGGTGCCCTCGAGCGTCAGCAGCTGCGCCATCACGTCGTTGGCCGACGCGTCGTCGACCTGGACGCCGAGGAAGATGATCCGGTCCTCGAAGAGCTTGTTGTACGGGTTGGACTCCTTGACCCCGTACGAGGTGCGCTCGACGAACGACGGCAGGACGTAACGGTTGTGCACGGCCGCGAACTGGGGCGGCAGGCTCAGATCGGTCATCGTCAGCTCCTCAGCTCAGGGTCCCGGCGCCATCCGGAACCTGCGTGGCCCCGATGATCACCTTGTCGATGAAGCCGTAGTCCATGGCCTCCTGGGCGGTGAACCAGCGGTCCCGGTCCGAGTCGGCCTCGATCTGCGCCTGGCTCTGGCCGGTGTGGTGCGCGACCCGCTCCTGGAACATCCGCTTGGTGTAGAGCATCTGCTCGGCCTGGATCGCGATGTCCGACGCGGTGCCGCCGAGGCCACCGGACGGCTGGTGCATCATGATCCGCGCGTGCGGCAGGGCGTACCGCTTGCCCTTGGTGCCCGCGCAGAGCAGCAGCTGACCCATCGAGGCGGCCATACCCATCGCCACGGTCGACACGTCGTTGTCGATGTACTGCATGGTGTCGTAGATCGCCATGCCGGAGTAGACCGAGCCACCCGGCGAGTTGATCCAGAGGAAGATGTCGCGGTCCGGGTCCTCCGCCGCGAGCAGCAGCAGCTGGGCGCAGATGCGGTTGGCGACCTGGTCGTTCACCTCACTGCCGAGGAAGATGATGCGCTCCTTGAGCAACCGGTTGTAGACCGAGTCGTCGAGGTTGCCAATGGTGTCGCCACCTCGGGCTTCGATCGCCCGGAGCGGCTTCGCTGGGATGTGCATGTCGGTCATGGCAGCCCTTCGCTCTCCGTACCGTCGTACCCGACATTAACCGCTCCACCGGGTGATCGACTCCCGGTCGCGGCACTGTTCGCTCTCAGCGCAGCTGGCTCGGGACGTACCCGCAGAAGTGGTTCGGCCGCCGTTCGCCGCAACGGGCGGACGGCGGCCGACCGGGTCGGATCAGTGCTCGTGGTCGTGGTCGTGCGCCTGCTCGCTCTCGGCCCGCAGCGCATCGAGGGTGACCTCGTTGCCGGCGGTGTCCTTGATCTTGATCTTCTCCATCACGGAGGCGAGCGCCTTGCCGCGCCGCACGTCACCGAAGACGGCGGCGGCAGCGCCGGAGCGGACCAGCTGGTCGTAGTACTGCTGCGGGGCCATCCCGGCGCGCTGCGCCCGGTGGACGATCTCGTGGCCGAACTCGTCGTCGGAGACCTGGGTGTCCTCGGCGTCGGCCAGGGTGTCCAGCAGCAGCTGGATCTTGACACCCTCGGTCGCCGCCTCGGCCAGCTCGGCGTCGATCTGCTCCTCGGTCTTCTCCTCGGCGGCGAGGTACTCCTCCATCGAGGCGCCGATCCGCTCCAGCTGGTCGACCATCGCCTGCTTGCGGCTCTCGACCTCCTCGCGGACGATGCCCTCCGGCGCCGGCACCTCGGCGGCGGCGACCAGCTGCTCCAGGGCCTTGTCCCGGGCGGCGTAGATCTGCTCGACCCGCTTGCCCCGGCTGACCTTCTCCCGCAGGTCGGCACGCAGCTCGTCGATGGTGTCGAACTCGCTGGCCATCTGGGCGAAGTCGTCGTCCAGCTCCGGCAGCTCCTTCTCCTTGACCGTACGGACGGTCACCGCCACCTCGGCGTCGCGGCCGGCGAAGTCGCCGCCCACCAGCTGGGTGGTGAAGGTGGTGTCGTCGCCGGCGGCGAGACCGACCAGGGCCTCGTCCAGCCCCGGCAGGAGCTGCTTGCTGCCGACCTCGTGCGAGATGTTGCTCGCCGAACCGCCGGGCACGTCCTCGCCGTCGACCGTCGCGTTCAGGTCGATCTGCACGTAGTCGCCCTCGGCGGCGGCCCGCTCGACGGTCTTGAGCGTGGCGAACCGCTCGCGCAGGTTCTTGACCTGCTCGTCGATCTCGCTCTCGTCGATCTGCAGCTCGTCGACGGTCACCTCGACGGTGGCCGGGTCCGGCAGGGTCAACTCGGGCCGCACGTCGACCTCGGCGGTGAAGTTGAGCGAATCGCCGTCGTTGAACTCGGTGATCTCCACCTCGGGACGACCGAGCGTCTTGAGGTCGTGCTCGCGGACCGCGGCGAGGATGTTCTGCGGGATGGCCTCCTGCACCGCCTCGTTGAGCACGGTGCCCCGGCCCACCCGCTGGTCGATCACGGCGGCGGGGATCTTGCCCCGACGGAAGCCGGGAACCTGGACCTGCTGGCCGATCTCCCGGTACGCCTTCTTGAGGCTCGGCTCGAGCTCGACGAACGGCACCTCGATGGCGAGCCGCACGCGCGTCGGGCTCAGAGTCTCGACGGTGCTCTTCACAGGCGTACTCCTTGACGGATCTCAGTGGTGGGTCTGGGCGTGATTGCGCGCATCGAGTGTAGGCGAGCCGGGACGCTGCTCCGGCAGCGCCCGGCATACCGCACGGAATCGGCGTCGCCCCCGGGAGGTGCCCCGGATGCGCACGCAGTCGGGGTGGCGGGATTTGAACCCACGGCCCCTCGCTCCCAAAGCGAGTGCGCTACCAAGCTGCGCCACACCCCGTGGCAAAAGAAGTGTAAGCCGTCCCGCCCCGCCGGGAATGCCGGGGCGTCCCCACCACCCCCTCCCCCACCCCACCTCCGGCGCACCCCCGAAAGGCCACCCGCCCCGGTGATCAAGAGGTTTGCGCCAAGTTGATCGCCGCAGGTGACGCAAACCTCTTGATCACCGGGGTCAAGGCGGGGAGGGAATGCCGGTGCGCGGGGGGTGGAGGGAGCGGGTAAGGTGTGGGCGCGTCCTGGTGTACGGGGCGCGATGCGGGCGTAGCTCAATGGTAGAGCTTCAGTCTTCCAAACTGACGGTGCGGGTTCGATTCCCGTCGCCCGCTCCACCCAAAGGACCAGGTGAACCGCCTGATCGCGGCACCTGGGTCGGCTACTTCTCCCTAGTAGGTGACTAGCATCGGCTCCCGGGGTCACGAGCCAGTTCGGGCGGGGTCGCCGGGATTGCGGCCGAGACCTCGGTGATCAGGTCGCGGACCTCGTCACCCCGACCGGTCACCTCACGCTACGACTCATCCGCCTGCGGCTCCGTCGTACCGCCATCAAGGTGCCGCGCCAGCGCGGCGCAGGTCCGCCACGCTCGGTGGATCCGGGTTCGACAGTCAGTCGTCCGCGCCGCCATCGTCTTCGTCGCGCAGCAGGCGATCGAGGTCTTCCGGTTTCATCCGCTTGATCTCAGCTTCGAACTTGTGGCTGTAATTGCGGTCATTGGGATCGCTGCAGTTGCTGGCCGCCACCCGGCCGTACGCCCTCATGAACGATCCGAGTTCGCGTCGAATCCGATCCTGTCGATGCCCCATCCGCCTCACGGTACGAGGCCGGGCGCGTCCCCTCACAGCGATTTACCCGCTGACGACCCGGCGCGTCATCCGAGCCGGTCGATCGCGTCCAGCTTCTCACCGACGGCGGTCCTCGCAGGTGACGCCGTCCGGCCCGCCGCACTCTCCGGCCCGCCGCACCCTCCGGTCGGCGCGGTGCGGTGCGGTGAACGTGGACACGTCGACGATGGAGTAGAACAGCGCCGTGGACCTCGAGACCCTCGGCCGTGCCCTCGACGACGTGTTCGACCACGCGCTGGTCTACCACGGGTTCACCGACTACATGCGGGACTACGAGGCCATCGTCCACGTGACCGCGGATCCCCGCACCGAGATCGCGCCGACCTACCTGCGCTACCTGTTCCGGTACTGCGTCGAGGCGCACTGCCGGACCTCGGTCCCGCCGGTCACCTGGCGGGCGTCCCTGGACGATCGCCTGATCGACCACGAGACAGGCGTCGACCTGGACGGGTACGTGTGGGGGGTGAAGTGGCACGCGCTCTATCCGGGGGCCCGGGTCCAGGCGGAGTCGGCCACCGCGCGGAGCTGGGCCGAGGCGACCGGGCTCGACTTCCACGAGGTGCTGATTGAGACCAACGCCCACGTGCTCACCCTGGTCTTCTCCGACCTGCAGGTCAGCGAGGTGCCACCGGGGTACCGCCCGTTCACGGTCGACCGGGACGGCTAGGTTGGACCGCCGTGCGGGTGCCGGTCGGCAGCGCGCCCGCCACCGTGGGCCGGCGTACCGGCGCGCAGCCGGGCCGGCCCGGGGCGGCTACGCCGGGGCGGACCCGGTTGCGACCTGGGCCTCGGCTGCCGCCAGCCAGCGCCGGTACCAGCGGGCGAAGCCGAGCGGCGTGCCGTCGTCGTCGTGCAGGGGCCGGAAACCACCACCCTCGGCGATGTCGTCCGCCCACATCCGACCCCGTGCGGGGCCGCTGACCACGAGCGCCTCCCGCAGCGCGCAGCCGAGATGGCACAGGTACAGCAGGCCCATCGAGTGCTCGGGCGTGAAGACGAGCCTCTCGTACTGCTCCTCGTAGGCGTCCTGCGCGGCGGTGAACGCCTCCTGCGAGTCGTAGTCGTCCTCGTCCGGGTGGGCGGGCAGGCCGTCGGCCGGGTTGAACGCCGCGACGTGGGCGAAGGGACGCCCGAGCGCCTCCGGGGTGGTGAGGTCGGCGCCGTCGCCCTCCCACTGCCACCGGCCGTCGAGCCGTCGCATCGGGAAGAGTCCGTAGGCCGGCCCGGCTCCACCCCGTCCCGCCTCCAGCAGGAACGACCGGTACTCGGCGGGCAGCTCGACCTGGAACTGCGCCTCGGCCTGCGCCAGCTCCTCGGTGGTCAACGGCAGTTCGAGCTGCCACCCGTGGTCGGCGGCACCGAACACCGCGCCGGCACCGGGGGCTGCGGCCAGCAGCGCGAGTCGTCCACGGACGTCTGACCAGTCGGGGCGCGTCACGCCGGGGACGATACAAGCCGACGGGGTCAGAGCCGCCGGCCGGCCGCGTCGCGGGCGACGATGCCGTCGAGACGTACGCCGGGCGTCAGATCGGCCGGGTCGAACCAGAAGATCACCAGGTCCGGGTCCGTGCTCCAGCGGACCAGCCGGGCGTCGACCTGCCGCCCGGCGGCGGTGCCGACGATCCGGGTTGCCGGCCCGACGAAGTAGCCGAAGGTGGGCACCACCGGGCGGACATCCGAGGGGGTCGCGTCGTCGTAGCCGATCTCGTGGAAGCCCGGCCTCCGGTCGCTGCCCCGCACGTCGTTGACGACGATGTCGTCGATCAGCTCGCCGGCCGAAGTGCGGCGACCGGCCATCAACCCGATCGTCACCCCGGGTGCCTCCGGCAGGTCGACCGCGACGACATAGAGCACCCGCTCGCCGGAGCCGTACCGGATGCCGGTGTCCACCACGTCGCCGACGGGCTGCCGGCGTTGCTCCCCCCGGGTCGGGCCCGGGTAGGGCGGCGACGTGACCGGGGGTCCCACGGTGGGGGCGGAGAGGGTGGGGGCAGGGAGGGTGGGGGCGGTCGCGGCGGCGGGTGGGCGGTCCGGTGCCGGCGGCCGGGTCCACCGCACGCCGAGCCCCACACCGCCGGCCACCAGCACGGTGACCAGCGCCGTCGCGCCTGCCCCGGCGAGCCGGCGGCGGCGACGCAACCGCCGGCCGTCGCGCATGATCACGGTCAGGTCGAGGTCCTCGGGGTACGGCCGTTCGGTCGCCCGCATCGCCCGGCGCAACTGCTCAGGCTCGGTCATCGGCCGGTCCCCTGGGTCGCCGGGGTCCCGGTGGCGCGCAGCTTCTGCAACGCCCGGGAACCGGTGCTCTTCACCGTGCCGAGCGATACGCCCAGTTCGCGGGCCACCTGTGCCTCCGGTAGGTCGAAGTAGTAGCGGAGCACGACGATGGCCCGCTCGCGAGGGCTGAGCGCGCCGAGGATGTCGAGCAGCCAACGGCGGGTGGCCACGTCGTCGGCGACGTCGCCGCGCCGCTGCTCGGGCAGGTCGTCGGTGGGGTACTCCCGGATCGGCCGCCGCCACCCGTCGACGAGGTGGTTGACCAGCACCGTGCGGGCGTACCCGTAGGCGTCCTCCTCGCGGATCCGGGACCAGGACGCGTACGTGCGGACCAGGGCGGTCTGCGCGGCGTCCTCGGCCTGGTGGTGGTTGCCGGTCATCAGGAACGCGGCGTGTCTGAGCCGCCCGGAGGCGGACCGGGCGAACTCGACGAACTCGGCGTCACCCCGGGCCATGCCCGCTCTTCCCATCTGCCACGCCGGACAGGACGGGCGGGGGCACCGAAAGGTTGAGTCCCGTCGGGATCAACTGTTCCGGCGGACCGCCCGTCCTTCCCGCTGCCCGACGCTGCCCGGCGGTGGGCGGAGGAGGCAGCATGGCGACGAAGGTTAGCCCCCGCACCGGCACCGGCCCACGCGGACGGTCGGTGACGGCGCTGCTGATGGCGGCCTGGCTGACCGGCTGCGGGATGCCGGCGGCAGAGCGTCCCCCGGCGGGGCCGGCGTCCCCGGCCGTCCCCGCCGGGATGTCCGACCGGCCCGGTGACTCCGGCCGGGCGGGCGGGCCGATCGGGCCGGGTGACTCCGGCCCGGCGGGTGGGACGGACAGACCTGGCGGGGCGGGCGGACCTGGCGGAGCGGCACCCGCACCGGTCAGTTATCCGGCGGACGGGACCAACCGCTGGCAGGTGGCGGCCGGTGAGCCGGCGGCCCCGGCGGGAACCGGGCGGCTGCTGCGGTACCGGGTCGCCGTGGAAGGCGACATCCGAGGGCTGCCGGTGGCGCAGTTCGCGGCCGAGGTCGGCGCGACGTTGACCGCCCCGCAGGGGTGGACCACGGGCGGGACGCTGCGGCTGTGGCGGGTCGGCCCCGGCGGCCCGGCCGACTTCACCGTCCACCTGGCCACCCCGGGCACCCGCGACGAGCTGTGCGGGGACGCGGCGGACGGCTACACCTCGTGCCGCAACGGCAACCGGGTGGTGATCAACGTGGCCCGCTGGATGAAGGGGGTGCCGGGCTACGGCGCGAGCCTGGCCGTCTACCGGCGGTACATGGTCAACCACGAGGTCGGGCACCGGCTGGGCCACGGCCACGAGCGGTGCCCGGGGCGGGGCCGACCTGCGCCGGTGATGCAGCAGCAGACGCTGGGCCTGCACGGGTGCACCGCGAACGCCACGCCGTACCGCGACGGGGTGCGCTACTCGGGGCCGGCCGGCTCCTACGCCGACGCGATCCCGCCCCGCGAACCCGGCCGTCGGGGCTGAGCGGACCCGGTGGTCCGGCCCCGGGGTCACGACGGCAGTGAGCACGGCCGACGGCGGGGCGGCACGGGCTGCGTACCATGCGGGACCGGGCATCCCCTCGCCCGGTGGAGGTAGCGACGGATGGCAGGCCAGCAGGACGGATACGCCCTCGGGATCGACCTGGGCACCTCCAACACGGTGGCCGTGTTGCGCTGGCCGGACGGGCGGACCCGACCGCTGCTCGTCGACGGTCACCCGATCCTCCCCTCCGGGGTGTACGCCGACACCGACGGCCGGCTGCACGTCGGCCGGGACGCCCAACGGCTGGCCCAGGCGGACCCGACGCGCTACGAGCCGAACCCGAAGCGTCGGGTGGACGACCCGACGGTCCTCCTCGGCGACCGGTCGTACGCCCCGGCGGAGCTGCTCGCCGCGACCCTGTGGGCGGTCGCCGAGCAGGCGGTGGCGACGGTGGGGTTCCTGCCGCCGGCGGTACTCACCTACCCCGCCGCCTGGGCGGCCCCCCGACGGCAGGTGCTGCACGACGCGCTGGCCCTGGCCGGTTGGCCGTCGGCCGCCGAGCACACCATGTCCGGTCCGGTGCCGGTCGGCACCCGGCTGCTGCGGGAACCGGTCGCGGCGGCCCGCTACTACACCGAGGTGCTGCGCCGACCGGTGCCGGTGGGCGAGGCGGTCGCCGTGTTCGACTTCGGCGGCGGCACGCTGGACGTGGCGGTGGTCCGCAACGAGGGCGCCGACCCCTGGGGCGACTCGGGTTTCACGGTGATCGCCACCGGCGGGATGGCCGACCTCGGCGGACTGGACCTGGACGCGGCCCTGCTCGGACGGCTCGGTGAGCGGCTCGGCGACGCGCAGGCGGCGCTGTGGGCCCGGCTGACCCGGCCGGAGACGACCGGGCAGTGGCGGGACCGGCAGCAGCTCTGGGACAACGTCCGGGGGGCGAAGGAGATGCTGTCCCGGGTCGCGGTGGCACCGGTCGCGGTGCCCGGCCTGGAAACCGCCGTCCCGCTCACCCGGGCGGAGCTGGAGCAACTCGCCACTCCCCTGCTGATCCGGGCGGTCGCCCGGACCCGGGAGGTGGTCGCCGAGGCGGGCCTCACCCCGGACCGGCTCGCCGGGTTGTTCCTCGTCGGCGGCTCGTCCCGGGTGCCGCTGGTGGCCCGGCTGCTGCACGGCGAGCTGGGGGTCGCGCCGACCGTGCTGGAGCAGCCCGAGCTGCCGGTGGCCGAGGGGGCGCTCACCGACCTGCCGCTGCCCCGGCCGGGCCGACGTCCCGGGCCGGCCGGCGCAGCCGGGCCCGCCCCGGCACCGCCGTCGCCCGCCCCGGTGCAGGCCCCGCCCGCCCCGCCCGCTGCGACGCACGACGCCGCGCCGTGGGCACCCGACGCCGTGTCCGCCCCGGTCGGGTCGGATGACGGCCAACCTGCCGGCACGGCCGCCAACCTGCCGGCAGGCGTAGCGGCGGCCGGCGGCACGAGCCACACCCTCCTGCCAGGGCCAGGCCCCACCCTGCCGGCGGGACCCGGCGCGACGCTGGTGGCCGGGGCGGGTACCCCGCTCGGTGGGACACCAGTGGCCGGATCAGGCGGAACGCCGGTGCCGACCCTGGGCGGGATGCCGCCGCACGGGACCGTACCGGGCAGCGCGCCCGCCCAGGCCGGGTATCCGGCGGGCTGGCCGGGCGTACCACCGGGGGCGGTGCCACCACCGGGGACCGGTGCCGGCCCCCCGACGCCGGTGCGGCGCGGGCGTCGCCGGCTGTGGATCGGGCTCGGTGCGGGCCTGGCGCTGCTCGGCGTGCTCGGCGCGGCGGCGCTCTGGTTCACCCGGGACCGCTATCCGGCGCTGGAGTTCCACACCCTCACCCAGGTGGCCCGGCCCGCTGCCGACGGGGACCGGCCGACGGCGATGTTCACCACCGTCCTCGACGACCGCGCCTACCTGGCCTACCAGCTGTCCGACGACCGGCTGACGGTGGTGGCGGTCGACGCCGGCACCGGCAAGCAGGCGTGGCGGAGCACGATCTCGGCGGGCAGCCAGCGGTGGGCCGGTCTGCGGGCGGTGCCGGGCGCGGTGCTGGCCGTCGCCGACGCGGCCGGCGACAGCACCCCCCGCGACGTGGTGGTGCTCGACGCCGGCGACGGCGGGGAACGGTGGCGGCTGCCCGTACACGGGGACGACGCGGTGCACGTCACCCGGGAGACCCTGGTGTGGGTGGACCGCGCCGGCAGCCGCCTGGTCGGGCTGCGGCTGCGCGACGGACGGCAGGGCTGGGCACAGGACAACCCGCGCAGCGAGTACGGCGACACCCGCAGCACGGTGCTGCCGGTCGGCACCGAGCAGGCCGAGGTCGGCCCCGCCGGGTTCGACGGCGTCTCCCGCGCCCCCTGGCTCGGTGACACCGACCGGCTGGTGCAGGTGGGTGCCGACCGCTCGGTCCGGGTGCTCGACATGGACAGTGGCGAGGTGCTGCGTCGCCGCGACGGGGTGGCCGACGTCAGCGACCGGATGGTCGCGTACGGCGACCGGTTCTACGTCGTGGAGGAGGACCAGGGATACAAGCTGCTCGGCTACGATCTGGGCAGCTTCGCCGAGCCGACGGTGCTCTACAGCGCGGGTCAGCAGCGGCGGGTCACCGGGCTGGTGGCCTGCGGCGAGCACCGGGCCTGCCTGTTGGAGGTGCCCGAGGGTGACGCCGAGCGGACCGAGGTGGTCGCCGCCACCGAGGGCAAGGGCAGCCGGCGCTGGGCGACGCCGGGCGGCGCGGACCTGGTGCCGGTGGGTGGGCACCTGCTCGTCCGGCGGCAGTCGCCGAAGACCACGGTGAGCCTGTACGACCCGGCCGGGAAGGCGGTGCTGACCGACCGCCAGGGCACGGCGGCCCGGGTCGACGCCGGCAACCTGCTGCTCTTCGCCGAGACGCCGAGCAGTGTCGAGGACGACCGCAGCCTCGCCGGGGTGTCCAAGGCCGGCGACCTGACCGAGATGGGGCAGCTTCAGGGCGTCCGCAGCGAGTCGTGTGCGTGGAACACCTCGGTGATCGTCTGCGGGGCGGAACGGGACTTCGTGCTGTACCGGTTCGCCGGGGACGGCTGAGCCGGCCACACCCCGGCACGGGGACGGCTGAGCCGGCAGCGCCGGGACGGCCGAGCCGGCAGCGCCCCCGCACGTGGGCCCCCGACGGGTCGGACGTGACCGCGCCACCGACGGCCCGGCAGGGCGGTCGGTGGCGCGGTGGTGCGTGGTGCGGGTGGTCCCGGTTGCGGGCCGGCGGGTCAGCCGCCGAGGCTGGCGGCTGCCGAGGCGATCGACGCGGCGAACGTGCTCACCTGGGTGTAGACGCCGGGGGCGTTGGGCCGGGCGCAGCCGTCGCCCCAGCTGACGATGCCCACCTGGATCCAGGCGTTCGCGGCGTCGCGGCGGAACATCGGGCCACCGGAGTCGCCCTGGCAGGTGTCGGTGCCGCCACTGGCGTAGCCGGCGCAGATCTCCTCGGCGGCGACCAGCTCACCGGGGTAGGAGGCGGAGCAGCTGGCGTCGCTGACGAAGGGCACCGTCGCCTTGAGCAGGTAACGCTGCTGCGCACCGCCCTCGCGGGCCGCACCCCAACCGGCGATGGTGAAGGTGCCGCTGTCGTACGCGGTGGTGGTGGCGATCGGCAGGGTGGCCTGTGAGGTGACCGGGGTGGCGAGCCGGATGAGCGCCCAGTCCTTACCGGTGCCGTTGTAGCCGGGGGCCCGGTATACGTAGTTCGACTTGACCTGGATCCGGCTGCTCGACTGGAGGTCGACCGCGCCGAGGGTCGCGGTGATGCTGGTGTTCGTTCCGGTGCGGTTCACGCAGTGGGCGGCGGTGAGCACCAGCCGGGGGCTGTAGAGCGCCCCGCCGCAGCCCATGGAGAGCCGGACCATGAACGGGAACTCGCCCTGCGCCGCCCGGGTGCCGCCGACGACGGACGGGGCCGCGTCGGGGGTCGGCGCGGCGGTGGCCGGGGCGGTCAGGACGAGCGATCCGGCGGTGACCGCCACCAGTGTGGCGGCCATCCGGCCGATGAGACTGCGCCAACGGTTCACTGGGCCTCCAACCCTCGGCGGCGCGCTTGGTGGGGCGCCGGTTCGATGGCGGGAGCCTAGGGCGATAAATTGACACAGCTCAACATCTCGATGAGGTCATACGATCGTGGTCCCGCCGCCGGGGGTCACCCGGCCGGACGGGGATGAAGCCGTCGCGGCGGGGTAAGACAGCCCCCGGCCTGGAGGAGTGTCGACCGGTGTCGCGGGGCGTCCCCGCGACCGGACGCGGGCGGACCGGGTCACACCCGGCCCGCCCGCGGTGCCGTCCGGGGCCGGCCCGGGTGGAAGGCGGTGCCGTCCGGCCCGGGTGGGTGGCGGTGCCGTCCGGCCCGGCCAGGCGGCCGACTCAGTTGCCGGTGAGGAAGTTCCAGGCGTCCATCACCCACTGGGTCTGCTGGAGGTAGGCGATGCCGACCCCGGCCAGGAACACCGCGGTCACCAGGTGCGCGCCGCGCGCGCTGCGGCGTACCCGGCCCAGTTGGCGTTCCAGGACCACCCGGCCGAGCAGCCGGGAGAGCGCGAACAGGCCGGCCGCCACCAGCAGGCTGAGCAGGAAGGTGAGCAGCGGGGTGCCCAGTTCGCCCCGGCCGGAGATGGCCCAGATCCCCCAGCAGACGAACGCGAACAACGCGCCGGCCGCGCTCCACTCGCCGCCCCGGCGCAACTGCTCCACGTGCCAGCTCATCGGCCGGCGCGGCGTCGCCGGCTCGGACCAGCCGGACGTGTCGTGCTCGACCACCGGGAACGGCTCGGTACGCGGAGCCCGGGACTGCCCCACCGAGGCGACGCCCCGACGGAACGGCTCCCGCTGCGGCGGGACCCCGACACCGGGCTGGGGTGGCACCTCGACGGTCCGCTCCGCCCACGGCTGTGTCTGGTCTGCCATCTCGTTTCCTCCCCATGACCGGTGCCGGCCGTCGACCGGTCCACCACCTCCGAGGGTAGCGAGCGGACAAACTGCCTCGACCGGCCCGGCCCGGGGGCCTGTCGGACGGTACGGTCGGGAGATGGCGGATGCGGAGCGGCGGCGACGCCGGTTACGGCACCAGCCGGAGGCGACGGACGGTGGCGGTGAGCTTCCGACGGCGGCGACGGCGCCGGTGCACGACGGGACACCGGCCCCCCGGCCCCGGCGCGGTGGCCCGGGGGCGGAGGACAGCGAGCGAGGGCTGCGCGGGCTGGTCGGTTCCGGCTCGTCCCAGGTCGGGGTGGGTTCCGCGCTGCGGGCCCGGGACGCCGCCCGCCCCACCGAGCAGGATCTGGCCGAGGCCGAGGAACGACTGGTGATCATCCGACGGAACTGGGTGCCCCGGGAGGAGTTGCCCCGCTCGGGCCGGTGACCGGGCCGGCCGGTGACCGGGCCGGCGGCGGCCGGCCCGGTCGAGAGGTCAGGACGAGGCGGGGGTCAGGGCAGCTCGGCGGGGGCGGGCAGCTCGGGCAGCTCGTGGGTGCGCTCGTACTCGGCCACCTGGGCGATCCGCCGGGCGTGCCGCTCGTTGCCCGAGAACGGGGTGGTGAGGAACGCCTCGACGATGGCGGCGGCCTCGTCCAGGGTGTGCTGGCGGGCGCCGACGGCCACCACGTTGGCGTCGTTGTGCTGCCGGCCGAGCTGGGCGGTCTCGACGCTCCAGGCCAGCGCCGCCCGGATGCCGGCGACCTTGTTGGCGGCGATCTGCTCGCCGTTGCCGGAGCCGCCGATGACCACACCCAGGCTGCCCGGGTCGGCCACCACCCGGTCGCCGGTGTGCAGGCAGAAGGTCGGGTAGTCGTCGTCGGGGTCGAAGGCGTGCGGGCCGACGTCGACCAGCTCGTAGCCCTGCTTGGCCAGATGATTGGCCAGGTGCACCTTCAACTCGAAACCGGCGTGATCGGATCCCAGGTAGACGCGCATACCGGGCAGTCTGTCAGGGCCGCGCCCCGGCCCGCCGTGGGGGCGGCGTGCCGGGGCGAATTCGTCACAACCGGGAGCGGGGGTACGCCGGGACGGCGACCACCGCCGGGGCCGCGATCAGCAGCGGGCCGGGATCAGCGGGGCAGCTCGGCGACGACCAGGCCGCCGCGTGCCTTCGGGGTGAACCAGGTGCTCTTGCGGGGCATCTTCTCCCGGGCCAGGTTCACCGCGACGAAGTCGTCCACGGTCACCGGGGCGATCAGGACGGCGAGCTCCGCCCGGCCGGCGTCGACCTCGCCGGTGAGCCAGCTCGCCGGGTAGTCGCCGCCGACGTAGGTGATCCGCTTGTCGCCCGGGTCGAGGCCGAGGGCGTCGCGCAGCAGCAGCCGCTCCACCAGGGCGTGGTCGAGGTTCTCCAGCCGGGCGGCGTCCGCGTCGTGCGGCAGGGTCACCGCGTACCCCTGGCCGGCGAGGCGGAGGTGCACGGTGCCGCCGGCCGCCGGGACCTCGACCGGGCCGTCGACCGGGGCGAGCTGCGCCCCGGCGGCGCGCAGCCGGTCGAGCAGCTCGTCGGGGGTGCAGGGCAGCTCGCTGACCAGCCGGTTGTAGGGCTGGATGGCGACCGACGCCGGGGTGGTGACCACCGCGAGGAAGCGCGCGAAGCCGCCGGTCTGCGCGGCCAGGCTGCGGTGGTTGCCGTCGGCGACCACCAGCTCGCCGCCGCCGGCCAGCGCGGTCAGCGCGTCCTGCTCCGGGCCGGGGCCGACCAGCCAGATGGCGTGCGTGCGGCCGGCCTGGTCGGTGTCGGTGGCGGCCGGCACCCCGGCCTGGTCGGTGGCCGCCGCGAGCGCGGCGTGCAGCTCGTCACCGCGCCCGGTCTGGAGAAGGAGTACGGGGGACAGCAGGTGCCCCAGCGCCTCGGCCAGGGCGACCCGCTCCCGCACCTTGGCGATGAACACGTCCTCGTTGCGGATCACCAGGCCGGGCTCGTCGGCGCTGGTGGAGATCTGGTCGGTGTCGACCATGGCGAACAGCCCGTACGCCGACTCCTCCCCCGGCGCGCTGATCCGGTAGAGGACCACCACCTGCTCGGCCGGGGTGTAGCTGCCGTCGTCCTTGGCCTCGGTGAGCCGGGACACCGCGTCGCCGAGCGCGTCGAGGAAGGACTTCCCCAGGCTTTCCGGCGCCCGGTGGGGCATCTCGATGCCGAGGGCACTGTGCGGGTTCGCCTCGATGATCGCGGTGATCTCCGCGTCGTCGGCGAACTCGTCGTAGTTCTGCGCGCCGGTGCCGCCAGTGGTGATCCAGGCCCGGGCGATCGGATGTACGACCGTCATGGGGGTTGACGCTACCGGCGACGACGGCCCAGGCGACGCCGACCCCGCGCCGGGTCCACCAGATGAACCGTCCCCCGGTCGGGGCCCGGCCCGACCGGACCGGGACCCGACCGGGGTGGGGATCAGTCGAAGATCGGGCCCAGCTCGCGGGACCGCTTCAGCTCGTAGAAGCCGGGGGTGCCGGCGACCAGCAGGACGCCGTCCCAGAGCCGACCGGCGGCCTCCCCCTTCGGCGACGGGGTGATGACCGGGCCGAAGAAGGCGACCTTCTCGCCGTCCGGGCCGGGGGCGTGCACCACGGGGGTGCCGACGTCGGTGCCGACCGGCCGCATCCCGGCCTCGTGGCTGGCCCGCAGCGCCTCGTCGTACTCGGTGGAGTCGGCGGCGTCGGCGAACGACGGGTCCAGCCCGACGTCGGCGAGCGCCGCGGTGATCATCTCCCGGCCGAGCGATTCCTTGCCGAGGTGGATCCGGGTGCCCATCGCGGTGTAGAGCTTCGCCAGCGTCGCGCCGCCGTGCGCCTGCTCCACGGCGATGCAGACCCGCACCGGCCCCCAACCCAGCTTCATCATCTCCTGGTACTGCTCGGGCAGTTCCCGGCCCTCGTTGAGCACGGACAGGCTCATCACGTGGTAGCTGATGTCCACCTCCCGGACCTGTTCGACCTCCAGGAGCCAACGGGAGGTGATCCAGGCCCACGGGCACAGCGGGTCGAACCACATGTCGACGGCGACACGTTCGGTCACGGTGGAGTCCCTTCGTGACATCAGGCACGTCGGCGGACCCGACGCGGCTGATTCGATCCTCACCCCGAACGGCATCGATCGGTAGCGGAATGAGAGCGTGACGTCGACCACCGCAGGGTCGGTGCATGGAAGACTCGGCTCGGGTCGCCGCCACGAGCGGCCGGCAGGGGCTGGCGCAGCCGGAAGGCGGCGAGAGTGGGATGGAGACGAAAGTGCCAGGAGTGCGCAACCTGACCCAGGTCGAGGCCACCGAGCGGGCCCGCCTGCTGGAGGTCACCGGGTACGACATCAACCTCGACCTGTCCACCGCGGTGCAGGCCGAGGGCCGCACCTTCCGGTCGGTGACCGAGGTCAGGTTCCGCTGCGCCGAACCCGGCGCCGGCACCTTCATCGAGACCGCCGCCGAGGCGGTGCACGCGGCCACGCTCAACGGCGAACCGGTGGACCTCGCCGGCTGGTCGGCCGAGAAGGGCCTGGCGCTGACCGGGCTGGCCACCGAGAACGTGCTCGTGGTGGAGGCCGACTTCGGCTACTCCAACAGCGGGCAGGGCCTGCACCGCACGGTCGACCCAGTCGACGGCGAGACCTACCTCTACAGCCAGTTCGAGACGGCCGACGCGCAGAAGGTCTTCGCCTGCTTCGACCAGCCCGACCTGAAGAGCGTCTACACCTGGCACGCCACCGTCCCGGCGCACTGGCGGGTGGTGTCCAACATGCCCGTCGAGCGGGAGGAACCGGCCGGCGAGGGGCTCAAGACCGTCCACTTCACCACCTCGGCGCGGATGAGCACCTACGTCACCGCGCTCTGTGCCGGGCCGTACCACGAGGTGCGCGACAGCCACGACGGCATCGACCTGGGGGTCTTCTGCCGGGCGTCGATGGCCCCCCACCTGGAGGCCGACGACCTGTTCCTGATCACCAAGCAGGGCTTCGACTTCTTCCACGAGCAGTTCGGGGTGCGCTACCCGCTGCCCAAGTACGACCAGCTCTGGGTGCCCGACTTCAACGCCGGCGCGATGGAGAACTTCGGCTGCGTCACCCACGCCGAGTCGCACTACCTGTTCCGCTCGCAGGTCACCGACTTCGAGTACGAGCAGCGGGCCAACACGATCCTGCACGAGCTGGCCCACATGTGGTTCGGTGACCTGGTCACCATGCGCTGGTGGAACGACCTGTGGCTCAACGAGTCGTTCGCCGAGTGGGCCAGCCACTGGTGCAACACCCACGCCACCCGGTTCTCCGAGGCGTGGACGACCTTCCTGTCGATCCGCAAGAACTGGGGTTACCGGCAGGACCAGCTCTCTTCCGCCCACCCGGTCTACTGCGAGATGCCCGACCTGGAGGCCGTCGAGGTCAACTTCGACGGCATCACGTACGCCAAGGGTGCCAGCGTGCTCAAGCAGCTCGTGGCGTACGTCGGTGAGGAGCCGTTCCTGGCCGGGCTGCGGGCCTACTTCGCCAAGCACGCCTGGGGCAACGCCACCTTCGACGACCTGCTGTCGGAGCTGGAGACGGCCTCCGGCCGGGAGCTGCGCAAGTTCGCCGCCCAGTGGCTGGAGACCGCCCAGGTCAACACCCTGCGCCCCGAGGTGACCATCGACGCCGACGGCGGCTACGAGCGGGTGCTGGTCCGGCAGGAGGCACCGGCCGGCCACCCGACGCTGCGTACCCACCGGATCGGGGTGGGCCTGTACGACCTGACCGAGGGCCGGCTGGTCCGCCGGGAACGGGTCGAGGTCGACGTCACCGGCGAGGCGACCGACCTGTCGGTGCTGCACGGCCGCCCGGCCGCCGACGTGCTGCTACTCAACGACGACGACCTGACCTACACCAAGCTGCGCCTCGACGAGCGGTCGATGGCGACGGTGGTGCAGCACATCGCCGGCTTCGACTCGTCGCTGGCCCGGGCGCTGTGCTGGACGGCCGCCTGGGACATGGTCCGCGACGCCGAGCTGTCCGCCCGCGACTACGTGGCGCTGGTGCTGGCCGGGCTGCCCGCCGAGACCGACATCAACCTGGTCACCGCCACCCTGCGGCAGGCCAGCACGGCGCTGATCTTCTACGCCGACCCGGCGTGGGCACCGACCGGCTGGGCCGGGCTGTCCCGGGCCGCGAAGGACGCGCTGGCGGCGGCCGAGCCGGGCAGCGGATTCCAGCTCGCCTGGGCCCGCGCGTACGCCTCGGCGGCCCGCGCCGACGAGGACCTGGCGACGCTGCGCGGCTGGCTGACCGGCACCGACGTGCCCACCGGTCTGACCGTCGACACCGAGCTGCGCTGGACGATCCTGCAGTCGCTGGTGGCCAACGGGGCGGCCGGCACCGCCGAGATCGAGGCGGAACTGGCCGGCGACCGGACGGCCTCCGGTGAACGGGAGGCCGCGTACGCGCACGCGCTGGTGCCGACCGAGGCGAACAAGGCGACGGTGTGGTCCCTGCTGACCGGCCCGGACGCGCTGCCGAACTGGCGTAACCGGGCGCTGTTGCAGGGGTTGACCCACCCGGCGCAGGTCGCGCTGGTCGCGCCGTACCGGGAGCGGTACTTCGCCACGGTGGCGCAGGTGTGGGCGCAGCGCGACAGCGAGCCGGCGCAGGAGTTCGTGCAGCTGGCGTACCCGGCGTACCTGGTCGAGGAGGAGACGGTGGCGGCCACCGACGCGTGGCTGGCCGGCGACGGCCACCCGGCGTCGCTGCGCCGGTTGGTGGCCGAGGGGCGCGACGGGGTGGTCCGGGCGTTGAAGGCCCGCGCGCGGGACGCCCGCAACGGCTGATTCTGGCGGCCCGGCCCGGGGCCGGCGCGGGTGGCAGCCCACGCCGACCCCGGCCGTTATCGTGTGTCGAGGAGGTGGACGTGATGGCACAGCCGACGTACGAGTGGCGGCCACCCGGGCGGGACTGGCGCGAACAGGACCTGTTCGACCTGCCCGAGGACGGTAACCGCTACGAGATCATCGACGGGAGTCTGCACGTGACCCCTCCGGCCGGGCCGTACCATCACGAACTCGCCGACGACATCCGGATGGCGCTGCGGCAGAGCGCGCCCACCGGCTGGCGGGTGATCCGGGAGATCGGGGTTCGGGTGCCGGCCGGCAACCTCATCCCGGACGTCACCGTGCTCAGGCCGGGCACCCCCCGGGACCGGATGTGGGCCGACCCCGCGGACGTCGCTTTGGTCGTCGAGGTGGAATCGCCCAACAGCCGCCGCCACGACCGGCTGACCAAACCCGCGCTCTATGCGGAGTCCGGCATTCCCGCCTACTGGCGGGTCGAGCGGGGCGACTTCGGTCCGGTCGTCTACCGGTACACCCTGGTCAAGGGGGTGCACTACAACCTGCTCGGCACGGTCGGCCCGGACGAGCCGGTGCCGGTCGACGAGCCGTGGCCGATGCGACTCGATCCCTCAGGCTGGCCCCGCTGAGCGCTGTCCACGCAGCAGGCCGCTGACCGGACCGGATCCGGTCAGCGGAAGCTGGACTACCGGGAGCACCCGGATGTGCCGGAGCCCGGTCCGCGTGCTGCGGGCCGGGCTCCGGACGGGTCAGCGGGTTGCGGGCGGGCTCAGGCCCGACCGGCGTGGCTGGCGAGCTGGTCGAGGCCCTGGATGATGCCGCCGGCCAGGTCACCGCCGCCGAAGGACGCCACCATGGACAGCGCGGCCAGCTTGACGTACGTGTCGGGGATGCGCTTGCGGGCGTACCGGCCGGTGACGACCTCCAGCTGGCGCTGGTTGGGCGACACGGCGATCAGCACCGACTTGTCCGGCTCGGCGAGCTGCCGGTGCAGCCGCTCGGCGTGCTCCCGGACCGGCTCGTCGAGACCTCCGACATAGACCGAGAAGACCAGGCCGCTGCCCTGGTCGGCCAGGCGCAGCGCCTCGTCGATGCGCAGCAGTTGCCGGGTCGAGAACGGCCCGTCCAGCACCTCGGGCGGGGTGCCCGTACCGGCCTGGTCGACCTGCTCACCAACGGTCACTTGCGCCTCCGGTTCCACCGGCCGGCGCCTCGATGCCGGCCTGCTGCTGCTTGTGGCTGGTCAGCGCCGGTGCCTGGGCGCCGGCGGCCAGGGCGGTGCCGGCCGAGTCGGCCAACTGCTCCGGGCGGCCCAGGAACCAGACCGGCGTGAAGTCGAAGCGTCGGCCCGGCCGGTAGCGCTTGGCGCCGCCGGCGCTGCCGTGGTTGGCGGCGAAGACCAGCCCGACGATCACCAGCACCACCGCCGCCGGGATGCCGACGAAGATCAGCAACGTGTCAGTGACAGACAATCCCAACGCCCCCAGGCGGTAAGAGAGACCAGAGCTTCCGGGTCGGGTGGACGATCGTGACAACGGGCTCCCGACTCCGCTGCCATTCACGTTAGCGGAGCCGACGCCCCGCGAGCCTGCGGGGTGCCGATCCCATCTGTCACTCCAGTGTTCCAGCGGCCCCGCGATGGCGACGAGTCGGGTCGAACCGGTCCCATCCTGCCGGTTCGGCACCCGATCGCGCCGGGACGACACGACCGGCACGGGTGTGGCGTGCGCCCCATATTCCGTCTGACATGACCCGGCCGGGATTGCCGGTCTCGGTGCCGGGACCCGGAGGATGGCCCGTACCGATCGGACGTTTTCGATCGATTCCGGTCCACCCACCCGCAGGGAGCCCCCGTGCAACCCGTGCCCGCCCTCCACGCCCACCCCGCCCGGCCCCGGTCCCGGTCCCGCCGGCCCTGGCCCCGACTGGTCACCCGCCCGCTGCTCGCGCTCGCCCTGGTCGGCGGCAGCGCGGTCGCCGCACCCGCCGCGACCGCCGCACCCGTCGACAGCCGGACGGTCGCAGCGGTCGCCGCCAATCCCTACGAGCGGGGCCCCGCCCCGACGACGGCCAGCATCGAGGCCACCCGGGGCCCGTTCGCCATCGCCCAGAGCACCGTCGCGGCGTCCGCCGTGAGCGGGTTCCGGGGTGGCACGATCTACTACCCGACCAGCACCGCCGAGGGCACCTTCGGCGCGGTGGCGATCTCCCCCGGTTATACCGCCAGCCAGTCCAGCGTCGCCTGGCTCGGCCCCCGGCTGGCCTCGCAGGGCTTCGTGGTGATCACCATCGACACCCTCTCCGTGTACGACCAGCCGGCCTCCCGGGGCACCCAGCTGCTCGCCGCGTTGGACTACCTGACCGGCAGCAGCGCGGTGCGGACCCGGATCGACCGCACCCGACTCGCGGTGATGGGGCACTCGATGGGCGGCGGCGGCAGCCTGTCGGCGGCGAACACCCGGCCCGCGTTGCAGGCCGCCATCCCGCTCACCGGCTGGCACACGGTCAAGAACTGGTCGTCGGTACGGGTGCCGACGCTGGTGATCGGCGCGGAGAACGACTCGACCGCCCCGGTGGCCTCGCACTCGGAGCCGTTCTACACCAGCCTGCCGGCGAGCCTGGACAAGGCGTACCTGGAGTTGAACGCGGCCGGTCACTCCGCGCCGACCTCGCCCAACGTCACCGTGGCGAAGTACAGCATCTCCTGGCTGAAGCGGTTCGTCGACGACGACACCCGCTACGAGCAGTTCCTCTGCCCGGCGCCCCGGGGCAGCGCGATCCAGGAGTACCGGGACACCTGCCCGCACTCCTGACCGCACACCGGCCGGTCCCGTCGCCCCGCCCGGCGGCGGGGCCGGCCCGTGGACCGGACGCGGTGCCGTGGCCCGCCGCGAGCGCGGGCCGCCGGGGTCACATCGCGGTGCGGGCCGACCACAGTTCGGGGAAGACCACCCGGGACATGCTGCGCTGCAACCAGGCCAGCCCGGCCGACCCGCCGCTGCCCACCTTGGCGCCCATGGTGCGCTGCACGGCCTTGACGTGGTTCCAGCGCCAGTCGCCGAACTGCTCGGCCACGTCGGCCAGCGCGTCGCCGAGCTGCCGCAGGTGGTTGTCCGGGCCGTCGTCGTCGTAGACCGCCACCCAGGCCGCCTCGACCCGGGGATGCGGCAGGTGCTCGTCGGCGACGTCCCGGTCGAGCAGCTCGGCGGGCAGGTCGTGACCGTGCCGGCCGAGCAGGGCGACCACCTCGTCCCAGAGGCTCGGCTCGGCCAGCGCGGCGTGCAGTTCGTCGTAGACCTGGGTCTGCCGGCGGAAGGGGCGGATCAGCGCCGGTTCGCGCAGCCCGAGCAGGAACTCCAGCTGGCGGTACATCGCGGACTGGAAACCGGAGCCCTCACCGAGCAGGTTGCGGAACCGGTTGAAGTCGGCCGGGGTCATCCAGCGCAGTCCGCGCCAGGCGGCGTTGAGCCCTTCCAGGTGCAGGGCGGCGCGGCGCAGCGGGGCGAGCGCCGGCCAGACCCGGTCGGCCCGCAGGTCGTCCCGGGCCTGGCGTAGCTCGTGGCAGGTCAGCCCGAAGTACAGCTCCATGATCTGGCTGACCATCAGGAAGGACATCTCCCCCGGGTCGCTGCTCAGCGGCTGCTGGAGGGTGTGCAGGGTGCTGGCGTGCACGTACGCGTCGTAGGGCACCCGGTCGGCGAACTCCAGGGTGGGTTCGCCGCCGTTGCGGGCGGCCCGGGCGCTGCGCTGCTGCGGGGTGACCGGGCGCACCGCCGGGGTGGTGGCGCGCGCCCGCAGGTCCGTCTGTTCCACCGTCTCGCCTCCTCCGATGCCTTGTCCGACATGATCTCCCGACGGGCCGGGGCGGTGGAATGCCGCTTTGACGGAGCTGAGCGACTTCCACTTCACGAACGAAAGGCACTTCGGCGGATCAGCCTGCCGAAGATAAGGTCGGTGCGTGGACGAGATGGACTGGGCCCTGCTGCGCGAGTTGCAGGCCGACGCGCGGCTGTCGTACAGCGAGTTGTCCCGGCGGGTGCACCTGTCCCCACCTGCGGTCGCCGAGCGGGTCCGGCGACTGGAGGAGTCCGGCGTGATCACCGGCTACCACGCCCATGTCGACCTGGCCCGCGCCGGCCGACCGGTGGTGGCGCTGATCCGGATGTCCTGTTACGGCTCGCGCTGCATCCTGCACGACCCGCAGGTCGTCGACTGGCCGGAGATCCAGGAGATCCACCGGATCACCGGGGACGCGTGCAGCGTGCTCAAGGTCGCCGCCGGCTCGATCGGGCAGTTCGAGGCGGTCATCGACCGACTCGCCCCGTACGGGCAGCCCTCCAGCACGATGGTGCTGTCCAGCCCGTTGCAGTGGCATCCGGTCACCCCGCTGCCGCCCACCCCCGCCCCCGGGCGGGCCTGAGTCCGGGTTTGCCCCCGGGCCAGCGGGAATGCAGGTCCGCACACCCGTCGCAGGATTCCGGCGAATCGTCGCCGGGAGGGGGGAATCATGCGGGGGCTCACTCTGCACCGTCGTGCCATCCACGCCGTACTCACGATGTTCGCCCTGGTCGGGGCATTCGTCCTGATGGCGGCCCCAGCGGCGCGGGCCGGCGAGAACACCTTCGTCGAGGTCACGCCGAACAGCGCGCAGGCCGGCACCCGGGTCACCGTCCGGGCCAACTGCGACAACGCCAACAACCAGCAGGCCACCGTGCACTCGGACGCCTTCGGGCGGGTGGTGCTGCGCCCCGGCAACGGCTTCCTCACCGGTGCGGTCACCATCCCGGGCAACAAGCAGGCCGGCGACTACCCGGTCGACCTGCGGTGCGCCAACGGCAACACCGCCTCCACCATGCTGACCGTGCTGAACATGGCGCAGCCGAGCAAGGGTCCGGCGACCGGCGGCGGTGGCATGGCGGGCGACCGGGGTGCCGGTTCGCTGCTGCTGGTCGGCGGGCTGGCCGTGGTCGCCGTGGTCGCCGGGCTCGGCGTCTTCGGCGGCAACCGTCGGCGGACCCGGCCGGGTTCCTGACCGCCCGCCGCCATGGCCCGTACCCGTCACCGTCGGCCCCGGCCGAGCGGCAACCGGATGCGGGCGGCGGCCCGGCGGACCGGGCGGGCCGCCACCCGCTGCCGCCGGGCCGCCGGCCGGGCCGCCGCCCGCGCCTGCCGGACCGCACGCCGCCTCCGCCGGGTGGCCGTCCGCTTCCGCCGGGTGGCCGGGCAGGCGTTCTCCGCCAGCGTGACCACCGCCGACCCGGTCACCCAGGCCCGTCCGGTACACCCGGTGCCCCGGCAACCGGCGTTCGGCGGCCGGTTCGCCGGCACCGGGCCGGGCCTTCCGGTGCTGGCGATCGCCGCCGTGATGCTGCTGATCGTGACGATGCTCGGGGTGGAACGGGTCACCGGACTGAGTGTCCTGCCGGACCGGTTCATCGCCGGCCTGCGTCCACCACCGAAGAAGTTCCCCGTGCTGTCGGGGAGCCCTCCGACGCAGATCGCCATCTCCCGGCTCGACCTGCGCGCCCCCGTACACCAGGTCGGCATCGCCGCGGACGGCAGCATCGCCGTGCCGGACGCCACCCGCGCCCAGGAGGCCGGCTGGTACGACCAGGGCCCCACCCCCGGCCAGTACGGCCCGGCGGTGATCGTCGGGCACGTGGACACCACCACCGGGCCGGCGGTCTTCCATGGGTTGAAGGAACTACGCGACGGTGACGAGATCGAGGTGACCCGCGCCGACCGTCAGGTGGCCGTCTTCACGGTCGACGAGGTGCAGCGGTACGGCAAGGAACGGTTGCCGACCGACCAGATATTCGGCGACTTCAGCCGCCCCAACCTGCGGTTGATCACCTGCGGTGGCCGCTGGGTCGGCGGCGCGACGGGCTACGCCGACAACGTCGTGGTCTACGCCACCCTGGTCCGGGCCCACTGACCGGTCGAGCAACCCCGGTCAGGCGGCCTCGGCCTCGCGCAGCGGGTCGCGCAGGTCCAGCCAGTCCGCCCAGCGGGGGTCCGGCGCGCGGTGGCCGAGCACCCGCCAGGCGTTGCCCTTCGGTGCCGCCGGCAGGCTGTGCAGCCGCCAGCCCAGCTCGGCGGGGGTCTTGTCGCCCTTGGTGTGGTTGCACCGGGCGCACGCGGCGACCACGTTCTCCCACGCGTGCCGACCACCCCGGCTACGCGGGAAGACGTGGTCGATGGTCTCGGCCGGCCCTCGGCAGTAGGCACACCGGCCACCGTCGCGGGCGAAGATGGCCCGGCGGGACAGCCCCACGTGGGTGCGGTAGGGCACCCGGACGAAACGGGTCAGCCGCACCACCGAGGGGACCGGTAACGCGTCGTGGGCGCTGTGCAGGATGCCGTCGCCGTCGGCGACACAGACAGCCTTGGCGGTGAGCACCAGGATCGCGGCCCGACGCACGGACACGACGCACAGCGGCTCGTAGGTGGCGTTGAGAACCAGCGCGCCGGAGCCCACCGTGGGTCGTATGTCAGGCATCGTGCTCACCCTCCCGGTCCAGCCGCTCCCACCGCTGGCTGCGCCGGTCGACCCCCGGGCAGCCGAGGGCCACGACCGACTCCGGCGGGATCACCGTCGTCCGTTGACGCCAATCGTCCCTGATCGGACCCCGTAATGCACGCACTAATCCGGGGTACCCGCGGAACCCTCCGCACGGTGTAGGAAGATGTCCGGTTCGACGTCGTACGATCATGGGCCGGGACTCCCCGGTGGGCCGGCCGTCGGCCGCCGCACCCGCTGCGGTACTAAGACAGGGTGAGCGCCCTCAGCCTGTCGACCGTCGTCCCGTCCGCCGCACCGAGCCCGGCGCCGAGTGGCAGCCCGGGGGCCGGGAGCGGCTCGGGTGCCGACTGTCTGGGCAGCACCTCCTGCGAATACCTGTACCGGCTGACCGGGTCGGCCTGGTTCGCCGAGGGCAGCTACTGGATCCTGCTCAAGCCGCTGCGGGTGGTGCTGATCCTGCTGCTGGCGTTCGTGGCCCGCTGGGCGCTGCACCGGACGATCGACCGGCTGGTCCGTACCACCGCGCACGGGTCGGTGCCCACGTTGCTGCGTCCCCTGCGGGAGCGGGTGCCGACGGCCGCGCTCGATCCGACCGAGTTCGTCCCCGAACGGCGTCGCCAACGGGCCGAGGCGATCGGTTCGGTGCTGCGCAGCATGGTCACCGCCTTCGTCTTCGGCATCGCCCTACTGATGATCCTGCGCGAGTTCAGCTTCGACCTGGCCCCACTGCTGGCCAGCGCCGGCATCGCCGGGGTGGCCCTCGGCTTCGGCGCGCAGAGTTTGGTGAAGGACCTGATCGCCGGGCTGTTCATGCTCATCGAGGACCAGTACGGCGTCGGTGACACGGTCGACCTGGGCGAGGCGACCGGGGTGGTCGAGTCGGTGGGGCTGCGGGTCACCACGGTCCGCGACGGGCGCGGGGTGCTCTGGTACATCCGCAACGGCGAGATCATCCGGGTGGGCAACAAGAGTCAGGGCTGGGCGCTGGTCGTGATCGACCTGCCGATCGGGTTCGCCGGCACCGAGGAGGCCAACGCGGTCCTGCGCACGGCCGCCGCCTCGGTCGCGATGGACCCGGACCTGGCCCCGGAGATCGTCGAGCCGCCCGAGGTGCTCGGGGTGGAACAGGTCACGGTCGACGGTGCGGTGCTCCGTACGGTGGTCAAGACCACTGCGGAGGGGCAGTTCGCGGTGGGCCGGGAGTTGCGCCGCCGACTCGCCGAGGCGCTGGAGAACTCGGGCATCACCGCGCGGATCGCCGCCGCCCGGCTCTATCCGGGACTGCCCCCGATGGGCACGACCACCTTCCCGGCGACCCCCGCCGGCTCCGGGCCGGCCGGCACCGGCCCGGCAGCACCCACCACCACCGGCCCGGCAGCACCCACCACCACCGGTCCGGCCGGGTCCGGCGGCACCGGGTCCGGCGACCGGACCTGACGACCACCGGGAAGCCGTCCGGCGGGCCCGGACCGGACTAGGGTCGGGGTCGGGGTCGGGGTCGGGGTCGGGGTCCACAGTGCCGGTCGACCGGTCGGGCAGGTCTCGCGGCACCTGCCCGACGGGGCGGATCGTGGGCTCCGCCCCTGGTGGACACACCTCCACCCGGTCGGCACCACCGTGCACACCGGCCCGAAAGTCGGGGCTCGCCTACCGGCCGGCCCCTCGGGTATCGTCCGTTCGTTCAGTCGGGGATGCGACGATCAATCCGTTCGCCCTAGTCAGTTGTCAGACGATCGGGCAGAATCCGGTGCACGCGTTCCCGGGAGCGTGATCACGTCATCGCTGATCCGCGAATCTGACGACGGGGCCCCGCCGGGCCATCACAAGTGGCCGGTGCCGGGGCCCGATGGAGGCGACGGTGTCCGACGATCGACCGGCCCCGGACCAACCGGCCACCTTCCGTGAGGTGTTCGGGCGGGCCGAGTTCCGAGCGGTCTTCACCGCCAGCATCCTGTCCTGGGTCGGCGACTACGTCGCCAAGGCCGCGGTCACCGTGCTGGTCTACCAGGAGAGCCGGTCAGTCGCCCTCTCCGCCGCCGCGTTCGCGGTCAGCTACCTGCCCTGGCTGGTCGGTGGTCCGCTGCTCGCCGCCCTCGCCGAACGCTACCGGCACCGGCAGGTGATGGTGACCTGCGACGTGATCCGGATGGTACTGACCGCCCTGATCGTGCTGCCCGGTCTGCCGGTCTGGGCGATCCTGGCCCTGCTCTTCGCCGCCACCCTGGCCAATCCACCCGGCCAGGCGGCCCGGTCGGCGCTGCTGCCGGCGATCCTCACCGGCGACCGGCTGGTGCTCGGGCTGTCGCTCAACGCCAGCGCCGGCCAGGCCGCGCAGGTGGTCGGTTACCTGGCCGGCGCGGCGGTCGCCGCGGTCAGTCCGACAGCGGCGCTGCTGCTCAACGCGGCCACGTTCGGCCTGTCGGCCCTGATCGTCCAGTTCGGCGTACGGGACCGTGAGCCCGCACTGAGCGCGGCCCACCGGACCCATCTGCTGCGGGAGACCGGTGAGGGCTTCCGGATCGTGTTCGGTACCCCCGTCCTGCGGGCGATCAGCCTGCTGGTGTTCAGCGCGATGCTCTTCTCGATCGTGCCGGAGGGACTGGCCGCGGCCTGGGCCGGCGAGCGCTCCGGCAACGGCCTGAACTCCGGTGCCGCCCAGGCCGTCATCATGGCGGCCAACCCGGTCGGCTACATCGTCGGCGGGTTGCTGGTGGGGCGGTTGGTGTCACCCGGCGGCCGGCTCGCCCTGATGCGCCCGCTGGCGGTGCTCGCCCCGTTGGCGCTGGTGCCGGCGCTGCTGAATCCTCCGCCGGTGGTGGTCGCCCTGCTCGCGGCGGCCTGCGGCTTCGCGGTCGCCGGGCTGATCCCGACCGCGAACGGCCTCTTCGTGCGGGCCCTGCCCAACGGCTACCGGGCCCGCGCGTTCGGCGTGATGGCGACCGGGATCCAGGTGATCCAGGGCGGTGCGGTGCTCGCCACCGGCCTGCTCGCCGACCGTTTCTCGGTCCCGGTGGTGGTCGGGGTGTGGAGCGCCGCCGGGGTGGTGCTGATGCTGTTCACCGCGTTGCACTGGCCGGACCGCACGACGGTCGACGCCGCCGTGAACGCCGCCGACCGGGCCAACGCCGGCACCGGCAGGCCCGCCGAGGACCGGCCCGACAGCACGGCGACACGGCCCGGGGAGCGGGCCCCCCAACGGCACGCTGTGACGTGATCGGCCGGCGGGCGGCGGCCGTGGCACCGGCACACCTGGCAGGATGAGAGGGTGACCTCCGCAGGCGAATCCCGGCCCGTTCCGCAGGCGACCCTCTTCGACGCGGTCGGTGGTGAGCCCACCTTCCGCAGGCTGGTCGACAGGTTCTATGCCGGTATCGCCGCCGACCCGCTGCTGCGTCCCATGTACCCGGAGGGCGACCTCGGGCCGGCTGCCGAGCGGATGACCCTGTTCCTGATGCAGTACTGGGGCGGCCCGAACACCTACTCCGCCCAGCGGGGGCATCCCCGGCTGCGGATGCGGCACGCACCGTTCCGGATCGGGGCGGCCGAGCGGGACGCGTGGCTGAGCCACATGCGCCGGGCGGTGGACGAGTTGGCGCTGCCACCGGAGCTCGCCGCCACGCTCTGGGACTACCTGGAGCGGTCGGCCTACTTCATGGTCAACGTGATGGAGGACCCGGCCGCCCGGTGAACCGGCGGGGGCGGGTCCTCCGGTCGCCCGTCAGAGCAGGGCACCCTCGTCGTGCAGCCAGTCGACGAAGGTGGTGGCCACGGCCGCCCCGCAGTCCAGCATCTCCACCAGCAGCGCGTCGTGCGCCCCGGCGCCGAGCGGCACCTGCAACTCGGCGTAGATGGGCAACTGGCCGCGCTCGGTCGGGTCACCGATGTAGGCCTTGCAGAACCGGCGGGTGTGGTTCCACTCGTTGACCACCCGGTAGGCCCGGTCGGCCCAGTCCGGCGGGACGGTCGCGTGCGGACGGGCCCGCATCACCAGGATCTCGTCCTCCGGGCCTTCGAGGGTGACCAGCACCGCGTGCCGCTCCCACATGGCCAGCAGGTTGCCGTCGCCGTCGGCGAGGTAACGCACGTCGAGCAGGTCGAGTGCGTCGCACACCCGGGCCAGGGTGACCGGTGCCACGGAGACGGGTCGGTCGGTCACCACGGGCCGCTCGGTGTTGGGGCAGTCCTCCGCCGGTTGGCGGGGAGCCGGTGGCCCCACCCGGGGGCTGTCCACCGAGATCCCGCTTCGAGTTTCCGTGTCGCCGCCAGCGGCGGGACCAGGGCGCCATGACCACCACGGCATCGCTCGCGCACCTCACTCCCCAGCGGATCCAATCGCCTACGGTGCGTTGGATCCGAGGATGGACGGTACCCGGACAGCCGGGTTGAGACACCCCCCCAACGGCAGCACCAACCCGGAAGAATGAGCCGGGGTCATACTTTCGGCTGATCCCGCGCCGGACGAATTGCGAGATCCGAAACTTTCCGCGACCAGGCGGCTCCATATGGTCCCACCAGGCCGACCCACCGGCCCGCCACCCGCACCTGGACCTCCTGCGCCCCGGTCACCTCGGCCGGGCCGAGGAAGCCCATCCGGACCACACCCTGCACCAACCGCTGGGTCACCTCCACCGGCTCGGTGGGGTCGGCGTCCGGCGTGACGGTCACCGCGACATGGTCGAGCAACGCGTCGCGCAGCACCCGCTGCCCCACCGCTCGGCCGCGTACCCCCTCGGCGGCGGCCGTGCGCAGGGTGCCGGCCGCGGCTTCGGCGATCCGCCGCAACCCGGCCGCGGGCAACACCTCGACCGGTCGACTCGCCCCCGGCGGCAACGGCCAGCGCCACCGGTCGTCGCGGCCGGGAGGCAACGCGGCGTCGGCCGCCGCCAACCGGGCCAGCAACTCGGCCGCCACCACGGTCACGTCGGCGGGGGCCAGGCCGGCCACCGTCCGGACCACCAGCACGTCCCACGGCAACCGGGCCCAGAGGGCGGTACGGCCGACGTCGGGCAGCGGGCGTAACCGGACCACCGTGGCCGGGTCGAGGCGCACCAGCCGGGCCAGGAAGGCTCCCGCGTCGGCGGCACCGGCCAGCCCGTGCCCGGGCCGGACGGTGGACCCGCCGTTCACGCCGCCCCGTCGGTCAGCGCCCACGACTCCAGGAAGGCCCGTTCGTCGTCGCTGATCCGCCGGGGTCGCTTCTCGACCAGGTCGAACGGGACCAGCACCGAGCGGGCGGTGCTGGCCAGCACCTCACCGTCGTACAGCTCGTAGGCGACGGTGAACGAGGCGGCCCGGATGCGCTCCACCCACAGTTCGATCCGGACGGTCGGCGCGGCCTGGGCGGTGGCCCGACCGAGCGCGTAGTCGACCGGGCGCAGGTAGTCGACCTCGTGCCGGCGGATGACGACCCCGTCGGCGAACGAGCCGACCCCCCACGCCTTGCCGCCGGCGAACATCAACGCCACCCGCGCCTCCTCGTACAGGGTGAGGAAGCGCGAGTTGTTGACGTGGCCGTACGCGTCCAGGTCGGACCAGCGCAGGGTGCAGTGGTAGACGAAACGGTCCGCCATGCTCAGTCGCGGGTCAGCTTGCGGTAGGTCACCCGGTGCGGGCGGGCCGCCTCGGCGCCGAGCCGGTCGATCTTGTTCTTCTCGTACGCGTCGAAGTTGCCCTCGAACCAGAACCACTTCGACGGGTTCTCGTCGTCGCCCTCCCAGGCCAGGATATGGGTGGCGACCCGGTCGAGGAACATCCGGTCGTGGGAGATGACCACGGCGCACCCGGGGAACTCCAGCAGCGCGTTCTCCAGGCTGGACAGCGTCTCGACGTCCAGGTCGTTGGTCGGCTCGTCGAGCAGGATGACGTTGCCGCCGATCTTGAGGGTGAGCGCCAGGTTGAGCCGGTTGCGCTCGCCACCGGAGAGCACCTTGGTCGGCTTCTGCTGGTCGGGCCCCTTGAACCCGAAGGCGGCGATGTACGCCCGGGACGGCATCTCGACCTTGCCCACCATCAGGTAGTCGAGCCCGTCGGAGACGACCTCCCAGACCGTCTTGTCGCCGTCGAGGCCCTGCCGGTTCTGGTCGACGTACGACAGGGAGACGGTGGGGCCCACCCGGACCTCGCCGTCGGTCGGCTGCTCCAGCCCGACGATCGTCTTGAACAGGGTGGTCTTGCCGACGCCGTTCGGGCCGATGATGCCGACGATGCCGTTGCGCGGCAGTGAGAAGGACAGGTCGTCGATCAGCAGCCGGTCGCCGAAGCCCTTGCTGAGGTGGTTGGCCTCGATCACCGTGCTGCCCAGGCGCGGGCCCGGCGGGATCTGGATCTCCTCGAAGTCCAGCTTGCGGGTCTTCTCCGCCTCGCTGGCCATCTCGTCGTAGCGGTCCAGCCGGGCCTTGGACTTGGTCTGCCGGGCCTTGGCGTTGGAGCGGACCCACTCCAGTTCCTCGGTGAGCCGCTTCTTCATCTTGGCGTCGCGGCGACCCTCGACGGCCAGCCGGGCGGCCTTCTTCTCCAGGTAGGTGGAGTAGTTGCCCTCGTACGGGTAGGTCCGGCCGCGGTCGAGCTCCAGGATCCAGTTGGCCACGTTGTCGAGGAAGTACCGGTCGTGGGTGATCGCCATGACGGTGCCCGCGTACTTGGCCAGGTGCTGTTCCAACCAGGAGACGCTCTCCGCGTCGAGGTGGTTGGTGGGCTCGTCGAGCAGCAGCAGGTCGGGGGCCTCCAGCAGCAGCTTGCACAGGGCGACCCGGCGACGCTCCCCACCGGAGAGCTGGGTGACGTCGGCGTCCGGCGGCGGGCAGCGCAGCGCGTCCATGGCCAGTTCGAGCTTGGAGTCGACGTCCCAGGCGTCGAGGTGGTCCAGCTCCTCCTGGAGCCGGCCCATCTCCTCCATCAGCTCGTCGGAGTAGTCGGTGGCCATCTGCTCGGCGATGGCGTTGAACCGGTCCAGCTTGGCCTTGGTCTCGGCGACCGCCTCCTCGACGTTGCCGAGCACGGTCTTGCTGTCGTTGAGCGGGGGCTCCTGGGCGAGCATGCCGACGGTGTAGCCGGGCATCAGCCGGGCCTCGCCGTTACTCGGCTTGTCGAGCCCTGCCATGATCTTCAGCAGGCTGGACTTACCGGCGCCGTTCGGGCCGACCACACCGATCTTGGCCCCCGGCAGGAAGTTCAGCGTCACGTTGTCGAGCACGACCTTGTCGCCGTGCGCCTTGCGCGCCTTTTCCAGGACGTAGATGAACTGGGCCACGGTGCGGGCTACCTCCGTCGATTGCTGTCGCCTTGGACGGCGGCGCGGCGCGGGCTGCGACTTCGCCCGCCGCCGCCGGCCGGGGGCCGGCCACGCGCACGCCACCGTCAATCCTGACAGGTACGGCCCGCCGCGCCCACATCACCCCGCCAGGTCGGGTCCACGTCACTTTCGCTACCGCTGAGCTGGTGATGTTGACAAGATCACGGTACGGGTTCAGCGGGCGTGGGAAGGGTAGGTAACTCCGGCACGGGGTCCCAGATGCCGCAGCTACGCTCAGTACGCTCATCGCGGTGGACCCGTCAGCACCCGGAGGTGGCCGATCGTGACCGTCCGTAGCTCCTTTGTCGTTGTGGCCAACCGACTGCCGGTCGACGAGGTGAGCACACCCGAGGGGCGGCAGTGGCGACGCAGCCCGGGTGGGCTGGTGACCGCGCTGCACCCCGTCCTGGCCGAGCACCGGGGCACCTGGGTGGGCTGGGCCGGTGGCACCGGCGCCGCCCCGGAGCCGTTCGACCTGGAGGGCATCCGCCTGCATCCGGTGCCGTTGAGCGCCGAGGAGTTGGAACGCTACTACGAGGGCCAGTCCAACGCGACCATCTGGCCGCTCTATCACGACGCGGTCGAGACCCCCGCCTACAAGCGTCGCTGGCGGGAGGCGTACCGGCTGGTGAACGCCCGGTTCGCGGAGGCGGCGGCGGACGTCGCGGCCGAGGGCGCGACGGTCTGGGTGCAGGACTACCAGCTCCAGCTGGTCCCGGCGATGCTGCGCGAGCTGCGGCCGGATCTCAAGATCGGCTTCTTCCTGCACATCCCGTTCCCGCCGATCGAGCTGTTCATGCAGATGCCGTTCCGCACCGAGATCCTGCGCGGTCTGCTCGGCAGCGACCTGGTCGGTTTCCAGCAGCGGTTGGCGGCACAGAACTTCGTCCGGCTGGCCCGGCACCTGCTCGGGCTGCGCTACGAGGGCCAGATGATCCAGGTCGACGGGCGGCAGGTGAAGGCGGGCGCCTTCCCGATCTCCATCGAGACCAAGGAGATGGAGCGGCTGGCCGAGGACCCGGCGATCCAGGCCCGCGCCAAGCAGATCCGCGAGGAGTTGGGCAACCCGAAGACGATCATCCTGGGCGTCGACCGGCTCGACTACACCAAGGGCATCGAACTCCGTCTCAAGGCCTTCCGGGAACTCCTCTCTGACGGAAAGTTGACAGTTCCGGACGCGGTTATGGTGCAGGTCGCCACGCCCAGCCGCGAGCGCGTGGAGCACTACCAGGCACTTCGGGTCAAGGTGGAACGCGAGGTTGGTCGGATTAATGGCGAATTCGGCAGGGTCGGCGTGCCTGCGGTGCATTACCTGCATCAGTCGTACAGTCGCTCCGAACTGGCCGCGATGTACGTCGCGGCCGACGTGATGATGGTGACCCCGCTGCGAGACGGAATGAACCTGGTGGCCAAGGAGTACGTCGCATCGCGCGCCGACCAGGGCGGTGCGCTCGTGCTCAGCGAATTCGCCGGCGCGGCCACCGAGCTGCGTCAGGCGTTCCTGTGCAACCCGCACGACCCCGACGCCGTCAAGGACGCCCTCCTGCGGGCTGTACACGTAGAGAAGCCGGAGGCCCGCAGACGCATGCGGATCATGCAACGTCATCTGCGCACCCACGATGTGGGGCACTGGGCGAAGTCCTTTCTGACCGAGTTGGGCGCACCGGGAACGGAGGCCGAGTGAACGCCCCCACCGCCGAGATCATCACCCCCGCCGCCGGGACGATGGACCCGGAGCTGCTCGCCGCGATCGGACGCATCGCCCGCGTACCACAGCTCCTGGTCGCCTGCGACTACGACGGCACGCTCGCGCCGATCGTCGAGGACCCGAGCAAGGCGGTGCCGCTGCCCGAGTCGGTCGCCGCCGTCCGGGCGCTGGCCGCGCTGCCGCAGACCACCGTCGCGGTGGTCTCCGGGCGCGCGCTGCGCGACCTGGCCGCGCTGTCCCGGCTGCCCAACGAGATCCACCTCGTCGGCAGCCACGGCTCCGAGTTCGACATCGGCTTCGTCGAGCGGCTCTCCCCCGAGCTGGTCGCGGTCCGCACCCGGCTGCGCGACGCGCTGCGTGAGATCGCCCAGGCCCACCCGGGGGTGCGGCTGGAACGCAAGCCGGCCAGCGTCGCGGTGCACACCCGCGGGGTCGACCCGCAGGTCGCCGCCGCCGCCGTCGAGGCCGTCCGCAACGGGCCCGCGAAGTGGGACGACGTCACCGTCACCCAGGGCAAGGAGGTCATCGAGCTGTCGGTGGTCGCCACCCACAAGGGCACCGCGGTCGACCAGCTACGCACCCAGCTCTCGGCCAGCGCGGTGCTCTTCATCGGCGACGACGTCACCGACGAGAACGCCTTCGGCACCCTGCGTGGCCCCGACCTCGGCATCAAGATCGGCCCCGGGGACACCCAGGCGCACTACCGGGTGGCCGAACCGATCGAGGCGGCCCGGGCGCTCGGCCTGCTGCTGGAGACCCGACGGCACTGGCTCTTCGGCGAGCGGGCGGTGCCGATCGAACGGCACTCGATGCTGGCCAACGGGCGTACCGTCGCGCTGCTCACCCCCGAGGCCAAGGTCAGCTGGCTCTGCCACCCCAAGCCCGACTCGGCGGCGATCTTCGCCGACCTGGTCGGCGGCAGCCCCGCCGGGCACTTCACCGTCGGGCCGGAGCGCGGCGGCATCCCGCTGGGCCAGCGCTACCGCAACGGCACGATGACCGTGGAGACCCGCTGGTCGGGGCTCACCGTCACCGACTGGCTGGACCTGCCGGCCCGGGAGACCACCCCGGACGGCCCGGCCGTCATCACCGGCGACTCCACCCTCGTCCGGGTGCTCACCGGCTCCGGCCGGGCCCGCATCGAGTTCGCCCCCCGCCCGGAGTTCGGTCAGGTCGCCACCCAGCTCCAGCCGTCGGACGACGGCCTGCTGGTGCTCGGCTCCAACGAACCCGTCGCGCTCTACTCCCCCGGGGTGACCTGGCAGGTCCGCAACGACGGCGGCTACGAGACCGCGCACGCCGTGGTCGACCTCTCCGCCACCGGCGGCCAGGTGGTGCTGGAGCTGCGCTTCGGCACGCACAGCCTGGAGGACCACGCGGTCGCCGTCCACGACCGGCAGGCCAAGGCCGAGCAGCCCTGGAAGGACTGGGTGGCCTCGCTGCGGCTGCCCGCCACCGCCCGGGACCTGGTCGCCCGCAGCGCGCTCACCCTGCGCGGGCTCTGCCACGAGGCGACCGGCTCGATCCTGGCGGCGGCGACCACCTCGCTGCCGGAGGAGCTGGGCGGCGTCCGCAACTGGGACTACCGGTACTGCTGGCTGCGCGACGCGGCGATGACCGCGCGGGCCCTGGTCGACCTCGGCTCGATCGAGGAGGCCGAGGCGCTGCTGCGCTGGGTCGACGGCTGCATCGAGCGCACCGGCGGCCACCCCGAGCGGCTGCACCCGCTCTACACGGTGGACGGCTACGAGCTGGGTGCCGAGGCGGTCATCGACACCCTGCCCGGGTACGCCGGCTCCCGGCCGGTCCGGGTCGGCAACCTCGCCAACCACCAGCTCCAACTGGACGTCTTCGGCCCGATCGCCGACCTGATCGCGGCCGTCGCCGACGCCCGCGGTTCGGTCCGCGACGACGAGTGGCGGGTGCTGGACAACATGGTCGAGGCGGTCCGCCGCCGCTGGCACGAGCCCGACCACGGCATCTGGGAGGCCCGCCTCCCACCCCGGCACCACATCTTCTCCAAGGTGATGTGCTGGATGACCGTCGACCGGGCCCTGCACGTGGTGCGTCAGCACGACGGTGAGGACCGGCCGGAGTGGGTGGAGCTGCGCGACCGGATCGGCGCCAACGTGCTGGAGAACGGCTGGCACGAGGAGGTCGAGGCGTACAGCGTCGCGTACGGCGACGAGGACATGGATGCCTCCTCGCTCTGGATCGGGCTGTCCGGCCTGCTCCCGGGCGACGACCCGCGCTTCCTCTCCACCGTGCTCAAGATCGAGGCGGATCTGCGTAGCGGCCCGGTCGTCTACCGCTACCACTGGGACGACGGTCTGCCGGGCCGGGAGGGCGGCTTCCACATCTGCACGGCGTGGCTGATCGAGGCGTACCTGCGCACCGGTCGGCGTACCGACGCCGAGGAGCTGTTCGCCCAGATGGTCGACACCGCCGGCCCGACCGGGCTGCTCCCCGAGCAGTACGACCCGCTGGCCGAGCGGGGGCTGGGCAACCACCCGCAGGCGTACAGCCACCTCGGGCTGATCCGCTGTGCCCTGCTGCTGGACAACATGCTCAAGCAGTAGATCGACTGGTTCGATCGACTCGTCTGGTCGAAGGTAGCGGTGTCCCCGGGCGGGGACACCGCTACCTTCGCGAACGGGAGTCGATCACCCCCCGTGGCCCGGCGGGCGGGGTCAGGTGGCGAGGGCGTCGACCACGTCGCCGATCACCACGATGGCCGGGGGCCGCAGCCCCGCCCCGACCACGTCGGCCGCCACCGCGCCAAGGGTCGACCGCAGGCTGCGCTGACCACCCGTGGTGCCCTCCTGGATCACCGCGACCGGGGTGGCCGCGTCCCGGCCGTGCCGGGTCAGGGTGTCGGCGATGGCGGCCAGGTTCTTGAGCCCCATCAGCACCACCAGGGTGCCCCGCAGGCCGGCGAGGGCCTCCCAGCGCACCAGGGAGACCGGCGAGTCCGGAGCGACGTGGCCGGAGACCACCGTGAACTCGTGCGCCACCGCCCGGTGGGTGACCGGGACA
Source organism: Micromonospora sp. NPDC049257 (assembly GCF_040678915.1). NCBI lineage: Bacteria > Bacillati > Actinomycetota > Actinomycetes > Micromonosporales > Micromonosporaceae > Micromonospora > Micromonospora sp. NPDC049257. The sequence goes on from NZ_JBFAQU010000022.1 coordinate 40,885, forward strand.
CCGACCGACGCCGGCACGGCCACGGCGCTGGTCACCCCGGGCACCACGGTCACCGGTACGCCGGCTTCCGCGCAGGCCAGCAACTCCTCCCCGCCACGCCCGAAGACGTACGGGTCGCCACCCTTGAGGCGTACCACGACCTTGCCGGCGAGCGCCCGGTCGACCAGGATCCGGTTGATCTCCTCCTGGGCGCGGGACGGCCCGTAGGGGATCTTCGCGGCGTCGACCAGCTCGACGTCGGGGCGCAACTCGTCCAGGAGCAACCCGGGCACCAGCCGGTCGGCGACCACCACCTCAGCCTCGGTGAGCAGCCGCCACCCCTTCACCGTGATCAGCTCCGGGTCGCCCGGTCCCGCGCCGACCAGCGACACCCGACCGACCGGGCCACCCGGACGGGTCGCGGCGTCGCCGGACCCGGCCGGCGTCGGCTCCGGCGGGCCCGCGAGGGGCGCGTCCGCCACCGGTTCACCCGGGTCGACCTCCCCCGAGTCGACGAGCGGGCCCGTCCGGGCGGTGAGCAGCTCCCGGACGGCGTCCCGGACCCCCATCGCCCGGTGCGGGTCCCCCCCGCCCAGCACGGCCACCGTCACCGGCCCGTGCCGGGTGACCGCCGGGGTCCACGCGGTGGCCGCCGTCCGGTCGTCGGCCCGGACGCAGAAGATCCGCCGTTCGTCGGCGACGGCGCTGACCGAGGCGGCGGCGAGCGGATCGTCCACCGCGACCTGGACCAGCCACGCCCCGTCGAGGTCGTCGGGGGCGAACCGGCGGGGTCGCCAGTGCAGCCGCCCGGCGTCGACGTGCGCGCGTAACGCGGGGGTGACCTCGGGGGCGACCAGCAGCACGTCGGCCCCGGCGTCCAGCAGGGCGGGCACCCGCCGGCTGGCCACGGCGCCGCCGCCCACCACGACCACCCGGCGTCCGGCGAGCCGCAGGCCGAGGGGGTACGGGTTGGTGCTCACTTCTCGGAAACCCCCGCCGCGTCGAACGTCGCCACCTCGTGCAGCACCCGGACCGCTCCGGTGACCACCGGCAGGGCCAGCAGCGCGCCGGTGCCCTCGCCGAGGCGCAGCCCGAGGTCGACCAGCGGGTCGAGACCGAGGTGCCGCAGCGCCACGGTGGCGCCCGGCTCGGCGGAGCGGTGCCCGGCGACCATCGCGCCGACCGCGTCGGGGGCGAGGGCGGCGGCGGCGAGCGCGGCACTGACCGCGATCACCCCGTCGAGCAGCACCGGCACCCGGCGGGCCGCCGCGCCGAGGATCAGCCCGGTCAGCGCCGCGTGCTCCAGGCCACCGACGGCGGCCAGCACCCCCAACGGGTCGGCCGGGTCGGGCCGGTGCCGGTCCAGCGCCGCGCGCACCACGCCGACCTTGCGTCGGTACGTCTCGTCGTCCACCCCGGTGCCCCGGCCGGTCGCCTCGGCCGGGTCCACCCCGGTGAACGCGGCGATCAGCGCGGCGGCCGGCGTGGTGTTGGCGATCCCCATGTCGCCGGTGAGCAGCACGCCCGCCCCGGCGTCGAGCAGCTCACCGGCGACCCGGATGCCGACCTCCACCGCCGCCCGCGCCTCGTCCCGGGTGAGCGCGGCGGTGACCGTCATGTCCCGGGTGCCCCGCCGTACGTTCGCGTCGAGCAGGCGCGGCGGTGCCAGGGTGGTGCCGGTCGGGGCGGACACGTCGGCGGGCGCGGCGTCGGTGGGCGGGAACGGCAGCGGCGCGGCCACGCCGACGTCGACCACGGTGACCGAGGCGCCGGCCTGTCGGGCGAACGCGTTGACCACCGCCCCGCCGGCCAGGAAGTTCCCGATCATCTGGGCGGTGACCTCCTGCGGCCACGGGGTGACCCGCTGGGCGTGCACACCGTGGTCACCGGCGAAGATCGCCACCGCCGCCGGTTCGGGCAGCGGCGGTGGGCAGGCCCCGGCCAGGCCGGCCAGGCGTACGGACAGCTCCTCCAGGGCGCCGAGTGAGCCGGCCGGCTTGGTCAGCCGGGCCTGGAGGTCCCGGGCTGCGGTCATCGCCGGCCCGTCCAGCGGACCGATCGCCGCGATCGTCGTCTCCAGCATCATGCCTCCAGGATTTCCCTCAGTACCTCGATGAACGCGTCGGTGGTCGCCGGGTCGCGGACGGCGATCCGCAGCCAGTCCGGCCCCAGCCCGGGGAAGGTGTCACCGCGTCGGACGGCCCACCCGCGCTCGCGCAGCACCTGGCGCAACCGGTCGGCCCCGGGGCGGTGGATCAGGACGAAGGCGCTGGCCGGTCGGCCCACGACGCGTACCCCGGGCAGGGCCGACAGGCGGCGCACCAGGTGGTCGCGGTCGACGGCGAGCCGGGCGGCGATGGCGCGCTCGGCGGCGACCCCGGTCGGGGACGCGACGGCGGTGGCGGCGGCCAGCGCCGGGGTGGAGACGGCCCAGAGCGGCTGGACGGCGGCCAGCCGCGCCAGCAGCGCGGCCTCACCCAGCAGGTAGCCGATCCGCAGGCCGGCCAGACCCCAGGTCTTGGTGAGGCTGCGCACCACCACCAGGCCGGGCAGGTCGCGGCGGGTGGCGAGCGACTCCGGCTCACCCTCGACGCCGGGTACGCCTGTGGTGTCGGCGAACGCCTCGTCGACGACGAGCACCCGGCCGGGCCGGGCCAGGGCGGCCAGGTCGGCGGCGGGGTGCAGCACCGAGGTCGGGTTGGTCGGGTTGCCGATCATGACCAGGTCGGCGTCGGCCGGCACCCGGGCCGGGTCGAGCCGGAAGTCGTCGTCCGGGTCGAGCAGCACCCGCTCGACCCGGTGCCCGGCGGCCCGCAGCGCGGCCTCCGGCTCGGTGAACTGCGGGTGCACCACCACCGGCCGGCGTACCCCGCCCAGGGCGCGGGCGAGCAGCACGAAGCCCTCGGCGGCACCGGCGGTGAGCAGCACCTCCGCCGGTGGGCGGCCGTGCCGGGCGGCGACGGCGGCCCGGGCCTCCCGGGGGTCGGGGTAGCCGGCCAGGTCGGCGAGGGCGGCGGTGAGCGGGCCGGCCAGCCAGTCCGGCATCGGGTCGCGGCGCACGTTGACGGCCAGGTCGACCAGGCCGGGGGTGGCCTCGGCGTCCCCGTGGTGCGCGAGATCCGGCTCGGTCCCGGCGGACGGCCCGGGGTCGGCAGGCCCAGGGCCGGTCGGCGGGCCGGGAACGACGGGCCCCGGGCCGGTCGGCGGGCCGGGAACGACGGGCCCCGGGCCGGTCGGCGGCTCGGTGCCGGTCGATTGCCCACGCATGACCGCGATCCTGCCGGGAAGCCGGCGCGGGGGACAGCCGATCCCGGCGTGGGCCACATCACGGCGGGGGGCCGCACCTCGGAGGCGTTCACGAGTTCTTCTCATGGATGAATCGGAAATGTCATAACTTGACCAGGTGAGCAATCGACCCCTTTCCGCCGCAGGCCGTTCCGTTCCCCTCCTCCGCGCCGGGCTGATCGCCGGCGTCGTGCTCGCCGCCGTGGCGTACCCGCTGGCCGCCGTGACCGGCCTGGGCGCCAAGGCCACCGCGCACGCCGTGGAGCACAAGACGAACATCCTGCGCACCGCCCTGCCCGCCGAGACGTCCTACCTCTACGCGCCGGACGGCAAGACGATCCTGACGATGTTCTACGAGGAGTACCGGCAATACACCAAGTTGTCGGACATGTCGCCGAACATCCAGCAGGCCATCGTCGCCGCCGAGGACAACCGCTTCTACCAGCACTCGGGTGTCGACCCGAAGGGCGTGGCCCGTGCCTTCGTGGCCAACGCCCGCTCCAGCGGCGTCTCCCAGGGCGCCTCCACCCTGACCATGCAGTACGTCCGGATGGCGCTACGGGACAGCGCACAGACGCCGCAGGAGGTCCAGGAGGCCACCCAGCAGACCAGCCTGCGCAAGGTCAAGGAGATGCGGATGGCGCTGGACATCGAGAAGGAGCTGACCAAGGAGCAGATCCTGGAGCGCTACCTCAACTCGGCGTACTTCGGCCACCGGGCGTACGGCATCTACGCGGCGGCGCAGATCTTCTTCTCCAAGACCCCGGCCACCCTCACCCCCGTCGAGGCGGCCACCCTCGCCGGGCTGGTCAAGTCCCCCTCCGAGTACGACCCGCTCAGCTCGGACCAGAAGGAGGCCACCGGCCGGCGCAACTACGTCCTCGACAAGATGACCCAGCTCGGCTACCTGTCCCCCGACGCCGCCGCGGTGGCCAAGAACGAACCGATCCGGACCCGGCCCACCACCCCGGCCAACGACTGCGCCGCGATCTCCAGCGCCTACAACGCCTGGGGCTTCGCCTGCGACTACGTGAAGAACTGGTGGAGCGCGCAGCCCGCGTTCGGGGAGAACCGGCTGGAACGGATGGACAAGCTGCGCCGGGGCGGCTACCGGATCGTGCTGAGCCTCGACCCCAAGGTCCAGTCCGCCGCCGAGAAGAACGTCCGCGCCAAGGAGGGCGTCGGCAGCCCCTTCGCCAACGGGATCGTGGTCGCCGAACCGGGCACCGGACGGATCAAGGCGATGGCCGTGAACCGGACCTACTCCCTGGATATCGGCGGCAACGGGCCCAGCTCGAACCCCGAGGCCGATCCGAAGACGAAGGCGAACTACCCGAACACGGTCGCCCCGCTGCTCGGCGGCGGCACCCTCCCGGGCTACCAGGCCGGCTCGACGTTCAAGATGTTCCCGATGCTGGCCGCCCTGGACGCCGGGATGCCGCTGTCCACCGCGTTCGACTCGCCGTACCGGTACAAGTCGGCCGTCTACGACGGGTGGGCACCGTCCAACGCCAGTGGGGCGATGACCGGCCGGCAGACCATGTGGTCCGGGTTCGGCAAGTCGGTCAACACCTACTTCGTGCAGCTGGAGGAGAAGATCGGCGCGGATCGGGGGGTGCATCTCGCCGAGCAGTTGGGTCTGCGCTGGCGTACCGACGTCGACAAGGAACAGGCGTCACCGGCGAAGGCCAAGAAGTGGGGCGCGTTCACCCTGGGCGTCTCCGACGCCACCCCGCTGGAGATGGCCAACGCGTACGCCGCGATCGCCGCCGACGGCCGGTACTGCGAGGCGATGCCGGTCAACTCGATCACCAACCGGGACGGCACCCCGGCCACCTACAAGACCGCCGGTGGCATCGAACGGGAGGTCGCCAAGCCCCGCTGCCGGCAGGTGGTCAACGCCGACGCGGCCCGTGCCGCCACCGACGCCGCCCGCTGCCCCACCGGCGACACCCCGGCCAAGGGCACCTGCGGCGGCTGGTCGACGGCGGACAGCGTCCGCCGCACGGTGGGCCGCCCGGTCGCCGGCAAGACCGGCACCACGGACAGCACCCGGTCGGCCTGGTTCGTCGGCTACACCCCGGAACTGGCGGCGGCGAGCTTCATCGCCGACCCGGACAACCCGTTCAACGCCGTCGGCGACGGGCAGTCCCAGGTGCCGGTCAACGCGGTCGCCCAGACCCTGCGCGACGGTCTCAAGGGCACCCCGACCCGCCAGTTCACCCCACCGTCGGACGCCATCGTCGGCTGAAACCCGGGCCGACGGGTGCCGTCAGGCCGGGGCGGCGACGCCCTCGACCGGCGACGGCAGCGCCGCCGCCGTCACCAACCGGGTCGCGATCTCGGGGTACGCCACCCAGTGCAGGCCGAGCTGGGAGGCGTGCACCCCCCGCCAGACGAAACCCTCGGGCGTGCCACCCTCCCAGCTCCAGGCCGCCCGTGGCCCGGACCGGGGGGTGAGCACCGCGCCGTGCTGCTTGTAGCCCACCACCGTCGCACCCGCCCGGGCGACCACGCTGTCGGACTGGGCGGTCGCCTCCCGGTAGCCCACCACCAGACCGTCCCGGCTCGCGCCGATCGCGTCCAGCACCCCGCACATCGGCAACCCGTCCAGTTCCCGGGCCAGCCACAGCAGGCCGGTGCCCTCGGCGAGCACCGGGCGGCCGGTACGGGCCAGCTCGGCCACCGCGATGCAGAGCCGCCGGTTGGCCGACAGGTCCCGCGCGTACGACTCGGGTAGCGCACCCCCGACGACAAGCGCGCGGGTCCCGGCGGGCAGCGCCTCGTCGCGCAGCGGATCGACGGTGACCACCTGCGCCCCGACGGCCCGCAGCAGCTCGGCGGTCTCCGGGTGGCCGTAGCTGCCGCCGGGCCCCCCGGCCAGCGCCACCACCGGCGCGTCCGCCACCGGGGTCCCGGTGGCCGGCGACCAGGCCGCGACGGACAGCGCCGGAGCAGAGCGGGCCAGCGCGAGCAGGCGCTCCAGATCGACCGTGCCGGCGACCGCCTCACCGAGCCGGCGGACCGCCCGGGTCGCCTCCGCGTCGCGGGCGAGGACCGGCACCACGCCGTGCCGGCGCGCAGGCAGCACCGGGGGCAGCTCGTGGCGGCGCAACGCCCCGTAGACCGGCACCCCGACATCGTCGAGCGCCTCCCGCAGCATGGACTCGTGCCGGCCGGAGGCGACCTGGGTGAGGATCACCCCACCCAACCAGAGCTGCTCGTCGTACGAGCGGAAACCGTGCACCAGGGCCGCCACCGACTGCCCCATCGCCGCCACGTCGACCACCAGCACGACGGGGCTGCGCAGGGCGGTCGCGACCGCGGCGGTGGACTCCGCCTCGGGGCGGCCGGCGACCGAGTCGTACAGCCCCATGGTGCCCTGGACCAGGGCCAGCGCGGCACCCTGCGCGCCGTGGGCGAAGAGCGGCCCGAGGCGGTCGGCCCCGATCAGCCGGGGATCGAGGTTGCGACCGGGACGGCCGGCCGCCAGGCCGAGGTACGCGGCGTCCACGTGGTCCGGGCCGACCTTGAAACCGGCGACGTCGAGCCCCCGGTCGGCCAGCGCCGCCAGCAGGCCGACGGAGAGCGCATTGGTGCCGTGACCGGAGGACGGCGCGCTGAACACGAGGCGCGGCACGGCAGTCATCATCGACTCCTCGGTGGTGACGGACGGTGACCCGGACGGCCGCCAGGAACACCGGCGGCGATCCGCTCGCGTGACCATACCCGCCCGCATCAACAGGTGGGACCGCCGATCCGGTGCCACCCGGGCCGGTCCCGGGCCGTCGCGGAGGGTGGCCCCGGTCATACGGGTAGCCTCGTGCTGTGTACCGGTTCCTGCTGACCCCACGCTGGCTGGGCATCCTCGCGCTGACCCTGGTCGCCGCCGCCGTCATGGTGCTGCTCGGCAACTGGCAGCTGGACCGCTACCGGGAGCGCACCGCCGTCAACGAACGCATCGACGCCGGCACCGCGGGCACCCCCGCACCGCTACGGTCGACGCTGCCCGCCCCGACCGGCGGCGCGGGCACGGTCGGCCCAGCCCCCGCCGAGCAGGACGAATGGAGCCGGGTCACCGTCAGCGGCCGGTACGACGCCGCGAACGTCGTCCTGGTCCGGGGCCGCACGGTGGAGAGCAGGGTCGGCTTCGAGGTGCTCGCCCCGCTGGTGCTCGACGACGGCACGGCGGTGCTGGTCGACCGGGGTTGGGTCCCCCCGGCACCCGGCGGCGCGCTGGCGATGCCCGAGGTGCCGGCACTGCCGACCGGCACGGTGACCGTCGTCGGCCGGGTGCACCCCACCGAGAGCGGCGGCAACGGGGTGGACCGGCGCGACGGCCGGTTGGAGACCCGCCGGGTGACCGTGGACAAGCTGGCCCGGGAGTTGCCGTACCCGCTGCACGGGGCGTACCTGCTGCTCGACGAGCAGACCCCGGCGAACGACCCGACGTTCCGGGCGGTGCCGATCGGGCACACCAACAACTGGCAGAACTTCGGCTACGTCGTCCAGTGGTGGTTGTTCGCCGCGATGACGCTCTTCGGCTACGGCTGGGTGGCCCGGCGGGAGGCCCGCCGCGCCGCCGGCCTGGACGCCCCGAAGCCGCCCGTCGACCGAGCCGCCGAACCCGTCACCCCCGCCTGACCGCCCGACCAGCACTTTCGCCCGACCGGCACCCCCGCCTGGCCGCGATCCCCGCTGAACGGTCCCCTCCCGCAGCGCCAGGCACTCCACTGCCGACCAGGCTTGGCCGACCGGGTCGGTTCCCCCGGACGGACGGTACGGGTCCCAGCCGACCCGCGCCGCCCCACCGCCGGCGGACCTGGCACCAGCCGGGGGCGGCGCATCATGGGTGCGCGTCCTTTCGAGCTGATGACGTCACAGCATCAACCGGTCGACCGCCGGGACCGTGCGACTCGGCCCATCACGCCCCGGTAGGCCTGACTCGTTCTCGTCATCACCTCGAAAGGACGCACGACAGGCACCTACCCGGCCGGGCCGACAGGCCGGCACCACGCCGGAACACGGGGCGACGCCGAAATGCGGGGCGGGGCCGGGACATGGCACCACGCCGAGACGCGGGGCGACGCCGGGACATGGCACCACGCCGGAACACGGCACCACACCGGGACGCAAGGCGACGCCGGACGCTGTATGGTCCGCAGGATGTTCAACGCGCGTGAGGTGTCGCGGTGACCTCCGACCCCGCCCCGTCGTACCCGTCCGATCCGCCCACGCCGGCGAACCCCGCCTACGATCCCTGGGCGCCGTCGCCGGACGTGCCCCCGGCCCCGGCGCAGCAGACACCTCCCACGGCCCCGTTCCCGACCGCACCTCCCCCGGCGGTGCCGGTCGACCTCTCCGCCCCGTCGATGGGCGGCGGACCGTACTCGGCCCCGCCCGCCCGGTTCTCCGCATCGCCAGACCAGTTCTCGGCCCCACCGGCCCAGTTCGCCACGTCACCGGCGCCGTTCCCGGCACCGGCCGGGGTCGACCCGTACGCCGCGTCGATGGGCCAGCCGGGGCCGTACCCGCCGCGCTTCACCCCGCCGCCGGGGGCGATGGGTGGTCAGCAGCCGGTGGCGGTGCAGATCGGCGAGATCATGGTCACCCCGCCGGTGATCCGCACCCCGACCGGCGTGCTGCCCCTGGCCGGCGCCACCTGGTACGTGGCCGACTACTGGCAGCGGGAGGAGAAGATCGCCAGTTGGGCGATCGTCTGCGCCATCCTCGGCTTCTTCTGCCTGACCATCTTCAGCCTGCTCTTCCTGCTGATCAAGGAGACGCGGCACCACGGCACCGTGCAGGTGACGGTGACCAACGGCGGACACCAGTACGTGGCCCGCATCCCGGTCGTCGACCAGGCGCAGGTCCAGCAGATCAACAACCAGGTCAACTACGCCCGGTCGCTGTCCACGCTCTGACCGGCGTCCCACCGGGTGCGGCTCAGCCGGTGAGCCGTCCGGCGTGCAGTGCCCGGACCGTGTCGATGGTGTCGGCCTCGGCAGCCGACTTGTCGTCGCGGTAACGCAGCACCCGGGCGAACCGCAGCGCCACCCCGCCCGGGTAGCGGGTGCTGGCGAGCACCCCGTCGAAGGCGATCTCGACCACCTGCTCGGGGCGGACCCGCACCACCCAGTCGCCGCGCTCCACGGCCAGCCCGAGGAAGCGTTCGGTCTGCCAGCGCAGCAACTCGTCGGTGAGCCCCTTGAAGGTCTTGCCGAGCATGACGAACTCACCGGTGCGCGGATCCCTCGCCCCGAGATGGAGGTTGGACAGCCAACCCTCCCGCCGGCCGCTGCCCCACTCCACCGCCAGCACGACCAGGTCGAGGGTGTGCCGGGGCTTGACCTTGACCCAGGCCGTGCCCCGGCGACCGGCGTCGTAGGGGGCGTCCGGAGACTTGACCACCACCCCCTCCTGACCGGCGTCGAGCGCGGCGGCGAACGCCGCGCCGGCCTGCTCGGGATCGTCGACCTCGACCCGACCGACCAGCAGCGATCCGTCGACCACGTCGGCGAGCCGGGCCCACCGCTGCCGGCCGGGCAGGTCGATCAGGTCGTCGCCGTCGAGGTGCAGCAGATCGAAGAAGTACGGCGTGAGCGCGGTCGCCTCGGCCAGCGGGGCCACGTCGGCCGCAGCGCTGGCGGCGGGGGCACCGTCGGCGGAGGTCGCACCGTCGGCGGAAGTCGCAGCGTCGGCGGAAGTCGCAGCGTCGGCGGAGGTCGCAGCGGTCGCGGCGGCGGTGGCCCGGCGGGCCGCCCGGCTGGAGGTCTGCGGGAACGGCAACGGGCGGCCTGCGGTGTCCAACCCGATCGCCTCGCCGTCGAGCACCAGCTCCCGGGCCGGCAACGCACGCACGGCGGCCACCACGCCGGGCACCCGGTCGGTGATCTCGTCGAGGCTGCGGGTGAAGACCGCGACGTCGTCGCCGTTGCGGTGCACCTGGATGCGGATGCCGTCGAGTTTCACGTCGACCACCGCCGGGACCCCGGTGGCCTGGAGCGCGGCATCGACCGAGGGTGCGCTCTGGGCCAACATCGGCGCGAGCGGCCGGCCCACCTGGAGCCCGAACCCGGCCAGTGCGGCGGCCCCGCCGGTGCGGGCGGCCAGCGCGACGGCCCGCAGGTCACCGGCGAGCAGCAGGGCGCGGCGGACCGCCGTCACCGGCACCTCGGCGGCCCGGGCGATGGCGTCGGCGAGCAGGCCCGCCTGGGCGCCCTGGCGCAGCTCGCCACGGAACAGGTCGACCAACAGCCGCTGCTCGTCGGCGGTGGCGGCACCCAGGAGGGCGGCGAGCAGGTGCCGGCGGCGGGCCTGGGAACCGGGGCCGTGCACGGCCGCGATCTCGTCGATCGCCGCGTCGACAGCGGTCACGGTCAGGGTCGGCCCGGCGGCCGGTGGCGGCAGTTCGCGCAGGCTGGCCCAGCCCACGCCGGTCTGCCGCTGGCGCAGCTCACCGGCGAGATAGCCGGAGCCGACCGACACCTCGGACGGGTCGAGCGCCCGCAGCGCGCCAGCCAGCAACTCCACCTTGGCGCGTCGGCCGGAGGTGGCCGCGACGGCCGCGGAGGTGGCTGCCAGGTCGAGGAACCGCACGCACCTCATCCTGCCAGCCACCCCCGACATCACCCGGGTATTGCCGTACCCGGGCCGTCCCGATCGGGCCGTCCTCCCCAACGGCACCGGGTGTGACCACCCGGACCACGGCTCAGGCCGAGACGGGCTCCTCGATGCGCAGACCCCGGGCGCGGACGCCGTCGGCGACCCGGGACAACACCCCGTCCAGGGCGACCAACACCGCCGAAAGCTCGCCGAGCTGTTCCTTGAGCGTGTCCTCGGGCCACGCGGAGACGTCGACGTCTCCCAGAGCGCTCACGGCGGCTTCCAGCCGCGTCATCACGTCGTTCGTACGCATGTTCGAAAGGCTATACCAGCCTGCCGTCCGACACGCCGCAAACTCCGACAACGACCCCGAAATTTGTGGTTCCGCGGCCTAACCGGCCTGCCGCCCCTGCTCGGCCACCCCGGCCAGCAACAGCGCCTCGGCCAGGCAGACCCGGGCGAACTCACCGAGGTGCAGGCTCTCGTTCGGGCCGTGCGCCCGCGCGTGCGGGTCCTCCACCCCGGTGACCAGGATCGCCGCCTGCGGGAACATCTCCTGGAAGGTGGCGATGAACGGGATCGAACCGCCGACGCCGATGTCCACCGGCTCGGTGCCGTCCCAGGCGGCCCGGAACGCCGCGCGGGCCGCGTCGAACATCGGCCCCGACGCGTCGATGACACACGGGTCACCGTCGTGCTCCAGGGTCACCGCCACCCGGGCACCCCACGGGGCGTGCTGCTCCAGATGGGCACACACCGCGTCGTACGCCCGCTTGGGGTCGTCACCCGGCGCCAGCCGTACGCTCAGCTTGGCCTTCGCCGCCGGGACCAGCGCGTTCGGTGCCTCACCGGTGGCCGGGGCGTCGATGCCGAGCACGGCCAACGCCGGCCTCGTCCAGAGCCGGTCGGTGATCCGGCCGCTGCCGATCAGCGACACCCCCTCGACCAGCCCGGCCTCGGACCGGAACCGGTCCTGCGGATAGTCGACGGCGGCACCGGTCCGGCTGGTCAGGCCCGCGACGGCCACGTCTCCGGCATCGTCGTGCAGGGTCGCCAGCAGGCGCACCAGCGCGGTCAGCGCATCCGGCACGGCACCGCCGAACATGCCGCTGTGCACCGCGTGGTCCAGGGTGCGCAGCTCGACGAACAGGTTGACCACGCCGCGCAGCGAGGTGGTCAGGGCCGGTACGCCCACGTCCCAGTTGGTGGAGTCGGCGATCACGATGACGTCCGAGGCGATCTCCTCCCGGTGCTCGGCGAGCAGCCGCTCCAGCGAGTCGGAGCCGTACTCCTCCTCACCCTCGATGAACAGCACCACGCCGACCGGGAGTCGGTCACCGAAGGCGCGCAGGGCGGCGACGTGCGCCATGATGCCGGCCTTGTCGTCGGCCGCGCCGCGCCCGTAGAGGCGGCCGTCCCGCTCGACCGGCTCGAACGGCTCGGACTCCCACAGCGACAGGTCGCCGACGGGCTGCACGTCGTGGTGGGCGTACATCAGCACGGTGGGTGCGCCGGGCGGGGCGGCCCTCGTCCCGATCACGGCGGGTTGGCCGCCCGACCGCACGATCCGCACGTCGAGGTCGCAGCCGCGCAGCAACTCGGCGACCGCCTCGGCGGAGCGCTCGACGTGCGAGTGGTCGAAGCCCTCGAACGCGATGCCGGGGATGCGGACGAGGCGTTCGAGGTCGGCACGGACACCGGGCAGCTCCCGCGCGACGGCGGCCCGTACCTCGGACTCGGACATGATCGGTGAGGTCATGACCGGCATCGTATGCCGGCCTTACCGGGAGGTACCCGGCGAGCCGGAACCGGCAGCGACCGTCCCCTGCACGGGCGTCAGACCGGGGTCAGCGGAGTCAGGCCGGGTCGACCGGGGCGGCGGGCGGCGGACGTAGTAGTGGTCCCGGTCGTGCGGCAGCGTCGGTGCCCCGTCGACCACCAGGTCCACGGCGGCGGCCGTCCGGTCGGCGGCGAAGTGGGTCTCCTCCCCGGCGTGCCAGCGCCGCAGCTCCGGCAGGAGCTGCACCCCGTCCCGGTCCAGCGCGCGGCGCAGCCGCAGCCCGGCCGGGGCGGTGACCTGCACCGACAGGGTCAGCTCCGGCCGGATCGCCGCCCGCGCCGCGCTCACCCCCTCCAGCAGCAGCACCGGCGCGACCGGCACCGGCACCGCGCGGGGCAGGAACGACCGCCGCACCCAGCTGTACCGCTGGTAGGACCCCGGTCGGCCGGCCCGCAGCGGGGCGAGCACCCGTCGTTCCAGCCGGGTCCAGAAGGTGAACTGGTCGTCCCAGCCGTCGAGCAGGTCGTCGGTGTGCACCACCGGTGGCCGCCCGCCGTCGGGCAGGGCGGCCAGGGCGTCCGCGAGGCGCGCGGTGAACACGCTCTTGCCCGCGCCGCTGGGCCCGTCGACGGCCACCAGTCGGGTACGCCCCAACCGGGCGGGTCCGCCGAGCACCCGGCGGGCCAGCGTCGCGTACGCCTCCACCAGGGCCACCGTCACACCGGTGACGCTAGCGGGTGTCCCCCGTGAGCCTGGTTCCGCCGTGGGGAGTGCTGTTCGTCAGGCGGGGGTGCGGGGGCCGGGGCATGATCTGGACGTGCTCAATGACGTGATGAGTCCCGGTGTGGACGCCCTGCTGGAACAGGCCCGAGCCGGGCTGCGGCGGCTGAGTCCTCAACAGACGGTCGAGGCGGTACGGGCGGGTGCGCTGCTGGTCGACACGCGTACCGAGGGTCAACGCCACGAGCAGGGGGAACTGCCCGGCGCGATCGTCATCGACCGGACGGTGCTGGAGTGGCGGCTGGACCCGGCCAGCGACTGGCGCATCCCCGAGTCGACCGGCTACGACCGGGAGATCGTGGTGGTGTGCCGGCACGGCTACAGCTCCAGCCTGGCGGCGGCCAGCCTCCAGGCGTTGGGCCTGCGCAACGCCACCGACATGACGGGCGGTGTGCAGGCGTGGCGGGAGGCGGGGCTGCCCCTGTCCGACCGCCCCGCCGACGTCCGGCTCTGAGCGGGCCGGTGACGGCGAGGCCCGCCTCTGAAAGGTGCCCGGCGGGGGCCGCCGATGTCCGGCTCTGACGACCTGCCGGTGGCCGGGCCACGGGCGGCACGATCGCCGCGACCGGCCGGTGCGGGCGGGACGGTCAGTTCGTCGGTGGTGCGCCGGGCGGGATGAACGGGAGGCCGGCGGGGGCGCCGGTCTCGACGAGCCGCCACAGCGCGGCCGTGTCCAGGTGCTCCTCGACCAGGTCACCGAGCAGGTCGAGGGAGCGTTCGCGGGCGGCGGCGAAGCTGGTGTCGGGTGCGACCGTGAAGCCGTGCCGCCCGGCCGACCGGGCCACCTCGGTGAGGAACCGGCGGCGGAACCCGTCGGACTCGAACGCACCGTGCCAGTGGGTGCCGTGCACCGCGCCGAGCCGGGCGCCTTCGGGACGGCCGTCGGCGTGGTGCAGCAGCGGGGGCAGCGCCGGATCGGCGGCGGAGACGAACCCGTGGTGGATCTCGTAGCCGCGCACCGGGACGTCGGCGGCGGTGCCGACGGCGGGCCGGACGGTCTTGCCCGGATCGAAGGTGATCTCGATGGGCAGCAGGCCCAGGCCGGGGACGCTGCCCTGCCGACTCTCCACCGGGTCGTGGATGGCCGTGGCCAGCATCTGGAACCCGCCGCAGATGCCGAGCAGCGGCCGGCCGGCGGCGGCGTGCGCGGTGACCGCCTCGGCGAGCCCGGTCTCCCGCAGCCAGGCCAGGTCGGCGACGGTGGACTTGGAGCCGGGCAGGACGACCAGGTCGGCGGCGGCCAGCTCGGCGGGTTCGACGGTGAGCCGGACCCGGACCCCCGGCTCGGTGGCGAGGGCCTCCACGTCGGTGGCGTTGCTGATCCGGGGCAGCCGGACCACCGCGACGTCGAGCCATTCGGTGCCGTACGGGGCGGCGGGCCGGCCGAGCACCCGCCCGTAGGCCAGCGAGTCCTCGGCGTCGAGCCACAGGTCGAGCTGCCAGGGCAGCACCCCGTAGGTGGGCCGGCCGGTCACCCGGTGCAGCATGTCGAGCCCGGGGCGGAGCAGACCCAGATCGCCCCGGAACTTGTTGATCACGAAGCCGGCGATCAGCGCCTGGTCGGCGGGGTCGAGCAGGGCGACCGTGCCGAACATCGAGGCGAACACGCCGCCCCGGTCGATGTCACCGACCACGATGGTGGGCAGACCGGCGTGCCGGGCGAGCCCCATGTTGACGTAGTCGCCGGCCCGCAGGTTGATCTCGGCGGGGCTGCCGGCCCCCTCACAGATCACCACGTCGTACGTTGCCCGCAGTTCGGCCAGAGCCGCGTACGCCGTCTCGGCGAGCCTGGGTCGCATGGTACGGAAGTTGCCGGCGGTGACCGTGTCGACGGCCTCCCCGAGCAGCACCACCTGACTGGCCAGGTCGCTGCCCGGTTTGAGCAGCACCGGGTTGAACCGCAGGTCGGGGGTGAGGCCACAGGCGGCGGCCTGCATCGCCTGGGCCCGACCGATCTCACCGCCACGCCCGTCGGGGCCGACCACCACGGCGGAGTTGTTCGACATGTTCTGCGCCTTGAACGGCGCGACGGCGACCCCCTGCCGGTGCAACCAGCGGCAGATGCCGGCGGTCAGCACGCTCTTGCCCGCGTCGGAGGTGGTGCCCGCGACGAGCAGCCCTCCGCTCACCGTCCGCTCACCCGGCCGGCGGTGCCGAGACGGGCGACGATCTGCCGGGCCGGTCGACGCAGCAGGGTGCGGCCGGCGGCGGTGGCCAGCGGGCGGCCGGTCAACGGCCAGGCGGCAGCCAGCGCGAGGGCGGCCAGGCCGACCGTCCCGGACAGCCGGCCGGCCCGTTTCAGGTGCCGGGCCTCGGGGCGTGGGCCGTCACCGAGGAACGGTCGCACCTCGGACCGCCCGAAGTAGACGTTGCGGCCGCCCAGCCGGACGCCGAGCGCGCCGGCCATGGCCGCCTCGCACTGCCCGGCGTTGGGGCTGGGGTGGTCGTGGCGGTCCCGTCGCCAGACCTGCCAGGCCCGCTCCCGGTCGCCGTGCACGGTGGGCGCGGCGGCGACGGTGAGCAGCCCGGTCAGTCGGGCCGGCACCAGGTTGAGCAGGTCGTCGAGCCGGGCGGCCGGGGTGCCGAACCGGGCGTAGCGGGGTGAGCGGTGCCCGACCATCGCGTCGAGGGTGTTGGCCGCCCGGTAGCCGAGCAGCCCGGGCAGCCCGGCGAGGGCACCCCAGAGCAGCGGGGCGACCACCGCGTCGGAGGTGTTCTCGGCGACCGACTCGACGGTGGCGCGGGCCAACTCGCTCTCGTCGAGCCGGGACGGGTCCCGGCCGCAGAGGTGTCCGAGCCGGTGCCGGGCCGTCGGCAGGTCACCGGCGCGCAGGGCGGTGCCCATCACCGTCGCCTCGTGGCGCAGGGTCCGACCGCCGAGCACGGTCCAGGTGCCGGCGGCCACGACCAGGGCCCGGGCCACCGGGTGTCGCCGGGTGGCCCGGCTGGCGACCGCACCGAGCAGCACCGGCGCACCCACGGCCACGGCGGTGAAGACCGTTCCCGCCCGACGATCGGCGCGGTAGACCCGACGTTCCAGGGCACCGGCGGCCCGACCGAAACCGGCCACCGGATGCCAGCGCCGTGGATCGCCGAGCAGGCTGTCCAGCGCGTACCCGGCCACCAGGCCGACCGCGTCCGCCGCCGCTGTGCGCCGCCCCACCCGCACCACCTCCGGCCGGCCAGCCTAGTCGTACGCGGGGTGGCCACGTCGCCGTCGCCACCCCGCCCCCGTTCGTACGCACCGCGACCCGCGCCCCTTCCCCGGCGCGGGCCGGCGGCTCAGGCGGGGGCCGGCACCCGGCCCCGGCCACGTCGGGCCCGACCCGCCGGACCGAGGGCCACCTCGCCCGGCGTCGCCACCGCACCACTCGACCGGCCCGCGCCACCGGACCGGTCCCCGTCGGCCGGCTGCCCCCCGTCGGCCGGCTGCCCCTCGTCGGTCGGCTGCTCCGCGTCGTCGGGCTGCCCCTCGCCGCCCGACCGCCCCGCACCGCCGGGCACGCCCGGTCCGTCCGACCGGCTCTGTTCGCCCGACCGGTGCGGCTCGGCCCAGTCGCCGGACCGGGCCGTCGGGTCGTCACCGGTGTCGGTCCCGTCGTCGGGCAGCGGGGTGAGGTCGTCGTCGGGCTCGTCGTCGAACGGGTCGGTCGCCGGGGCGTACCCGCTGCCGGGCAGGTCGTGGTCGGGCAGGTCGTGGCCGGCGCGCGGGAAGCCGAAGCCGGACAGCTCGAAGTCGTCGTCGAGGGGCCGGTCGTCGGGCCCGGCGGGAGCCTGCCCGACCGGGACCGGCTCGGTCGGCTCACCCTGCACCCGCTGGGCCGCCTCGTCGTCCTCCACCGCGCTGGTGGCCATGCTCGGCCGGTTGCGCAGGAAGCGGGACCGGCCCCGGGACAGGTCGTGGCCGACCGCGACCGCCTCCAACTCGTAGAGGACCCGGTGGTTGCCGGCGTCGTCGGTCCAGTCGCGGGTGTAGAGCCGCCCGGCGACCACCACCGGGTCGCCGACCATGACGGAGGCGGCCACCCCCTCGGCCAGCTTGCGCCAGCAGTTGACCCGGACGCGGAGGCTGTTGCCGTCCACCCACCGGCCGCTGTCCCGGTTGAGGCGGCGGGCGGTCGAGGCCACCTTGAAGTTGGCGACCAGGGTGTTGCTCTGCGCGGTACGACGCCACTCCGGCGCGGTCAGTACGTTGCCGACAATAGTTACATAAGTGTCAAACATCGTTCCCCCTCCCAGGGGTCCTGCGGATGCGGTGGCGAGTCGACTCGGGACCGAGCCTGACCCGCGCGGCGCGACGATGCGAGCCCCGCGCCCCGCCCTGTGGACAACCGGAGCGCCTGTGGACGACGACCTGATCAAGGTCCCGTCGTGCTAGGTCGACCGGCCCTGGAGGACCCTGCCGGGCCGGGACCAGGATGGGACCAGAGGCCACCGCAGGGGCGGGTCGACGACCGGCATCGGAGGGAACGACCGGCATCGAGCGACAACGACACCGAGAAGACGGCGTTACCCGGAGTGAGGTCGACCCCGACTGGGTAATGAGTTGATCAACCAGGTACCACCAGGCACGACGTCCGAAGAGAAAGGCAGTGCTGATGATTCGGACCCCGCTCCGTACCACCGGTTCCGTCCGCACCGAGCGGGAGGTGCGGCGATGAGCGCGGTGACGAACCCGGCGACCGTGGCCGAGTGCCTGCGGATGGGCGCGGGCTTCTCCCAGGGCGACCGGAACTGGATCGTCGAGCAGTTCGGCACCCTGGACGCCCGGCTGGCCGCCTTCCACGCCGACGCCACCGAGCTGGAGGTGTCGGTCAAGGACCGGGAGGCGCGCGGGCAGAAGGTCACCCTGGAGTGCTGGATCGCCGGTCGGCAGAAGATCGTCACCACGTCGAGCGAGGAGGATCTGCGGGCCGCCCTCAACGACGCCCGGGACGACCTGCGCCGCAAGCTCAACGACGCCAAGACCAAGCAGGAGCCCCGGCACAACAAGCACATCCGGGAGATGGCCCAGCCCGTCCCCGCGCCGCTGCCGGACCTCGACGCCGACAACGACACCCACCGGGTGGACGCCGAAACCGCCTGACCGGTCACCGGGTCGCCCCCGCCCAGGCGTTACGCCAGGCGGGGGCGACCCGTCGCGTCGACGTGGGGTTCGGCCACCCCGGCACCGGGGCTACCGCCGGGTAGTCGGCGGGCGTAGCGTCGCGGTCGTGGAACAGGACGTGCTGGGGCCGCCGTACGAGCGGCAGACGATCGACCTGGGCACCGACGACGAGGGGCCGGTGGTCGCGACGCTGGTCCGGCGGCGTGCCGAGCGCCCGACCAGGCGTGCGGTGCTCTACGTGCACGGCTTCGTCGACTACTTCTTCCAGACCCACCTGGCCGACTTCTACGCCGAGCGCGGTTGGGACTTCTACGCCCTCGACCTGCGCAAGTACGGCCGCAGCCTGCTACCCCACCAGACCCCGAACTTCTGCCGCGACCTGAGCGACTACTTCCCCGAGCTGGACGCCGCCGCGAAGATCATCCGCGACGAGGACGGGCACGACACCCTGCTCGCCATGGGCCACTCCACCGGCGGCCTGATCATCTCGCTCTGGGCGCACGCCCGCCGCGACGCCGGCAGAGTCGACGGGCTCGTCCTCAACAGCCCCTTCTTCGACCTCAACGCCCCCTGGGTGGTCCGTCGACCCCTCGCGGCGGCCGTCGCCCGGCTGGGCCGTCGCGCGCCGCACCGCATCCTCCCCTTCGGCCTGGGCACCGTGTACGGCGAGAGCCTGCACGCCGACCATCGCGGCGAGTGGACGTACGACCTGGCCTGGAAGCCGCTCGCCGGGTTCCCCGTCCGGGCCGGCTGGCTGACCGCGATCCGTACCGCCCAACGGCAGCTCCGCGCCGGGCTGGACATCCCCATCCCGGTACTGGTGGCCTGCTCGACCCGGAGTTTCCGGGGCACCCGCTGGCACGACTCGGCGGCGCTGGCCGACGCGGTGCTGGACGTGGAACACATGGTCCGCTGGGCGCCCCGACTCGGCCGGCACGTCACCGTCACCCGCTTCGACGGCGGCAAGCACGACCTGGTGCTGTCCGGCCCCGCCGTCCGCGAGCAGGTCTTCACCGAGGTCGGTCGCTGGGCCGACGCGTTCCTCGGTGCCGGCCCGACGCCTTCCGCGGCCGGGTCGACGACCACGCCGCCTGGTTAGGCGGGCGCGGCGGCGGGTCAGGTGGCGGGGAGGGCGGCTAGCACGCGGTCGAGGGTCGCCACCGGATGCCCGTCCCCGGGTGCACCGTCCCCGGGCAGGACCACGCCGAGGCAGCGCAGGCCGATCTCCCCGTCGGCGTCGGGGCGTACCCCGAAGACGGGGGCGCCGACGTAGCCGGCGGGGAGGGCGGCGGCGATGCGCAGCGCGTCGCCGTCGCGGACGGCACGCTCGACGGCGACCTCCAGCGGTCGGGCGCCGTCGACGCCGACGCCGAGGGCCAGCACGATCGCGGTGACCGGCCCGGCACCGAAGCCGGCCAGGTCGTCCGCCCGGACGGCGACCGCGGCCGGCACCGGCTGCACCCGCCACCGCCAGCCCTGCCCGGCGGCGAACCCGTGCAGGGCGGCGGCCGGCAGGACGGCCACCCCGAGCCGGGCATCGCGCACCCACCGCGCCGGCAGGTCCGTAAGCGTCAGCGACTCCCCGGCCGTGCCGGTCGGCTCCGTGACGCTGGGCCGCAGGCCGAGCCACCGCGCCTGCGCGGCGACCACGTCGGCGGTCAGCAGGAAACCGCCCCCGGGGTGGTCGAGGAAGAAGGCCGTGCCCGGGTCACCTGCCGTGTGGACCGGCAGGATGGCCCGACCCAGGAGCTGGCACAGCTCGTAGGCGACCTCGTTCTCGGTGTCCGGTTCCAGCAGCACGGACCGAGGGTACGGGCCGACGCGCCGGCCGGAAGCCGGGTGCCCGGATGGGGGGTGTCGTGCGACGCTGATCACGCCTGTCCGGACGCGACCCGTGCCCCCGGATGGCAGGGGGTCGGCGGTACCCTCTTGGCGCGACACGTACGCCGCGCGCCCGTAGCTCAGCGGATAGAGCAGGGGACTTCTAATCCCAAGGCCGCAGGTTCGAATCCTGCCGGGCGCACAGATACTCCTCCCTCAGTCGATGGGGCGCGTCGCAGCCACCGCCCACCTTTGCGGCCCGGCCGGGCAGGCCAACGACAACCGCTCCGCAGCGGCCGGTGCCCGCCGCACGCTGTGGCAGAATCGCCCGGTACGGCCCGATGGGGATGTGGACGCCGCTCGGAAAGGGGGGCCGTGGCAAAGCTGGCGGAAAGCAACAATCCCGTCGGGCGGGTGGGGAACGCAGGAGACACGGTAGTGGGAGCCACTGCGGGGATTCGCCTGCGGAAGTCGCTTCCATGTTGGACGGCAGCAATTCTCGGCCTTGTGGGTGTCGTCTACCGGGCGATTCTGATAGCTGTGGACGTCCCGCCGGCCAACAGCGACGAGGGCACCGCCGGCCTGGCCGCTCTGCACATCGGAGAAGGCCGGGATTGGCCGACCTTCTTTTACGGCCAGGACTACATGGGCACCTTCTATTCCTATCTTGCGGCTCCGTTGGTGCAGGTTTTCGGCACGCACTGGTGGACCCTCCGGCTGCCGGCACTCGTCATGTACGCCGTGTTCCTCCTCCTCGTTTTCCGGTTGACGCGTACCCTTTATTCTTCCTGGTTCGCCGTCTTCGTCACGGGAGTCTTGGCGTTCGGGTCTGATCGGGTGGTGAAAGATCAGATCATCGGCGCCGGCGGCTATTCCGACGTCGCCACCGCCGTCGCCGGCCTCATGCTGGCGTCCGCACTGCTGGTCCTGCGGCCGGAGAAGCCGAGGACGATGCTCGTCGTGTGGGGCGGGTTGGCCGGTTACATCGTCTGGACCCACTGGCTCGCCCTGCCGTACGTTGCCGCCGCCGTCCTGCTCGTGGCATGGGTGGGACGGGCGGGGATGACGCTACGTCGGGTGTCCCTGGCGGTCTGTGGATTCCTCCTCGGCGCAGCGCCACTGATCGTGTTCAACCTTCGCCTGGACCGTCCCGATTCGTTTTTGGTGTTGCTTTCCCTGAGTGGTGCGACCGAGCCGGCCGCCTGGTCGGACAGGTTGCACGGCGCGGTCCTGGTCGGCCTACCGCTCAGCTCCGGGTTGTGTGCGCCGAGCCACTGTGCCACCTGGCAACTGTGGTGGGGGCCGACCTATCTTGTCCTGCTGGTGGCGGCAACGGCCGTCGCGGTCGCCGCATTTCGTCGCGCCGACGGCGCTGAACGTCGTGTGCACGCCGGCCGGCTGGCGCTCGTCGCCGGTGCCGCGA
Organism: Micromonospora sp. NPDC049257; assembly: GCF_040678915.1. Lineage (NCBI taxonomy): Bacteria > Bacillati > Actinomycetota > Actinomycetes > Micromonosporales > Micromonosporaceae > Micromonospora > Micromonospora sp. NPDC049257. The sequence goes on from NZ_JBFAQU010000022.1 coordinate 62,665, forward strand.
TGACCCTCGCCGCGTATGTCGCAAGTTCCTCGTCGGCGATGACCCCCGTCGAGAGTGCCCGCTACCTCCACTATGGGCTGGTGTCGCTGCCAGCCGTTCTCTGGCCGTTGTGGGTCGGTGCGGCCTCCGTGGTCGCCAGGGTGGGGTCCGGCACCTCTGGCGACCATGGTGGAATCCGACGACGGGTGACCGGCCCGAGCCTGGGCGGTGCATTCCTGGCCGCTGGTTGTATCGCACTCGCTGGTGCGTTCTTCGTCGGTCTGTCGGTCGCCACCGGGCAGTTGATCGCCCACCGGTCCGACTACGCCGCTCAGGCCGACGACGAACAGCGGCTTGTGGACGGTCTGCGAACGGCCGGCGTCAGCCATGTCTATTCCGGGTACTGGACGTGCAACCGGCTCGCTTACCGCAGTCGGGAGCAGGTGCGGTGCGCCGTCCTCGATGAGGACCTGTCGCCCGGTCTCGATCGGTACCGACCGTACCGGGACCAGGTCCGTGGGTCCGCTCGGGTGGCCTACGTCCTTCCCTCGTCGGGCGCGATGTCGGTCAACTTCGCCCGGTCCACCCAGGCGCTCGGCGTCGACGTGGTTTCTCGGTACGAGCTCGGCGGCTACGACGTGTACCTCTGCCGCCAGCGGCCGGAGCGCGGCTGACAGCAACGCCTCGCGGGTGGGAATCCACCGCCCCGCGGAGCGGTGGTCGAAGATCGGGCAGGTCGGGGTGGCCCGCGTGAGTCGACTCCGCCGCCGACGCCCATCGTGACCGGTTGCTCACTGCACGTTATGTGCGCCAGGACAAGCATCTACCCAGGACCTGGGAATGACCTTGCTCACCATTCATTTACATTGATGTATGTCATGCCACTCGGTTTGGATGGAAAGCGCTGCCCACCGGCAGTGTCCCCACCAATCGAGGAGCACCCTTGCCCCGGTCCCCGTTCCGGACCCGACGGCCGCGTACCCTCACCGCCGTCGTCACCGCCGCCCTGGCCACCGCTCTCGCGGTGGTCTCCACCCCCACCGCTGCCCTGGCCTGGGGGCCAGGCACCGAGGCGGCCCAGCCGTACGCGCAACCGAGCATGCCCACCGTGCCCAAGCGCGGCTGCCAGTCCACCGTCGCCAACCCGGCCGCACCGACGGGGGCGACCCCCGCCGTCCAGGTGATCTACGCCTGGCACGACGGCGTCGGCAACAACTACGAGGCCAACGTCGAGTACATCGCCAAGGTGGTGGACCGGATCGACTGGGCGCTCGACGAGTCGACCAACTACGACCAGCACTACAACTTCAGCTGCCGCACCGGGTACGACACCAGCACGTACGCCGGCTACGCCCGCTCCCTGGTCGTTCCCGAGAAGATCGACGCCGGGGCGAACCCGAACACCCCCGCCAGCACCGTCCGCAGCGACCTGGTCTCCGCCGGATACCAGGACAGCAACCGGATCTACCTGGTCTTCACCGATTTCGCGTCGAACTCCGACGCCTACCAGTGCCCGACCGGCGGCAACTCCAGCGGCGTGCACTGCTCGGCGGTCACCGAGTCGTGGACCACCGGTGTCGCCGGGCACGAACTGCTGCACGTCCTCGGCGCGGGGCACGCCTGGATGGCCGAGACGGGGGCCTCCTACGTCCCCGACATCATGTACGGCTGGTGGGACAACTGGAACACCGACCCGGGGTTCCGCAGCTACTACGACCCGAGTGAGCTGTCGGCCAGCTTCTACATCGACCCGAGCCCGTCGACGGCGAAGGTGAACGTCGCGAACCATCCGATGCTGACCGCCCCGGTCTGCTGCGACGTGGGCGCGAACAACGACCTGCTCACCGCCGAACAGCGCACCGTCGAGGCCGCCACCCCGAGCAGCAGCACGTCGACGTTCACCACGTCGGGCGGCTGGCACCAGGTGACGCCCGCCTGCGGCATCTCGACGAACTCCTGCACCTACTTCGACGGCCGCCGGTCGGTCCAGCTCAACACCTACACCGGGCCGTCCAACACGTCGTCGATCTCGCTGACGAACCGGGCAACGGTCACCGCCGGCCGGACGTACAAGTTGTTCACCCGGTTGCGCAGTGGCGTGGCGGTCAACACCCAACTCCAGCTCGCCTGGTACAACTCGGGCGGCACCCTGCTGTCGACCAGCACCGGGGCGACCGAGACGCTCGCCAGCAACTGGCTGGAGTACCGGACGACCGCTACCGCCCCGGCGAACGCCGCCAGCGTGCGGATCACGGTGAACGTGCCGACCCAGTCGACCACCGGCAACCAGGCCATCAACCTGGACAGCCTCCAGCTCAACGACTGCACGGCGAACACCGGCGGCACCTGCCGCTACGACACCTGAGCCATCGGCGGGGTACGGGCAGCCACGAGCGTCCCGTACCCCGCCCCGGCCTCCTGTGCGGCCCGCGTTCCCCCGCCACCAGCGGTAGGGGCGCGGGCCGCACTCATCGCGCCGGTGGGCGCAGGCCGGCGAGGACGAGGGTGATCACCCCGTCCGCGTCGGGTCGGTAGGCGGGGTGGCCGTAGGCCGCGCAGACGCCCTGGAGGGCCATCATGATCGCGCCGGCTCCCACGTCGTCGCGGGCGGTCCCGGCCCGGACGGCGGCGGCCAGCAGGTCGGCGACGGCCCGGCCCAGAGCCTCGGCGCCCTCGGCCAGCACGCCTGAGTGGGTGGCCATCAGCGTGGAGAGGGTACGGGCGAGGCCCTCGTGGGCGTGCAGGTGCGCCACGAAACCTCGCAGGAAGGACGCCAGCGCCTCGTCGGCGGGGAGGGTGGCCTGCAACTCCCGGGCCCGGTCGCACATCGCGCCGAGTTCCTCCCGGTAGACCGCTTCGGCCAGGGCCTCCCGGGTGGGGAAGTGCCGGTAGAGCGTGCCGGTGCCGACCCCGGCCAGCTTGGCGAAGTCGTCGAAGCGCAGGTCGAAGCAGCCGTCGGCGAAGAGTGCGCGGGCCTTGGCGATCAGGGCGTCACGGTTGCGACGGGCGTCGGCACGCAGCGGCTTGGCGTCCGCGCGCGGCGGTTTGGCGTCGGCACGCAGCGGTTTGGCGTCGGTCATGTGGGGCCTCGCGTTGACAAGTGGAGACTGTCTCCATATTTTGGAAGTGGAGATGGCCTCCGATTATAGCCCTTGAGGTGCGCGTGAAGATCTTGATGTTCGGCCGGGGCGTGATCAGCGCGACCTACGGATGGGCCCTGGAACGGGCCGGGCACCACGTCGAGTTCTACGTCCGGCCGGGCCGGGCGGCGGCGTACGGGGAAGCGATCGACCTCGACCTGCTCGACGCCCGGCGGCGGCCCTGGGGTCGGCGGGTCGTCGAGAAGTGGTCGGTGCGCTACCGCGAATCGTTGGAGCCCGACCACGACTTCGACCTGATCGTGCTGAGCGTGCAGCACTACAACTTCGCGGAGGCTACGGCCTTCCTCGGGCCCCGGGTGGGCGGGGCCACGGTGCTCGTCTTCAACAACCTGTGGGTCGAGCCGTCGACCGCGACGGCACACCTCCCCGCCGACCAGCTGGCCTGGGGCTTTCCTGGAGCCGGCGGCGGTTTCGGCGACGACGGCGTGCTGCGCGCGTCCCTGCTGCCGGTGGTCTTCCTCGGCACGCTCGACCGGCCGCCGACCGACCGCGAGCGGGCCGTCCGCCAGGTGTTCCGGGGAGCAGGGTTCAGGGTCCGGGAGAATTCCGACTTCCGTGGCTGGCTGTCGGTCCACTTCGTCCAGAACGCCGGCCTGCACACGCAGAGCCTGCGGCGGGGCTCACTGTCCGGTCTGACCACCGGGGACATCAGCGAGGCGATCCTCGCCACCCGCGAGCTGCTGCCGCTCGTCGAGGCCCGGGGCGTCGATCTGCGGCGGCACCGCGGCGAGTTGCTGCCTTTCACCGCGCCTCTCTGGCTGGCGGCACCGGCCATGTCCTGGCTGATGGGGCATTTCCCGCCGATGCGCCGGGTGACGCAGGCGCACGCCAACCCCGAGGAGTTGCGCGCGGTCTGCCGCGACACCCTGGCGGAGGCACGCCGGCTGGGTGTGCGGGTGCCCCGGCTGGAGGCGGCCGAGCCCTACTTCGCCGCCACGACGACCCCCTGACACCCGTCACCCACGACTCCCTGACCGCACGTCACCTCCGACAGTGATCACGTCACCCACGACCGGTCGTCCGACGCCCCGGGGTCCGCCCGACGCGGCACCGGCGGCACCCCTGCCGGCCGAGGCCCCCGCCGCACGTTCGACGCCCTCCCCGCCGGGCTCGGGGTCCGGGGCGTCGGCGCGGGCCGCGACACCTGCAACCCCGCCGGCTGTACGAAGATCGACCGCCGGGCCACCGCGTCCCCCTTCGCGTCCAGTTGGTAGACGTCGAGCCAGCACCATCCGTCGTAGGTGATCCAGTCCAGCACCCGAATGACCCGGCAGGTGATCGGCGCGACGAACTGCACACTGGCCGCCCGGCCGACGACCACCAGGTCACCCGCCTTCGGCGGTGGGGCGATCACCGCCGTCCCCAGACGTGCCGGAACCTGCGCCACTGCCTGATCCGACCCCGGGCGGCCTCCACCAACGGACAGAACCCGGTCTCGGCACACCTCCCGCAGCGACCGCGCCGGTGCCGGTCCAGGCACTCCCACGCCGACCGGACCAGCAATGGCAGCTCACCGGCAGCAGGCCGGCCCGCCCGGCTGATCGAAACGTGGCACCACGCCCGGCAGGGTAGTTCCGCGCCGCAGTGGCACACCCTGCGCCAGCGCCGCCAACTCCAGACCGGTCGGTGTCGGCTGGCCAACGTCAGTGCGGCGGTCAACAGGTAGTCGTCACGGTGGATCCGGCCCATCGCGTGACTGTCTTGCATCACTTGCTGACGTTGGTCGGCTCGTGGTCAGATGGCAGGGCCGAACCAAGGGACCGAAACCATGCCCTCTGCACCTGCCGAATACCGACGCATCGCCGACACGCTGACCACGAAGATCAAGAGCGGCGAGCTCACACCGGGAACGAAGCTGCCCAGCACCAGCGAGCTTGCCGAACAGTTCGACGTCAGTGTGGCCACCGCATACCGCGCCGTCTCGCTCCTGCACGACCGTGACCTGGTCGTGGGCCAACCCGGGCGTGGGGTCTACGTGACAGGAAGCAAGTAGGCCCCAGCTATGCGAGCGCGTACCCCTACTGTCGCCGGGGACGATCATCGAGGAGCGAGCATGACTGACCTGGCCGAGGCCGTCTGGCGCAAGAGCACCCGCAGCGGCGGGAGCGGTGGCGACTGCGTCGAGGTGGCCGACAACCTGCCCGGCCTGATCGGCGTACGGGACAGCAAGGACCAGTCCGGCCCGGCGTTACGGTTCACCCCGGCCGCCTGGTCCACCTTCGTCCGCGCGGTACCTCGCGGACCACGCTGAACGCTCGCGGGGCCGCCCGCCCGGGTGGGCGGCCCCGACGTCCGCAGCACCTGCACGCGGGGATGCCCGGAGAACGTCGGTGCGGCCCGCTACGGTGCTGCTCATGAGCGACACGGAAACCGCGAACCGGCTGCCCACGGCCGAGGAGGAGGCCCGGTTCTGGGGCCTGGTGGAGGCCGCCTGGGAGCGGCTCGGCCCCGAGCCGGCCGCGCTGCGCCGGGCGCTGCTCACCCGCGACCGGGCCGCCGACGACGACAGCGTGTACGCGATCGACGGCTGGCTGGACGCCTTCCTCGACCAGCTGGGCCAGCTCTGCGCCGACCTGTCCGGTCCCGAGCTGACCGCCCTCGACCGGGTCGTCGAACGCAAGCTGTACGACATCGACCGGGCCGACGTGCACGCGGTGATCGACGGTTCCGACGACGGCTTCCTCTATGGCCGGGGCCACGTGGTGGCGCTCGGGCGGGAGTTCTACGAGGCGGTCCGGGCCGACCCGACCTGGGCGTTGCCCGACGGCTACCTCCAGGGCATGGGCTACTTCTTCGCCCGCCTGCACCAGCAGCGCTTCGGCGGGTCGCCCCAAACCGGCTCCGGCATTTCCCGGGAGTCCTGCATGAACCCGACCGGCTGGGCCGACCGGTGAGCCGCCCACCCGTCGAGGAGTCGTCGTGCTGACCGAGCGTGACGTGCCGCTGCCCGACGGCGGCACCCTGCACGTCTACGACACCGGCGACGACGGCACCGGCCGGCTGCCGGTCGTCTGGCACCACGGCACCCCCAACATCGGCGCACCGCCGGCACCGCTGTTCGCCGCCGCCGACCGGCTCGGCCTGCGCTGGGTGTCCTACGACCGGCCCGGTTACGGCGGTTCGACCCGACGCCCCGGGCGGGACGTGGCCTCGGCCGCCGGTGACGTCGCCCGGGTCGCCGACGTGCTGGGCCTGCCCCGGTTCGCCACGGTGGGTCACTCCGGCGGGGCACCGCACGCGCTGGCCAGCGGCGCGTTGCACCCCGACCGGGTGGTCGCCGTCGTCGCCGTCGCCGGCCTCGCCCCCTATGGTGCGGCCGGGCTCGACTGGTTCGCCGGGATGACGCCGTCCGGGCAGGAGTCACTGCGGGCCGCCACCCAGGGCCGGGCGGTCAAGGAGCGGCACGCGGCGTCCGACACCGACTACGACCCGGAGTTCACCCCGGCCGACCTGGACACCCTGGCCGGGCCGTGGGCCTGGCTCGAAGAGGTGGTGGGTCCGGCGGTGCGGGGCGGCCCGGACGGCCTGGTCGACGACGACCTCGCCTACGTCACCCCGTGGGGTTTCGACCCGGCCCGGGTGACCGTCCCGGTGCTGCTGCTGCACGGCGGGCGCGACCGGGTGGTGCCGGCCAGCCACAGCCGCTGGTTGGCCGGGGTCTGCCCGGCGGCCGAGCTGCGGATCACCGACGACGACGGGCACCTGTCGGTGCTGGGTGGTGCGCCGGCCGCCCTGGAGTGGCTCCGCCGCTGATCGGCACCGGATGCCGACCGGCATGTTCACCGAACGCAACGCGACACGCCGCACACCAAAGGTGAACAGTTAGAGCTGCTCATGTTATTCTCCGGCGTCGATGCACCGCCGAGCAGACCCAGACGGGTCACCGCCCGAAGGACGCACTCCCTCCGATGTCGGCCCTGCCCGCTCCGACCTCGTCACCGTCGTTGCTGGACCGGCCGGCCGGTGGCGCGCTCCAGCTCATCTTCACCACCCTGCCGGCGCTGCTGCGGCTGACCTGCGGGCTGTTCGGTGCGGTGACCGCGCTGGCGGTGCGTACCCCACCGGTGCGGGTGCCGCTGCTGCTGGCCGCCGTGGCCGCACTCACCGGCTGGTCGCTGTGGTATTCGGCGCGCGCCCTGCGGGTCGGCATCGGCCCGGGGCTCGTCGCCGGGGACGTCACGTTCACCGTCGCGGCAAGCCTGCTGGCCCCGCTGCTGGTCGCCCCGGAGGTGCTGCCCGGCGAGGGTAGCTGGCTCGCCGTGCTGGCCAGCACCACCGTGATCAACGCGCAGGCCACCGCGCCGGCCCGCTGGTCGGTGCCGGCCGGCCTGCTGGTCACCGCCGGATACGCGGCCGGCACCTCGGCCGCCGGCAACACCGTCGAGGCCGGCGCGCACGCGGCGACCCTGCTCATGCAGACGGCCTGCACGGCGATGATGGCGGCGGTGATGCGCCGCTGGATCGGCCGCGCCGACACCGCTTTCGCCGACTTCCAGCGCCTGCGCCGGCACGTGGTGCTGGCCCGCACGGCCCGCGAGGTCGAACGGCGGCAGAACCGGGACCTGCACGACACCGTCCTGGCCACGCTCACCATGGTCGGATTGGGTGCCCTACCGGCCGGCTCGGCGGCGTTACGCGACCGTGCCGCCGCCGACCTGCGTACCCTGGTCGGCCTCGCGCACGCCCGGGCCGGCCCGGTGGGCGATCCGACCGACGCCGGCCCGACCGACGCCGGCCCGGTCGACGCCGACGCCGGCCTGCGCGCGCTGCTCGCCACCCACCCGCAGTTGCGGGTGACCGCCACGCTGCCGCCCTGCGCGGCACCCGCCGGGGTGACCGCCGCCCTCGTCGACGCCACCGCCGCCGCGCTGGCCAACGTGGCCCGGCACGCGCCGGACGCCACCGTAACCGTGCGGCTGGGCCGCAGCCACGGCGGCATCGTGGTCGAGGTGGTCGACGACGGTCCCGGTTTCGACCCGGCCACCATCCCCCTGCACCGGTACGGGGTACGCGAGTCGATCCGGGGCCGGATGGCCGAGGTCGGTGGCCGGGCGGTGGTGACTTCCGCCCCTGGCATGGGCACCCGGATCACGCTGGAGTGGCCGCATGTCGACTGACCTCAACGCGACCGGTCTCGGCGCGACTGACCTCGGCACGACCGAACTCGGCACGACTGACCTCGGCACGACCGCCTCGGCCCGCGTACCCCGGCCGGAGCAGAGGGCGACGGACCCGGCGGCGGCCGACGGCCCGGCGGTCGACGTGGCCCGTGCCTCGGACCGGGGGGCCCGGATCGCGGCGGTCGCCATCGCCCTGGTGTGGCACGTCGCGATCGGGCTACCGGCGGTGCTCGGCGCCTGGCCCACGCTGGCCGCCCCCACGGTGGTGGCGGCGGGTTGGCTGGCCGCCTGCGCCATCGGCGGGTACGCCGCGCACCGGCTGCTGCACGGCCTGCTGCCACCGGCGCTGCCACTGGCGGCGGCCCTGCTGGTGGTCGACGCGGCGGTCTTCGCGGCGGCCGGCCGCGAGCAGCTCTTCGCCGCCGCAAACTGGGCGTGGACGGGGCTGGCCTGGTTCTTCGTGGTGGTGCTGTGGGGCCGGCGGATCCGCTGGATGATCGTCCTGCTGGCCGGGCACGCGGTGATCGCGCTCACCGCGCTGGTCGGTGACGGGGCGACCGCCCCCGCCGACCTGACCCGCTACGCGATGTACGTCTACGGCACCTCGTCGCTGCCGGTGGCGGTCTTCACCGGGGCCGCGGTGATCGCCACCCTCGCCCGGGAACGCGCCGACACCGCCACGGCGACCTTCGCCGTCCGCGCCGAACGGGACGCCGCCGAACGGGCCTGGGCAGACCGGCGGGCCCGGCTGGCGCTGGTCGGCGGGGCCGCCGAACAGGTGCTGGCGGAGTTGGCCGACGGCCGCGCCGACCCGACCGATCCGCTCGTGCAACGCCGGTGCGTGCTCGCCGCGACCCGGCTGCGTCGGCTGATCGCCGAGTCCGACGACGTGCCGGACCCGCTGCTGCACGAGCTGCGGGCCGCCGCCGACCTGGCCGAACGCAACGGGCTGCCGATCGAGTTGATCGCCATCGGCACGCCGCCACCCCTGCCGGTCGAGATCCGCCGACGGCTGGCCGACCCGCTGGCCGCCGCGCTCGCCGACGCCACCGGCTGGGCCCGGCTGACGGTGGTGGCCAACCCACAGGAGGTGGTGATCAGCCTGGTGACGCCGGACGTGGACGGTCCAGCGGCCGTCGATGCGCCAGCCGACCCGGTGGGCAAGCAGGTGGAACACGTACTCGAACGGGACGGGGAGATCAGGTGGACGCAGACCCGATGGCGTCGGCCATGAGCGGGGAAGCCCCGATCGGGGTGTCGATCGTCGACGACCATCCGGTGGTGATCGACGGGGTCCGGGCCTGGCTGACCACCGAGCCCCGACTGCGGGTGCTCGCCACCGGCGACGACCCGGACCTGGTGCTGCGGGCCGCGCCGGAGGCCGACGTGATCCTGCTGGATCTGCGACTGCACGGGCGGATGATGCTCGACAAGCTGGCCGAGCTGAGCGCCGCCGGCCGACGGGTGGTGGTCTACTCCGAGCACACCGACCCGGCGACCATGCTCGCCGTGCTCGACGCCGGGGCGACCGCGTTCCTGGCCAAGCACGAGGGGCGGGAACACTGCGTGGCGACGGTGCTGGCCGCCGCCAGCGACCGCCCGTACGTGCCGCCGGCGCTGGCCGGGGCGATGGTGGGCGATCCGCGCCCGGACCGACCGGCCCTGTCGGACAAGGAACGGGAAGCGCTGCTGCTGTGGTTCCAGTCGATGTCGAAGGCGTCGGTGGCCCGCCGGATGCAGATCAGCGAGCACACCGTCAAACAATATGTGGACCGGGCACGGATCAAGTACACCCGGGCGGGCCGACCAGCCGCCACGAAGGCCGCGTTACTGGCCCGGGCGATCGAGGACGGCCTCGTCCGGCCGGAGGAGATCGGCATCTACCGGTCACAGGCGTCGTACGACCGGCCGACCCCCTAACGGGTGTCATGACAGCACACCAGGGGTCGACAAGGCTGAACGCCCGAAGACCACTGCGCGGGGGAGGTCGTGACCATGCGCGAGGACAAGTCCCCGTTCTTCATCGCGCCACACCGGTTCGACGCACCGGAGGACGACGCCGCCCCGGTGCTCGACCGCCGTTACGAGCTGGTCCCGGAACCCGGCGAACGGGTGCTCGGCCGCTATCCGACGTCGGTGGCCGGCTGCCTGGTCAGCCCGACCGGGGCCCGGGGGCACTGGGTGCTCCCCGCCCCCGCCTCGGTCACCGTCACCGACCGCCGGCTCGCCTACGTCTGCCTCGCCGGTGACCTGGCCCTGGTCGCCGGGAAGATCGACTCGACGGGTGTCCGGCACCGGCGCAACGTCCGGCTGCCCCGCCTGGTCAGCGGACAGATCCGCTGGCAGTGGCCGTCCCGGCTGGAGCTGCGGACGACCGGCCCCACCCAGGACGCCACTGCGGAGGCGGAACTGCTGGTGGTCTGCGACGCGCTGCGTACGATCCAGCAGCCGGCCCTGGCGCTGGGCGGCACGGTCGGCACGGTGACCGAACTGGCCCGGCTGATCCGCCGGACGGTGGCCTGCTTCCGGGTCACCCGACCCGAGCTGGTGGAGTTGGCGCCCCCGGAGCGGGACGTGCTGATCCGGCGGGCCACCGCCGCACCCGTGACCGGCGAGGGGCGGGTGACCCTGCCCGGATCACTGCCGGTGGAGTTCCTGTCCCGCGAGGACTACTACCGCGTCCCGGAACGGGCCGGCAAGGACGCGGTCGGCAGCTGACCCCACCCTGACCTGGGCCTGCTGTGGGCCTGGTCTGGGCCTGCTGTGGGCCCGGGCTGGGCCTGCTGTGGGCCCGGGCTGGGCCTGCTGTGGGCCCGGGCTGGGCCTGCTGTGGGCCCGGGCTGGGCCTGCTGTGGGCCCGGGCTGGGCTGGACCGGGCCTGGATCTGGCCCATCTGCCTGGCCGGGACGGCCGGTAGGTGTACCTCTCAGCGTCCTTTCGACCTGATGACGTTGACGAATCGCCGACGATGCCCGTCCCCCGGGTACCGGACCGGCGGGCGGCGGTTGCGTCGCAAAGCTCTCAGTGGTGGGGCGTGTATCGGCTTCCCCCACAGATGTCGAGCCACCGCGTCGACCAACCTGGCCGGGTCGGAACCCGCCAGCCGCGTCGACCAACCCGGCCAGGTCGGCCCAGCGAGCCAGGTTGTCCGGCCCGGCCAGGCCGGGACCAGCGAACCGGGTAGTCCGACCCGGCAAGGTCCGCCCAGCGACCCGGGTTGTCCGGACCGACCAGGCCGGGACCAGTCGGCCGGGTCGGCCGGGTCGGTCGGGTCGGTCGGGTCGGTCGGGTCGGTCGGTCATGACTGAATCGCTGACGTCATCAGCTCGAAAGGACGCGAACACCACCCTCTCCCCCCGACCCGCCGACCTCCGTCCGCCCGGAATGTCCGCACCGCCCCCAGCACCGCCCGCACCGCGCCCGCGCCCGCGCCTGCGACAGCGGCTGCGGCTGCGACAGCGGCTGCGGCTGCGGCTGCGACAGCGCACGAGGCCCACCCGAACGGCGGCCGGAAGGACGGCCAGGACAGCCGTCAGGGAAGGGTCGAGGGGCAGGACGACCGGCCGAGCGGCGGGGAGACCGGGCAGGGAAGGCGACCGGCAGTCAGGAGGCGGTCGAGCGGCGGGGGCGGCGGTCCAGTTCGGCGGCCTCCTGCGGGTTGGGCGCGGTCCCGCCCAGGTGGGCCGGCTGCCACCAGGTGTCGTCCGGGCCGGACGGCTTGTCCGGGTACTCCTGCTGGGCCCGGTCGACCAACGCTGACAGCCGGGTCTTCAGCTCCGCCGTCATCGTGTTGGCGTCCGGGTACGCACCCGGGTCCATCGGCTCACCGAGCAGGATGGTGATCGGGGTGTGCCGCCGGGTCAGGGTCTTCGGCCGCCCCTTGGTCCACAGCCGCTGGGTGCCCCACAGCGCCACCGGCACCAGCGGCACCTCCGCCGCCTGCGCCATCCGGGCCGCCCCGCTCTTGAGCTCCTTGACGGTGAACGAGCGGCTGATCGTGCCCTCCGGGAAGAGACCGACCGCCTCGCCGCGACGCAGCGCGTCCACCGCCGTGTTGTACGAGCCGACGCCCGCCGACCGGTTGACCGGAATGTGCTTCATGCCGCGCATCAGCGGGCCGGAGACCTTGTGCGCGAAGACCTCGTGCTTGGCCATGAACCGCACCAACCGCCGGGAGGCGTGCGCCCCGTACCCGCAGAAGATGAAGTCGAGGTAACTGACGTGGTTGCTGGCCAGCACCACCCCACCGGTCCGGGGGACGTGGTGGTTCCCGTCGACGGTCAGGCGCAGGTCGAGGACCCGGAACAGCGTCTTGGCGGCGGTGATCACGGGCGGGTACACGAGTTCCGGCATCCGGTGACTTTACCCCGCGAGGGTTGCGCGACCGTCGGACGGAGCCGCCGCAGCGGGACCCCCGGCCGACCCCGGCCGACGGGCGCAACCCCGGTCAGTCGGCCAGCCTGTCCAGGTCGAGGCGGCCCCGTGCGAAGGCGTCCACCCGCCCCCAGCGACCCGGGATGTCCAACACCTCGATGCGGCCCATCCCGACCGGCAGCACCGGCTCCACCGCCAGGTGCCCCTCGTGCGGCTCCAACCCGAGCATGGTGCGCAGCAGCAGCAGCGGCGCCCCCGTCGACCAGGCCTGCGGGCTGCACGCCGTCGGGTACTCGACCGGGAACTTGGTCTGCTCCCGGGGGTAGCCGCCGAACGCCTCGGGCAGCCGCCCGTCGAAGTAGGTGGCCGCGTCGAGGATGCCGCTGGCGATGGTGGCGGCCTCCTCGGCGAAGCCGTACCGGCGCAGGCCCCAGGCGATGAAGGAGTTGTCGAACGGCCAGATCGTGCCGTTGTGGTAGCCGATCGGGTTGTACCGCACCTCCCCCTCGGCGAGGGTCCGCACCCCCCACCCGGTGAACAGCCGGGGCCCGACCATGTGCTCGGCGATCTTCTCGGCCCGGTCGTGGTCGACGATCCCGCTCCACAGCAGGTGCCCGATGTTGGAGCTGAGCACGTCGCACTGTCGGCCGTCCGGGTCCAGGGCCAGCGCGTAGTACTCCCCGTCGGCCACCCACCAGTCCCGGTTGAAGCGTTCCTTCAGCGCCGCCGCCTCCTGCTCCAGCCGGTCGGCGAACGCCGGGTCACCCCAGAACTCCCGGGCCATCCGGGCCGCCCGCACCTTCGCGTCGTACGCGTAGCCCTGCACCTCGCAGGTGGCCCGGGGGAACGGCGGCAGGCTGCCGTCGGCGTACGAGATGGAGTCCCAGGAGTCCTTCCAGCACTGGTTCTCCAGGCCGGTCTCGGTGTTGCGCCGCTCGTACCAGATGTAGCCGTTGCCGGCCAGGTCGGCGTAGTCGTCGATCCACCTCAGCGCGGCCCGGCACTCCCGTTCCAGCTCCCGGACCAGCGCGGCGTCCCCGCTCCACCGCTCGTACTCGTCGAGCAGCACCACGAACAGCGGGGTGGCGTCCACGGAGCCGTAGTAGGGCGAGTGCGGTTGTTCCTCGAACGCGGCCGTCTCGCCGTAGCGCATCTCGTGCAGGATGCGGCCCGGGTCCTCGTCGCGGAAGTCGTCGAACCGGCTGCCCTGCAGCGACGCCAGGATCCGCAGCGTGGTCTTGGACAGTTCCGGGGCGAACGGCAGCACCTGCAGGCAGGTCAGGATGCTGTCCCGCCCGAACATGGTCATGAACCAGGGCAGGCCGGCGGCGGGCAGGGTCTGGCCGCCCAGCGACAGCGGCGCGAACCGCAGCGCCGCCAGGTCGACCAGGCTGCGCCGGTAGATGGCGGCCAACTTGTCGTGCTCGCTGTTGACCTTGGGTGCCTTGGCGATCCACTCCTCCAGGTCGTGCTGGAGGGCGAGCCGCTCGTGGCCGTGCGCCGTCACCCCCAGCCGCAGGTCCCGGCCCCCGGGGCCGAGCGCGAAGGTCTGCACGTCGATCTCGGCGTTCCACTGCTCGTTGGGCTCCAGGTGCACCGAGTACACGAAACCGTTGCGGTCGTAGCGGGCCGGCCGGGACGACGAGATGACCGTCTCCCGCACGAAGTTGCCCCGCCGGTAGCCCAATCGCAGCCGGTCGGACTCGGCCTCGGCGTACAACTCGCCCTTCTTGTTGAGGATCTCGTCCTTGACCTGGAAGAGATCCGCGAAGTCGGCCCCGGCGTCCATCCGGACCTCCAGGTCGACCGCCTTCTCGTCGTGGTTGAGGATGGTCAACTGTTCGCGGAAGCTACCGCCGACCGCGCGTTCCCGGATGATCGACAGCTTGGCGTCGACGTAGTGGGTGGCCATCCCGGGCACCAGGAAGAACCGCGCCTCGTAGTACTGGAGGTCGTCGTAGGACAGCGCGTTGAGCCGTTCCCCGTTGACCGTCAGCACCCAGCGGGACAGGAACCGCATGTCCAGGGAGAACAGGCCGGTCGGCTCGCTCGGCGTCGCCTCGATGTCACCGGTCTCCTCCGAGACGACGAACGTGTTGCCGTCCAGGATCCGGATCGTGTTGCTCTGTCCCATCACCGCACCTCCCGCTGGTGGCGGCCGCGGGGCCCCCGGGCGTCCGGGGAGCCGGGGAAGATCCGCTCGATCTGGACCACCAGCCGGGCGTCACCGGTCACCGTCATGTCGCCGCGCAGCACCGCCGCCAGTCCGTTCTCCCGGCCGGCGGCCATCTCCTCGAACAGCGCCGGAGTGGTGCCGACGACGGTGTCCGCCTCCCGGTCCTCCTGGCTGACCGTCAGGTCTCCCCGGTCCACCCGGAGCAGCCAGTGGGTGGTCTGCGCCCCCTCGTGCAGATCGAAGCGCAGCGTCCCGACCGCCTTGTTCAGCAGCGGCTCGTGCTCCCGCCGGTCCAGGCTCTCGAAGAACCTCGTGGTCGCGTCCACCATCGGGCCCTCTCCCCCGTCGTCCATGCGCCTGCCAGTACCCGCACCGGGTGCCCGCCGGGCTCGCCGCCAACCTCGCCCGGATCGGGTGAGGACCCGCCCGCCCGGCGGCCGGCCCGGCCCCACCCGGCGGAGGGCGGCCAGCGGCACCCGCAGACAGCGACGACGCCGGGCCCCCGGAGGTTCCCGGGGGCCCGGCGTCGTGGCCGTGGCGGCAGGTCAGTTGTTGGGGTCGTCGGCGCTGATGTCCGCGAGCACCGACTGGGGTTCCCGCTCCACCGCGAGATCACCCATCGACACCAGGCCCACCAGCCGACCGTCGTCCACCACCGGCAGCCGGCGTACGGCGTAGGTGCGCATCAGGTCGGCGGCGGCAACCGCGTCGTCGTACTGGCTGACCGTGATCACGTCCCGGCTGGTGATCTCGCTGAGCCGGGCCCGGTTCGGGTCCAGATCCTGGGCCACCCCCCGGACCGTGATGTCCCGGTCCGTCACGATCCCCACCACATCGTCACCCCTGGTCACCACCACGTCACCGATGGCGCTGTCCCGCATCTCCTGCGCGGCGGCGGCGAGGGTGTCGTTGCCGTCCATCGTCACCAACCGGGTCGTCATGAACTCTCCGACCGTTGTCATGGTGCTCCCCTCTCGGTGTCGGCACGGCGGTCTACCCGCCGGCCCCGAGCAGGTAACACCCCGCTCAGCGCAGCCCGGCAGCCGTCAGTCCAGCCCGGCGACCATCAGCGCGGCCCGGCGACCGTCAACGCAGCCCGGCGACCGTCAACGCAGCTCGGCGGCGACCAGCTCGGCGAGCTGCACCGCGTTCAACGCGGCACCCTTGCGCAGGTTGTCGTTGGCGCAGAACAGCGCGAGGCCGTGCTCGACGGTCTCGTCGGCGCGCAGCCGGCCGACGAAGGTCGGGTCCTGGCCGGCCGCCTGCAACGGCGTCGGGATGTCCGACAGGGTCACCCCGGGCGCACCGTCGAGCAGCTCCCGGGCCCGCTGCGGGGTGATCGGCCGGGCGAACCGGGCGTTGATCTGCAACGAGTGGCCGGTGAACACGGGCACCCGGACGCAGGTGCCGGAGACCTTCAGCTCGGGGATCTCCAGGATCTTGCGGCTCTCGTTGCGCAGCTTCTGCTCCTCGTCGGTCTCGAACGAGCCGTCGTCGACGATCGAACCGGCCAGCGGGAGCACGTTGAAGGCGATCGGCCGGGCGAAGGAGCGCGGCGCGGGGAACTCCACGGCAGACCCGTCGTGGGCCAGTGCGGTGGCCCCCTCGACGACCTTGCGGACCTGCTCGTCCAGCTCGGCGACCCCGGCCAGGCCGGCCCCGGAGACCGCCTGGTAGGTGGCGACGACCAGGCTGATCAGCCCGGCCTCGTCGTGCAGCGGGCGCAGCACCGGCATCGCGGCCATCGTGGTGCAGTTCGGGTTGGCGACGATGCCCTTCGGCCGGTCGGCGAGCGCGTGCGGGTTGACCTCGGCGACGACCAGCGGCACCTGCGGGTCGGTGCGGAACGCCGACGAGTTGTCGATCACCACCGCGCCGGTCGCGGCGACCCGGGGGGCCAACTCCTTCGCGGTGCCCTTGCCGGCGGAGAAGAGCACGATGTCCAACCCGGAGTAGTCGGCGGTCGCCGCGTCCTCCACCGCGACCTCGCCGTCCCGCCAGGGCAGAGTGCGCCCGGCCGACCGGGCCGAGGCGAACAACCGCACCTGCTCCGCCGGGAACTCGCGTTCCGCCAGCACCTGCCGCATGACCCCACCGACCTGGCCGGTGGCTCCCACAATGCCGATCCTCATGCCCGCGAGGCTACCCAGCCGCAGGCCCACGGCGGGAAACGTTTCCCACCGCCCGGATCGCCGCCCGCCCGTCGGGCCGCCGCCCCGGCCGGCCACCGGACCGCAAACCACCCGACGGTACGCCCCGAACTCCCGCAGGATCGGCCGCGACCGGGCCGTCCGGCCGCAGCATCCGCGCCGCCGGCCGGGCCCGGCCGGCCCGGGGCGACGCGACCGGAATCACACCGCCCCGGGCACCACCCGGTCCTCACCCCCGTGGCCACGCACCCGCCGGACGCCATCCCACCGGCATGGCCGCTCACCCCGCCGGACGCCGGTCAACCGGCGTGGTCGGTCACCTCGCCGAGGCCGGAGGCGACCAGTTCGTCGCGGATCAGTGCCGCGTCGCCCTCGATGACCAGGGTCAACGCCTCCGGGTGCAGATGGGTGGCGGCAGCCGCGGAGACCTGCGCCACGTCGGCGGCGAGCAACGCCTCCCGCAACCGGGCGTGGTAGTCGTCGGGCAGGTCGTGCACGACCAGGGTGGTCAACGCCGAGGCGATCGCCCGCGGGCTCTGCAACTCGACCGAGAGCTGGCCCGCCCGCCAGGACCGGGCCACCGCCAGCTCGTCCTCGGTCACCCCACCCACCCGGGTACGGGTGATCTCGCCGACCGCCTCGACCAGGGCCGGCGCGGTCACCGCCGTCTGCACCCCGGAGCTGACCGCGAACCGGCCGAACCGGCGGGACGAGGCGAAGTCGCCCCGGATGCCGTACGTGTAGCCGCGTACCTCGCGGATCAGGTGGTTGAGCCGGGAGGTGAACGCCCCACCCAGCACGGTGCCGGCGAGCGTCATCGGCACGTGGTCGGGGTGGGCGCGGTGCGGTGACGGGTGCCCCAGCCGCAGCGTGGACTGCACCGACCCGGGCCGGTCCACCAGGATGATCCGCCGGCCGGTGGGCAACGGCACCTCGATCGGGCCGCCCCGCTCGACGGGACCGCCGCCGGTGCCGGCGAAGGCCGCCGCGCCCAACGCGTCCAGGTCGAGCCGGTCCAGGTCACCGGCGACGACCAGGGTGCCGGGGCGCAGGAACCACTCGGAGTGGAAGACGGTGACGTCCTCCACGTCCAGTCCGGCGACCGAGTCGGGGTCGCCGTACAGCGGACGGCCCCACCGGTGCTGCGCACCGAACAGGTCGGCGCGCAACACCGCGTCGGCGCGCGGGCCGGGGTTGGCCCAGTCCATCCGCAACGCGGTCGCCTCGTCGTCGCGGACCCGACGCACGTCGTCCGGGTCGAGCCGGGGCGTCCGCACCGCCTCGGCGAGCAACTCCACGGCCGCGCCGAGCCGGTCCACCGGCACCTGCACGCTGACCTGGAAGGTGTCCCAGTCCAGGCCGGTGGCCAGTTCGGTGCCGAGGCCCTCGACGGCCAGCGCGAAACCGGTGGCGTCCCGGTGCGCGGTGCCCTCCTCCAACGCCTTGGCCAGCACCGCGCCGAGTCCCTCCTTGCCCACCGGTTCCCGGCCGGCGCCCGCGTCGAGCAGCAGCAGCGCCACGGCGAGATTCTGGCCGGGCAGGTGCGCGGCGACCACCCGGCCACCGGCGACGTCCCGCCGGACCACCGTCGGGAACCGGTACGGGCGGGCGGTGCCCGGGCCCGGCCGGGTGGTGATCAGCGTCATGAGGTCTCCTCCGGCAGGTAGGTCAGGGTCACCCGGTCGGTGGGGGTGAGCAGGTCGGCGGCCAGCTCGGCGATCTGCCCGGCGGTCACCGACAGCCAGCCGGGCAGCCGGTCGGCGGTCTTCGCCGGGTCGCCGAACTGGGTGGCGTACCGGCCGAGGGCGTCGGCCCGGCCGTCCACCGTGGCCATCTGCCGCCACCACGCGGTGCTGAGCAGCGCCTTGGCCCGGTCCAGCTCGGTGGCGGTGACCGGCACGGTGGCGAGTTCGTCGACCACCTCGGCGACCCCTGCGGCGAGCCGTTGCGCGCCCACCCCGGGGCGGGCGGTGGCGGTGGCGATCACCGGTGCCGGGGCGTGCGCCAGATCCACCCCGTACGCGCCGACCAGGTCCGGTTGGGCGAGCCGTTCGCCGTCGGCGAGCCGCTGGTAGAGCCGGCTGCCCCGGCCGCTGCCGAGCACGGTGGCGGCCACCGTGGCCACGTCGTAGCCGGGGCTGCCGAACGGGTGGGTGCGGTGCGCGACGTACACCCGGGCGGCCGGTACCTCGGCGGTGACCGTCTCGACGGCGGGCCGACCGGTGCGGGCGACGGTGTGGCCGTCCGGCGCGGCGGGGATGTCCCCACGGGCCGGGATCGCCCCGAAGTACCGCTGCGCCAGCGCGAACACCTCGGCGGCGGTGGCGTCGCCGACCACGGTGAGCACGGCGTTGTCCGGCGCGTAGTAGGTCTGGTGGAACGCCTGGAAGGTGGCCAGGTCGGCGGCGTTCAGGTCGGCCATCGACCCGATCGTCGCGTGGTGGTAAGGGTGCCCCGGCGGATAGAGCAGCGGGAGCAGCCGCAGCCACGCGTCGCCGTACGGGACGTTCTCGTAGCGCTGTCGACGCTCGTTCTTGACCACGTCCCGCTGGTTGTCCAGGGTGTGCTGGGTCAGCGCGGGGACCAGCCCGCCCATCCGGTCGGCCTCCAGCCACAGGGCCAGTTCCAGGTGCTCGGCCGGGACGGTCTCGAAGTAGTTCGTGCGGTCCGGGTTGGTGGTGGCGTTGAGTGAGCCACCGGAACCCTGGATCAGTTTCATGTGTTCGGTCTTGGCGACGTTGACCGAGCCCTCGAACATCAGGTGCTCGAAGAGGTGGGCGAAGCCGGTCTGGCCCGCCGGCTCGTGGCGGGAGCCCACGTCGTACCAGAGGTTGACCGCGACCGCCGGGGCGGTGCGGTCCTCGCTCACCACCACGCGCAGGCCGTTGTCCAGTCGGGTCGTCTCGATGGGCCAGGGGTAACCGCTGTCGGGCATGACCCGACGCTATCCGATCTCCAGGTCGCGATGGCGACGTGTCGTCACCCGGCCACGCCGCGCCGCCACCCCACTCCTGACCACCTCTTGCCCTGACCATCTCTTGCCCGACCGCCCTCGCCCCCGCCGCCCCGCACCCCGGCCATCCCGCTCCTGACCGCCCGGCCGCCCCTCGCCCCGGCCATCCCGCTTCCGATCAGGACGGGACTGGAACGGGCCAGCGCGATACGGAATGGATCAGGACGGGACTGGACTGGTGAGCCGTGGACAGGAACAGGGCAGCGGCCGGGGCGGGGCGGGTCAGTCGGACGGGTCAGTCGGGGGGTTCGATCGGGGGGACGGTCTCTTCGGAGGTGCGGTGTTCCAGCACCGTGTCGGGGGCGGCCCCCTGGTCGGCCTCGCGGAGATCCGACTCGGCGAGGATCGCCTCGGCCTGGGCCTGCGGGTCGTCGCTGCCGACCGCCGCCTCCTCGGGCAGCAGGTGGGCCCGGGACTCCACCCGTTCCTGGTCGCTCTGCTCGTGGGTCATCATGTCGATGTCGATACCCCATCGACGCCCCCGCCACGCCACAAACTCCCCCACCCGCAACGAACCTTCACACATGCCACCCGGGAGGCGGGGCGGGGGTGGGTGTGGTCAGGAACGGAACGGGCCGCGCACCTCGTAGGTGATGCCACCGGCGGAGATGCCGGCCGTGCCGCGCTGGGAGGAGAAGTAGAGCCGGCTGCCGTCGGGGGAGAACGCCGGCCCGGTGATCTCCGAGGAGGACTGCCCGGTGATCCGCAGGAACGGCGTCACCACCCCGCTCGGGGTGATCAGGTTGATCTCCATGTTGCCGCCGTCCTCGGCGACGTAGAGGTCACCGGAGCGGGTGCCGGTGATGTTGTCCACCCCGGTCAGCGGGGCGGCGCCGGTCACCAGCGAGTCGTCGTACGCGAGGTCGATGCGCTGGCCGACCGCGTCGTACGCCCAGACCCGGTTGTCGCCCTTGGTGGTGAACCAGCAGGTGCCGTCGGCGTACCAGCAGCCCTCGCCGCCGGTGAACCGCTTCGCCCCGGCGACCTGGTTGCGGGTGGCCGTCGGCGAGCCGTCCGGGTCGGGCACCCGGGCCCAGCTCACCGGGCCGCTGGTGGCGGTGCCGGCGACCAGCACCTCCAGGGTGCCGGCGGAGAGGTCACCCCAGACGGTGGGGCGGAACCGGTAGAAGCAGCCGTCGGTCTCGTCCTCGGTCAGGTAGATCACCTGGCGGACCGGGTCGGCCGCCGCCGCCTCGTGTTTGAACCGGCCCAGCGCGGGGCGCTGCACCGCGGCGGTGCCGCCCTGCGGGTAGGTCTCGTAGACGAAGCCCCGGCTGATCTCCTCGCAGGACAGCCAGGTGCCCCACGGGGTCGCGCCACCGGCGCAGTTCTGGTTGGTGCCGGACAGGATGCGGTACGCGGAGGTGACCGTGCCGTCGGCGGCGAACCGCACCGCCGACGCGCCGCCGCTGGGGGTGACCTCCGAGTTGGAGACGTAGATCCAGCCGGTGCCGGCGGCGAAGCAGGCGCCGCCGTCGGGCGCGGGATGCCAGGCGTACGAGGTGCCCGGCACCGTCTGCCGGGAGCGGGCGATCACCCGGCTGGTGAAGCCGGCGGGGAGTTGGAGGCCGTTGCCGTCGGCGCTGCCGAGCGGCCCGTAGGGGCCGGTGCCGGGCTGGGCCGGTGCGGCGGACGCGGCGCCGGACCAGAGGCTGCCGGCGAAGGCGGCGGCCCCACCGGCGACGGTGGCGCGCAGGACGGTACGACGGTCCATCGGAACCTCCGGGGGATGCGAGCGGTGCCGCCGAAGTTACCGACGGTGGCAGTGCCGGAGATGAACGTCAGACGAGGGTTGGCCGACGGGCGGATGAGTCCTTGCCTCCGCCTCGGGTACGCTTGCCGGCGTGACGCGTACGTATCGATGGTTTAGGCAGCCGGCTGCGGAGCCGGTGACCTCACCATGAGCTGACGTCACCGCGTTTCGAGCCGGCCGGGCAGGAGCCTTGAGCTTCCTGCCCTTCTGTTTACGAGCAGCCGGCTCGACCCGGGCACCGGCCCCGGGCACGGTCGGCGGAAGGACTCCCACCGTGACGACCCCGGACAACGGGCCCACCCCGGACAACGGCGCGGTCATCGACCAGCGGATCGACCGTGTCGTGCCGCTGACCACCCCCGCCCTGCTCCTGCACGAGCTGCCCCTGGACCCGCCGCTGGCCTCGGCCGTGCTGGCCGGTCGGCGTGACGTCGGCCGGGTGCTGGACCGCGCCGACGACCGGCTGCTGGTGGTGGTCGGCCCGTGCTCGGTGCACGACCCGGCGGCGGCACTGGAGTACGCGCACCTGCTGCGCGAGGCTGCCGACCGGCACGCCGACGACCTGCTGGTGGTGATGCGGGTCTACTTCGAGAAGCCGCGTTCCACGGTGGGTTGGAAGGGCCTGATCAACGATCCGGCGCTTGACGGTTCCGGCGACGTGAACACCGGCCTGCGTACCGCGCGGGCGCTGCTGCGCGACGTGGTCCGGTTGGGGCTGCCGGTGGGCTGCGAGTTCCTCGACCCGATCACCCCGCAGTACATCGCCGACACGGTGGCCTGGGGCGCGATCGGGGCCCGGACGGTGGAGAGCCAGGTGCACCGGCAGCTCGCCTCCGGCCTGTCCATGCCGATCGGTATGAAGAACCGCCCCGACGGCAGCATCGGCACCGCCGTGGACGCGATCCGGGCCGCCGGGGTGCCGCACGTCTTCCCCGGCATCGACGTCTCCGGCACCCCGGCGATCATGCACACCCGGGGCAACGCCGACGGGCACCTGGTGCTGCGCGGCGGCGGGGGCCGACCCAACTACGACGCCGAGTCGGTGGCCGGGGCGTTGGACCTGCTGCGGGCGGCCGGGCTGCCGGAGCGGCTGGTGGTCGACGCCAGCCACGCCAACAGCGGCAAGGACCACCGCAACCAGCCGAGGGTGGCCGCCGACGTGGCCGCCCAGCTCGCCGCCGGTCAGCGCGGCATCGTCGGCATCATGTTGGAGAGTTTCCTGCTGGAGGGCCGCCAGGACCTGGACCCGACCCGGGAGCTGACCTACGGCCGGTCGGTCACCGACGCCTGCATCGACTGGGACACCACCGCGGAGGTGCTGGAGCACCTCGGGGCCGCCGTCCGGGCCCGCCGGGCCACCCTGCCCACCCCGGCCTGACGGGTTTGACCGTTTCGGCCCCGGGTAGCAGGGCGGGGTGACCGACGACGCGCCCATGACCGGCGACCTGCCCGGGACCGACCAGCCGGACCTCCGGCAGCTCGACGAGCTGCTGGACGAGATCTACCACGGCCAGGAACGGCTCAGCCAGGCCGACATCTACCGCTCGGCGGTCGGCGCGGACCTGCCGGCGGAGCTGCTCACCCGGGTCGCCGCCCTCCCCGAGGGGGAGTACGCGGTGGACGAGGTGGCCGACCTGCTTGGTGGGTCGGCAGGCTGACCGGCCGTCACCGGGGTGAGCCGGATGCCGGGGTCACGCCGCCGGCTGCCGAGAGGAGATCGAGATGTCCGACCATGAGGAACACCACGAGCGGGTGCCGGCCCTCGGCCAGCCCCCCGAAGGACTGGACACCCTGCCCGAGCCGGATTTCGCCAACGAGCACGACCGGACCGCCGTCGACCGGGACGTGATCACCGGCGCGGACGCCGACGAGCGGGAACCGGAGGCGTCGCGCGGTTGGGCGGGCGAGGACCACGGCACCACCCCCACCTGAGCGGGCGGCGACGGATGACGGGAAGGGGCCGGCGGACACGATCCGCCGGCCCCTTCCGCGTACGGGTCACCCCTCGTCGTGCCGGCCGCCCTCGGCGGCCTGCTGTGCCACCGCGTACCCCATCTGGAGGAAGTCGGACGCGGCGACGGCGGTCAGCGCGGTCGCCACCAGCCGGGTCAGCCGGGGGGCCAGCACCAGGCCGCCGGTGAGCCCGGTGGCCACCCACACGGCCAGGCAGAACGGGCAGCTGAGCAGCTCACCGATCGCGTGCCGGGTGGAGCTGCCCTGGTCGCGGACCTGCTCCATCACCTCGCCGCTGCCGATCGGGCGGTCGTAGCGGGTGAACGGGGCCCGTAGCGGGCTGGTCACCGCGTCCTTGGACAGCAGCCGGCTCAGCTTGTGGGTGGCGACGGCCAGCAGCACCACGTCGCCCGGGGCGGGCCGTTCGGGCACCGGCCGGCCGGTCACCTTCACCAGTGCCGCGATGGACGCGGTCACCCCGGCGTAGGTGCCCATCGCGGCCAGGTAGCCGCCCAGCGGCCGGTGCTCGTGCGGCGCGTACGCCTGGCGCAGTCGCGCCACCTTCTGCTTCAGACCACCGTCGGTCACCGGGGCTCCTCGCTCGTCGTTCGCATCAGTGGGCGGTTCGTGGCATCCGTCGGATCAACCCGCGGTGAGGTTCTCGGCGACCTCGCGTTCGAGGTTGGCCAGGGACTCGTCGGCCAGCCCGGCGGCCGACCCGGCGGGCAGTTCCAGCCGCACCCGGGCACCGCCGGAGTCGCCCGGGGTGACCTCCAGTTCGGCCGCCCCGTCCGGGCCGTCCCAGCGGGCCCGCAACTCGTGGTCGTACCGACTGGTCGGGGCCGCGCCGTCGGCCCGCAGCGGCGCGGGCAACCAGGCGTCGATCCGGTCGGGGTCGGTGGCGGTGCTGAACACCACCTCGGGCGGCGCGGACATGCCGCGCTCGGCGGGGGTGGCCATCACACCCCCCGCAGCCGGTGCGGGTCCACCTCGCGGCCGGGGTGCCGGGCCAGGTACTCGGTCTCCAGTTCGGCGGTGCGCCGCAGGTGGTTGGCGAGCGCCGAGTCGGCGGCGTGCCGGAGCGTGTCGAGCCGGGTGCGGTGCAGGCTCTGCAGTTCTCGGATCAGGTCGTCGTCGCCGAGTTCGGCCGGGTCCACCCCGATCAGTTCGCCGTCGGTTTCGGAGAGCACGGTGGTCGGGTGGTGGACGTGGTCGCCGTCCCACTCGGGCATGCGCTGCTCCGGGCTGCCGTCGCCGGACCGGTGCGCTGATGCGGTCATGTCGCCCCCTCGGGTTCGACTGGGCTGGTGTCTAGACGGTTGCCCAGACCAGGTGTCACCAAACCCGTCGGCGCGCTGGCTACGACGCCGCGTCGGAGACGGCGTGCCGTCCCGGTACCCTCGACGGCATGAAGCGGCTCTGGACACCGGCGTGGATCCTCCGCCACGTGGCCCTGGTCGTCCTGGTGACGGGCTTCCTGGCGCTGGGCTGGTGGCAGATCAGCCGGGCCGCTTCCGGCAACACGCTGAGCTGGGCGTACGCGGTGGAGTGGCCGATCTTCGCCGGCTTCGTGGTCTTCGTCTGGTGGCGTGAGGTCCGGCACACGCTGCGTGGTCCGCGCGCCGGGTCGCCGTCGACCACCGCGCCGGACCCCAGCGGGGCGGCCTCCCCCGGACCGGCCACCCCGACGGTACGCCGCCCGGTGCGGGTCACCCGGGTGCCGGCCGCCCCGGCCGACGGTGCGGACGACGCCGACCTGGCCGCGTACAACCGCTATCTGACCTGGTTGAACGACAATCCGGGCGCGAGGCCCGGCGACTATCCCGGCTGAGGCCGGTCGGAAGGACGGACGACGGTGGGCGGAGCCCTTACCCGGTACCGCGTGATCGCCTGGATCGTGGGCGTGGCGCTGGCCGTGCTGGTGCTGATCGGCATGCCACTGAAGTACGCGTTCGACGAGCCGATCGTGGTGGCGGTCGTCGGCACCGCACACGGCTGGCTCTATCTGCTCTACCTGGCCGCCACCTTCGATCTGGGGCGTCGGGTGGACTGGCCGTTGAAGCGGATGCTGCTGGTGATGCTCGCCGGCACGGTGCCGTTCGTGTCGTTCGTGGCGGAGCGGAAGGTGACCCGCGAGCTGGCGGCCACCGCGCACCCCCGTACGCCGGAGCCCGCGGCTCTCTGACGGCGGCCGGTGTCAGCGGGTCGGTCGCCAGTGGCGGGTGGTGGGTGACGGGTCGTCGGCGTCGGGGTAGCGGTGTTGTTCGCGGGCCTGGTGCAGGGCGTCGACCACCTGGTCGAACTGCTCCCGGTCGTCGCTGCTGAACAGCAGCAGCTCGGTGCCGTGGCAGTGGGCGTGCAGTTCGTGGGCCGGTGGCCGCCAGCGGTCCCCGAGCAGCACCAGCAGCACGGGCAGCAGGCACACCACGCCCAGCCCCAGGTATGCCCCGGCGGTGAGCCGCTCCAGCCCTCCGGTGAAACCGAGCAGCACACCGGCCGTGCCCGCGCCGACGGCGGCGAGCGTGACGATCCGGGCGGCGAGCCGGTCGTGCGGCCCCCGTCCGGTCCGTAGGTGGGTGAGGTCGGCGACGGCGTAGCTGCTCCGGCCGGCGGTGAACCGTTCGGTGGTCACCACGATCCCGGGCCGGGCGTACAACAGGGTGGTCGGTCGGGACCAGCGTGGCGGCGGTCGGGTGCTGGTGCGGTCTGCCTGCACGGCGTCCTCCCAGGGGGCCGGCGGGGCCGGTGGACCCCACCGCGACGCCATCTGCGCACGGCGGGATTCCCGGCCGGGGCTCCATTCTGTTGCCGGCACGCCCGGCCCGCGCTCCGATTTCCGACAGTTCCGACGAGCGCCACCTACCCGACCGCCGGCATCTGACCACCAATTCGGTTTTATCCGGCTTTACCGTCTCGATCCACGCCGGCATCCGTCTGGAACGACGAATGGGACCTTCCTCGCCAACCACTCAGAAGTCGATGCCCGGTCGTCCGCCGGGCACCACCGGCGCCACCTGCCACAACGACCCGCCGCAGCGCTCCGCCAACATTCGCCGCGGCTTTGTCTGCGCGTCACTCCCGCCACAGGTTAGGTTGATCGGGCCGGCACGGTAAACGGCCGTCCATCCGGACGGGCCCGGCCGGTGTCACCGGGGGCTCAGCATCCTCCGGTGACCGGTGGGAGAGGAGTCTTCCGCTCTTGTCGTCCTTACGGATGCTGCTGCGAACCCTGGCGGTCGCCGGCCTGTCGGCCGCGCTGATCGCCCCGTCGGCGCCGGTCCGGGCCGAACCGTCGGTCGCCGACCTCACCGCCCGGATCGAGAGGTCCTCGGCGGAGCTGGAACGGATCGTCGAGTCGTACAACAAGCTCAACGAGGAGATCAAGACGAATCAGGCCACCGCAGCCGGTCTGCACGCGCGGATCGGCCCGCTGGAGGCCCAGGCCGCGCAGAGCCGCGCCGCCGTGGGGCAGATCGCCGCCACCGCCTACAAGACCGGTGGGCTGCGCACCGCCGAGGCGATCCTCGACCCGGCCGGAGGCTCGCTGGTCGACCGGCTCGGCACCCTCGACCAGCTCACCCGGCACCGCCAACAGCAGATCGACGGATACACCGCCGACCAGCGGGCGCTGCTCGACCAGAAGGCCCGCCTCGACAGCACCCTGGCCCGGCAGGCCGCCCAGTCCCGGGCGGTCGCCAAGACCAAGAAGCGCATCGAGCAGGACCTGGCGGAGCTCTACGAGATGCGCCGGGCGGCGTACGGTCGGGCGACCGAGGCACCGGTGAAGAAGCCGAAGAGTTCCGCCTCCGCCGACACCCCCGACGCACCGGCCGTCTCCGGCAGCGCCGGAGCCGCCGTCCGGTACGCCTACGGCGCGATCGGCAAGCCGTACGTCTGGGGGGCCGAAGGACCCAACGGGTACGACTGCTCCGGCCTGACCCTGGCCGCGTGGCGGTCCGCCGGCAAGCGGCTGCCGCACAACGCGGCGATGCAGTGGAACGCGACCTCCCGGGTCAGCCGTGGCGAGCTACGCCCCGGCGACCTGGTCTTCTATTCGGGGTTGGGGCACGTGGCCCTCTACGTCGGCGGCGGTCAGGTGATCGACGCGCCGAGCGCGGGCCGCAACGTGCTCAAACGCAAGATGAACATGATGAGCATCGCCGGCTACGGTCGGGTCCGCTGACCGGTACGGCAACGGCGAACGGCCGGCGTCCCCCTATCGGACGCCGGCCGTTCGCCGTCATTACTACCAGCTCATACCGTTGACGGGCCGCTCGGTTCGGGTCGGGTGGTACGCCCGACCGGGCCGACTCAGGCCGCCTGGAGGCCCTCCGCGCGGGCCAGCTCGCGTAGCCGGCCGAGCGCCTGGATCTCCAACTGCCGGATCCGCTCGCGGGAGAGCGAGAAGCGCGACGCGACCTCGGTCAGCGAGTGCTCCCGCCCGTCCTCCAGGCCGTACCGGGCCCGCATGATGCCGGCGGACCGGTCGTCGAGGTGGTTGAGCAGGCCCTCGATGCGCTGCCGCTCCAACCCGGTGAGGACGATGTCCTCCGGCGACGGGGCGTCACTGTCGGCGACCAGGTCACCGAGGTTGGTGTCGCCGTCGTCGCCGACCGGGGTGTCCAGCGAAACGGTGTCCTGCGACCAGCGCCGCAGCTCGTTGACCCGCTCCACGGTGACGCCCAGTGCCGTCGCGATCTGCTCCGGCTCCGGGTCGCTGCCCAGCTCACGGGTGAGTTGGCGGGCCACGTTGCGCATCCGGTTGACGTCCTCGACCAGGTGCACGGGCAGCCGCACCGTACGCTCCTGCTGGGCGATCGCCCGGCTGATCGCCTGACGGATCCACCAGGTGGCGTAGGTGGAGAACTTGTAGCCCCGCTCGTAGTCGAACTTCTCGACCGCGCGCACCAGACCGGTGTTGCCCTCCTGGATCAGATCCAGCATGGGCATCCCGGACCGCACGTACCGGCGGGCGATCGACACGACCAGCCGCAGGTTGGCCCGGATGAAGAGATCCTTCGCCCGTTCCCCCTCGACGACCAGCCGCTCCAGGTCGTCCCGGTCGGCCCCGTCGGGAACCCGGTCCTCGCCGAGCAGGTGCTCGGCGTAGAGCCCGGCCTCGATCGCCTTGGAGAGGTCGACCTCCTTGGCGGCGTCCAGCAGTGGCGTCCGGGAGATCTCGTGAAGGTAGACGCCGACCAGGTCACGCTCCTCGGCGACCTCGTCGGTTCGCATGCCGATGTTCTTGTCCACGGTGTCCACGGTCCCCTCGCTCGCGCCGGTTGCCCGGTTCCTTGCCATCCCCACGTCCATCAGCCCTCCCCCGCTGCCCAGCCGGTGCTGACACCTGCACAACAGTTCGGACGGGTCGGGGATTCCATGTCGTGAGTCGAAAGTGTCACGAATGCCTGAGTGCCAGCTGAAAGCCCGGTCCACGTTTGCTGTCAGCCTCCCCGTGGGACTGCTGACGTCCTCCGGGTCGGCGCTGGTGGGACGTGGTGTCGCCGACCGAATTCCGAGTGTCGCGCCATTGCGACACTCCGACCCGGAGCGACCCTCGTCACCGTCCGACGGCGATCCCGGTCACTGCCAGATACGGGCCGGTGGACCGGTTGGTTCATCCGGCACTCCTGGATTACCCCACGCCCCGAACAACAATCGGCGTCGTGACGGACGTCCCGGTGGCACGGTGTTCTCCATCACTACGGCCCGGCGTCCGGGCCGGTGGGACGCCACGGCAGGGGTCGGGAACCGCACCGCACCGGGCGGCTCGGGGGTGGGAACCGGGACGGATCAGGACGCGAGCAGGGCGATCGCGCCACGGACCTGGTGCGCGGTACGGGCCAGCGCGGCCCGTGCCACGGCGATCTCGGCACCGGAGAGCAGCGAGACCAGTGCGGTCTTGAGGTCGCCGTCGGCCTCGTGCAGGGCCCGCCGGGAGACCTCCTCGGTGCACCCGGTCGCCTCGATCAGGATGGAGATCATGCGGCCCCGCAGCTTGGCGTTGGTGGCCACCATGTCGATCATCAGGTTGGAGTAGACCCGACCCAGTCGCACCATCACCGCCGTGGAGAAGGTGTTCAGCACCAACTTCTGCGCGGTGCCCGCCTTCATCCGGGTCGAACCGGTCACCACCTCGGGGCCGGTGTCGACCCCGATGACCACGTCGACCTCGCCGGCTGCCCGGACCTCCGGATTGGCACAGAGCAACACGGTCGAGGCGCTGCGCTCCCGGGACGCACCGAGCGCACCGAGGACGTACGGTGTGCGCCCGCTGGCCGCCAGTCCGACCACCAGGTCCCCGGCGGCC
The DNA here is from genome assembly GCF_040678915.1 of Micromonospora sp. NPDC049257. Lineage (NCBI taxonomy): Bacteria > Bacillati > Actinomycetota > Actinomycetes > Micromonosporales > Micromonosporaceae > Micromonospora > Micromonospora sp. NPDC049257. The sequence continues at coordinate 92,654 of NZ_JBFAQU010000022.1, forward strand.
ACGCACCGGGCGGCCTCCGCCGCGCCGCCGCGCAGGTCGTCCTCGGCGTCCTCGACGGCCTGCCACATCGCGTCCGGGCCACCGGCCAGGTGCGCGCAGAACCAGCCGTGCGGCGAGTTGAAGGTGGGGGCCAGCTCGGCGGCGTCGATCACACCGAGCCGGCCGGACGTGCCGGCGCCGAAGTAGTGCACCCGGTGCCCGCCGCGCAGCGCGGTCACCGCGAGGTCGACGGTCACCGCGATCTCGTCCAGCACGGCCGCCACCGCCGCGGGCACCCGCCGGTCGGCGTCGTTGATGACGGTGAGCACGTCGCGGGTCGACATCAGGTCGAGATCGGTGCTGTACGGGTTGCGCCGTTCGGTGGGCGCACCGACCCGGACCACCGGCCGCAGGTCGACCACACCCTCGGTGCCCTGCTGCTCCACCGTGTCGTCCGGCCCGGTCGGGCCGGTGGTCACGAACGCCTCCGACTGCCGCCCACCCGGTGTGTCCGCACCGCCTCGGCGGTGACCTCCAGCGCCCGGCGGGCCCGTGCCCGGTTCCGGGCGGCCACCCCCACGAAGAGGCAGTCGACCACGGTGAGCTGCGCCAGCCGGCTTGCCATCGCGCCCGAGCGGTACGTCGTCTCGCGGGCGGCGGTGGTGAGGACGAAGTCGGCGACCTCGGTGATCGGCGATCGGGGGAAGTTGGTCAGCGCGACGGTGACCGCGCCCCGGGTGCGGGCCTGTTCGAGCACCTCGATCACGTCGGAGGTGGTGCCGGTGTGCGAGATGCCGACCGCCACGTCGCCCTTGCCGAGCAGCGCGGCGGAGGTCAGCGCGGTGTGCACGTCCGGGAAGGAGAAGGCGATCCGGCCGATGCGGTGCAGCTTCTGCTGGAAGTCGGAGGCGACGAACCCGCTCGCGCCGGCACCGTAGACCTCGATCCGGCCCGCGCCGCCGATCGCCTCGACGACCTGCTCGCAGACGGCCGGGTCGAGCTGCTGGGCGGTCTCCTCGACGGCCCGGGCGTCGTTGAAGGCGATGGTGGCGATGATCTGGGCCAGGTCGGCGCCGGGCGGGATATCCCCACCGACCACCCGGGCGTCCGGCGGCTCGATCCGGCGGGCGGCCTCGGCGGCGAGCCGGATCCGCAGCTGCGGATAGCCGTCCATGCCGACGGACCGGCAGAACCGGATGACGGTGGCCTCGGAGGTCTCGGCGGCGGTGGCGAGGTCGGTGATGGTCCGTCGGGCGGCGTCGGCGGGGTCGGCGACGACCAGGCGGGCGACCCGCTGCTCGGCGGGGGACAGCGACGGGAGCAGGCCGCTGATGTGGACGATCAGCCCACCCGGCTCGTGACTCACAGAAATCTTCGGACTCTTCGCCACGGATGAAACTTACTTTCATGAGCCGCGAGCCGTCAACCATGACCGCGCGTATCCGACAGGAAGTATCCCCCGGCACCGGGGGCGTTCCGGCACAGACTCCCATTTGCGCAGCCTGACGCACCTCGGCCGGTCCGGTGGAATCGCCTCGGTCTACGGTCGGGCCTGGGCGGCGACCGGCTCCCGCCCGACGCCGTCGGTCGCCGGGGCGGACGGTCCGGTGTCGTCCGGCGGATCAACGGCCACCGGGCCGGCCCCCTCCTCCGGCGGCAGCCAACGCGCCAGGTGCGCCCGGATCCGCCGGGACACCTCGTCCGGCCCGCCTCCCGCGTCGACCACCACGAAACCCGGGTACTCGGGCAACGACCGGTAGGCCGCGTCGGCGGCGGTCAACCAGCCCATCGTCTCGTGGTCCTCACCCCGTCGCTCGATGCGCCGGTACGCCTCGACCGGGTCGACGGTGAGCAGAAAGGTGACCTGCGGCGCGGGAAAGACCCGGTAGCCAGCCCGCGCCAGCCGCTCCCACCGCTGCCCACCGTGCGCCCGGATGCTGGCGTACTGGCAGGCGGAGTAGCGGTCCATCACGGCGGTCCGCCCGGTCACCAGGCAACTGAGCAGCGCGGCGGCGATCGCCAGCCAGCGCAGCACGGACTCCACGGCGAGCATCCCGTCCCGGCCCACCAGCCCCTGTGCGTCGGAGCGGCCGAACCGGTGGGCGACCCGGCCGAGCCAACGCCGACCGCTCGCGTTGCGGTGGTAGGTGGCCGGCAGCCCGGCCGAGGTCAGCGCGGCGGCGAGCCGGTGCGCCTGGGTGGTCTTGCCCGAACCGTCGATGCCGATCAACGCGACGCGACGCAGTCGGGGCCTACCGTCGGTCGCGCGCCGTGATCTGGCCACCCTGCACAGACTATCCGACCCGCGCACACCCGCTGCCCGATCGGGTCCCCGATGGGGGCGATGACCGCATCGGTCCACCGGCCCAGGTGTGGGCGGGCGGGCAGCCGGGTACGCAACGTCATTTCCCACCGACCATCCACCGACGGGAGAGACCAGATGGCCGAGCGCGGGGACGTCAGCCTCCTGCACACCCTCAAGCGGGTCGCCGCCGTGCTCAAGCAGAACGAGATCCCCTTCGCGCTCGGCGGCAGCTTCGCCGTCTATGCGCACGGCGGCCACTCCAGCGAGCACGACGTGGACTTCCTGCTCCCCGAGGAGCATGTCGAGCGGGCGTTGGAGGCGCTGACCGACGAGGGCTTCACCGCCGAACGCCCGCCAGAGGACTGGCTGGTCAAGGTCTACGACGACGGGCGGATGGTGGACCTGATCCACCGGCCGGTGGAGACCCCGGTGACGCACGAGACCCTCGCCGACACCGTGATCCGCCCGGTGGACGCCATCCGGATGCCGGTGCTGTCGGCGACCCGGCTGATGGTGCACAAGCTGCTCAGCTTCTCCCAGCACTACTGCGACTTCGCCCGGGGCCTGCCGCTGGCCCGGTCGCTGCGCGAACAGATCGACTGGGAGCGGGTACGCAAGGAGACCCAGCACTCGCCGTACGCCGAAGCGTTCCTGATGTTGCTGGACCGGCTCGACGTCGTCCCGTACGGGGGGACGCCGGTGCCGTACGCCCGTATCCCCGAGGAGAGGGAGACCCCGTGACCGAGCACAGCGCCGGCCCGCCGGACGAGTACGTCGAGGCGGCGATCCAACGGCTGCTGACCGAGGACCCGGACGTCGCCGAGCAGGGCATCACCGTGGCCCGTCGGGAACGCGGCCTGGTCCTCACCGGCGAGGTGGAGAGCCCGCAACGGCGGGCCGAGATCCTGCGTCGGGTGGCCGAACGGTTCCCGGACGAGGCGATCACCAGCGACATCGGGGTGATCCGCGCCCAGGCGCCGGCCCAGGTCGAGGAGCTGCCGTGAGGAGGACCCGATGATCCGGATCGCCGCCGTCGGCGACGTCCACCTGGACGCCGACGTGCTGGGCCGGTTCCGCCCGGCCCTGGAGGAGCTGCCCGACTGCGCCGACGTGCTGCTGCTCGCCGGTGACCTGACCCGGCACGGCACCGAGGCCGAGGCGCGCTGCGTCGCCCAGGAGTTCGGCGGCCTCGGGGTGCCGGTGGTCACCGTGCTCGGCAACCACGACCACCAGTGCGACCAGGTGCCGCAGGTGGTCAAGGTGCTCCAGGACGCCGGGATCACCGTGCTGGAGGGGACCGGCACGGTGCTGGAGTGCCCCGGCGGCCGGCTCGGGGTGGCCGGCGTCAAGGGCTTCGGCGGCGGGTTCGCCGGCCGGTGCGCCAGCGACTTCGGCGAGCCGGAGATGAAGTCGTTCGTCCGGACCAGCAACGAGAGCGCGGCGGCGTTGGGTGAGGCGCTGCGCGGGCTGGACTGCGACCTGCTCGTCGCGCTGACCCACTACGCCCCGGTGCCGGACACCCTGGCCGGTGAGCCGTTGGAGATCTACCCGTTCCTCGGGTCGTACCAGCTGGGTCAGGCGATCGACTCGGCGCCGACGGCGCTCGCCCTGCACGGCCACGCGCACGCCGGCACCGAACGCGGTGTCACCCCCGGCGGGGTGCGGGTACGCAACGTCGCCCATCCGGTGATCAAGCAGGCGTACAGCGTCTTCCACCTGGGAGATCAAATCGACTGAGGAGCAGGTTTTCGGGCTCGGGCAGCCGGGTATTCAGCAGCCATGGAGCTGATTCTCTGGATTCTCGCAGTCGTACTCGTGGTCGCCGGCATCCTCGCGCTGTTCCGCCGGCAGATCCTGTGGGGCATCGTCCTCATCGTGGTCGGCCTTCTGGTCGGCCCGGGTGGTGTCAGCATCTTCAATTGACGCCGGTACCCGCACCTGACCCGCCGGGGTCGTCGCCCCCGGAAGCCCCGTCCTCCCAGACAGGGGCCTCCGGCACCGACGACCCCGGCGTCCTGCTGTGCGGGGGTGGTGCCCCGCCCGGAGCGACCGCTGCCCGGTGACGCGACCGGGCCGGCCCCCGCCGGGCCGGGGGCGGGTTTTTGCCGGGGCGTACCGGGGAAATATCTTGACCATGGAGACAACCCGGAGCGACCGGCGGACCGGCACCGCGCGGACCTGGTGGATGCTGCTCGCCTTCGGCGCGGCCGTCACCGTCGCCGCCGCGATCGGCGGGCTGGGGGTGTCCGGCACCAGCGACGAGTACGCCGCCCTGCGCCAGCCGGCCTGGGCCCCACCCTCGTGGCTGTTCGGCCCGGTCTGGACCCTGCTCTACGCGTTGATCGCGGTCGCCGGCTGGCTGGTCTGGCGGCGGGTCGGCTTCGGCCCGGCGGTCTGGGCCTGGGTGGTCCAGCTGGTGCTGAACGCGATCTGGACCCCGCTCTTCTTCGGCGCGGGCCGCTACGGGCTGGCCTTCGCCGAGATCGTGCTGATGTGGCTGGCGATCGCCGTGACGGTGGTCGCCTTCTGGCGGATCTCCCGGCCGGCGGCGGCCCTGCTGCTGCCCTACTGGGCCTGGGTCACCTTCGCCGCCGCGTTGAACTTCTCGATCTGGCAGCTCAACAGCTGACGTCGCCGCCCCGGGGCGGCCCGGGGGTCGTCGTCGGGCCGGGGGCGGACCCGCCCCCG